>JBQTJG010000515.1:0-2597 GCA_052387355.1 Armatimonadota bacterium | reverse complement strand
GGTTGATGAACCCGCCTCGTCCGTCAGGCGCTAGCGCAATCTGCAGCGTGGTCGGATTCACGACCCGGATGCCGGCGAGCGACCTCGTGGCGCCGCTGCGCACCGCGTCGAAGCCCACGACCCCTCCCAGGACCGCCTGGGCGGCGCCGCTCCCGGTCTCCGGCAGCACCAGGCGATCCAGCGACCACTTCCAGTCGGCGGCGGTCACCGGCTTGCCGTTGTGGAACTTCGCGCGGGGGTCCAGGTCAAACGTGTACACCAGTCCCCCGCCGGTCACGGCCCAGCTCCGGGCGCCCATGGGATGCACCCTGCCCGCCCCGTCCATGGTGACAAGACGAAGATGGAGGAGGAACGAGTTCGACGCCGAGGGAAAGTCCGCGGCTACCGCGGGGTCGAGCGTGCGGGCGTCGCCGACCATGTAGATCCGAAAGACCGATTCGCCGCCGGGCGCCGCGAGGGCGCCGATACCGGAGGCGAGCCCGACCAGCCCTATCAACCCCGCGAGCGCGCACAGCACGCGCTGTCCGTTCATTCTCTCCGCCCCCTTCAAGGACTCGCGCAAGGAGCTGCGCCGCTGTAGACCGACGCCGTGTCCCTCCCGCCGGTCTCCCTAGCGGCGGACCTCGACCCTCGTGAGATCTGTCCAGCCGAGCGAGAGCGGCGATCCGTCGAACCCGCGCACGTAGGGCTTCACCAGCATCGCCCATCGCGTGAACACGACGGGCACCAGGGCCGCATCGTTCATGGCAATCTGCTCTGCCTGCCGGTAGTGGCCCTCGCGGTCGGCCTCGCTTCGAGCAGTGTTGGCCTGGTCGACAAAACGGTCAAACTCCGTATTCCGGTAGTTGGCGAAGTTCAAGCCGCTACGGCCGTCAAGCAGCAGATCCAGGTAGTATCCGAAGTCCAGATACGCGGCGGACCAGCCCTGCATGAACGACGGGAACACGTTGCGCCGGTTGAGGGCGGCCCGGTACGCGGCGAACTCCTGCCGCTGGAGGCGCACCTCGATGCCGAGCACGTCCTTGAGCATCGCCGCGATCGCCTCGGCGGCCATCTGGTAGTCAGGCGCGGCGGGGTTCACCGCCATGTCCAGAGGCGGCATCCGGCCGGCAAACCCTGACTCGGCCAGCAGCCGCTTTGCCGTGTCGGGATTGTAAGGCAGCGTCCTCTGGTTCGCATCGACTCCCGGCACTTGAGGCGGTGTGATGCCGTACGCGGGCGTATAGAAACCGAAGAACACGGTTCGCGCGATCCGCTCGCGATCGATCGCGTGTGTGACCGCGCGGCGGACCCGGACGTCCCGAAATGGTTCGTAGACTGCCGCGTTCAGACCGAGAAAGAGACTCTGGGCCCGCGGGAAGACCTTGAGCTGATCGCTGTACCGGGCGTCACCTGAGATCCGGCGGTAGTCGGCCAGCGGCACGTCGGTCATGTCGAGTTGCCCGGCTTCGTACAGATTGAGCCGGGTGATCGCCGACGGCACAATCAGCATCTCGACGGTGTCGACCTTGGGCGCGCCGAGGTGGTAGTCTTTGTTCGCCGCGTACACGAATCGGGTGTTGCGTTCCCACCGGACGAGTTTGAATGGGCCGGCGCCCGCAGGGCTCTTTTCAGACCAGTCGCGACCTCCGGCTTCCACCTCGTCCCTGTTCAGGACCGAGGCGTTGTACGACGTAAGGCGGTTGATGAACCCGCCCCGGCCGTCGGGCCGCAGCGCAATCTGCAATGTCGTTGGATTGACGACACGCACGCCGGCGAGTGACCTCGTAGCGCCGCTGCGCACCGCGTCATAGCCGATGACGCCGCCGAGGACGGCCTCCGCCGATCCGCTCCCGGTCTCCGGCTGCGCCAGACGGTCGAGCGACCACTTCCAGTCCGCGGCCGTCACAGGCTTGCCGTTGTGGAACTTCGCGCGGGGATCCATCTCAAACGTATAGACGAGTCCGCCGCCCGTGATCGTCCAGCTCCTGGCGCCCATCGGGAACACTTTGCCCGTGCCGTCCATACTGACCAGGCGCAGTTGCAGCAGGTACGCATTCGAGGCGGTGGGGAAATCCGACGCCACAGCCGGATCGAGCGTGCGCGCGTCGCCAACCATGTAGACGCGGAACACCGACTCGCCGGCCGGCGCGGCCGAGGCGCCCATGCCTGAGACGAGGACGGCCAGCCCCATGCATACCGCGAGCGCAAACCGCAGGAAACGCCTGTTCATTCCGTCTACCCCCTCACGGATTGTGACGAGATCGCCTGCATCTCTAACTCATCTTGAACGACTCCCGCTTTCACCGTGCGCATGTAGACCATGACCTCGGCCATCGAGAGGACGTCGCCGTATCGGGTGTAGATGTCGAAAAGCGCGACCTTATGGCTCGTGGCGCCGCGGTCGTATACGCCTTCGACCGGCACCACCACTCGAAACCCATAACTGAACGCGTCGACCACTGTCGCGCGCACGCAGCCGCTGGTGACGGTGCCCGTGACGATGACCGTGTCGACGTTGTGGAAGACCAGGTGGCTGACGAGATTCGTCCCGTGGAAGGCGCTGGGCGCCGTCTTCACCACGACGGTCTCAGTGCGTAGCGGCGCCAGCTCTGACA
>JBQTJG010000514.1:0-1613 GCA_052387355.1 Armatimonadota bacterium | reverse complement strand
AGAACCCCAAAGCTGTGGAGTAAGACTGGTGGGCATCAGAAAGCTCACCCCCGGAGACGCGCACTGGCCGAAGTCCTTGACCGACAGGCTGGGGGTGTGTGCACCGTCGGCGCTCCAGCCCATCGGTCCGGTAGCGCTCCTGGCCGCCCGCAAGACCGCGCTCTTCTGCTCTGCCCGCACGCCCGGCGATGCCATCCTACGCGCCCACGATACCGCCCGGCAATTACGCGACGGAGGCATTACCGTCATCAGCGGATTCCACTCGCCGATCGAGAAGGACTGCCTGCGCATCCTCCTGCGTGGCACGCAACCGATCATCGTCTGCCCTGCGCGCGCCATTGAGGGACTGCGCATCCCGCCCGAATGCCGCGCCGCCTTCGAGGCGGGTCGGCTACTCTTCCTCTCCCCGTTCACCGAGCAGCCCAAGCGCGTCACCAAGGAATCGGCGCTGCGCCGCACCGAGCTCGTCGCGGCCCTGGCCGACGAAGTATTCATCGCCCACATCACACCCGGCGGCCAGACGGAAGATCTAGCGCGGAGGCTCAAGGGATGGCGGCTACCGGTCCTATGGCAGGGAGAATTGACGGACGCCTAAGGCTCTGCCCCCTCCGAAAGAGCTTCACTGTTGCATCAAGCGGGTGTAGTGTCACATAAGTGTCACATAACTACGCTGCGTAACTGAGACCCGTCATTCGGGGCGACGATCTGGAGCAGTCCAAGATGCGTATGGACGACATCGTGCTGGCGGAAACCGTTTGGGTGCTTGAAAGCGTGTCTTTGGCAAGATCGCATGCTGTTACGGTATCAGGGAACAGACGACCTCATCCGCGGCGTAACCGTCCGGCACCAGGTGTCGTATGCCTCGATCGAGTGTCGCCAAACACCCGTCTCGGCTCAATGCGAGCGCCAGTAGGTGGGCGTCGCTCACCTGACGATGACTTTGGATCTTCGGCGGCGCTATGAGATCAGAATCCGCAAAGGCAATGTCGTCGGTCCAGAAGTCGTGATAGGGCAAGGCCGTGATGCGCCGCAAGAGGAGTAGCGCTTCCTCGGGCGATCGGGCGTTTGGCAGGATCTGCCGATTGGATGATACGCGCACGAACCCGGTCTGTGTCGCCGGACAGGTGGCCCATCCCCTCGGCTGCCGATCCTTAAACCACCGCAAGCTCAACTCGTGATGCACGTGGTTCGGCCAGGCGAGCGCAATCAGGACATTGACGTCCAAGAGTGCAACCTTCACTCACCTTCCTCGGCTTGTTTGACCATCTCGAACGTGATCGGGGTGGCGTCGGCGGGTACCTCGAACACAGGGAACCCCGAGATCTCCGCTTCTTGGGGCTGAGGAAGCAGTCCCTTTCTCGCCAACTCGGAGATCACCTGACCCAGCTTCTTGCGCTCTGCACGCGCCAGGCTGCGCGCCGCTCTTAGCACATCGTCGTCGATCTGAACGGTCGTTCTCATGACACAAGCCTAAGGGAATGTCGCCAGATGTCAAGATGCTGTGATGTCCTGATGAAAATCATGGAGGGATCGGCCTTTCCCGCCTTTACATCGTGATATCCTGATTTCGATACCAGTCGACGGAACCTCATGGACCTGCAAGCGTTCGTTCT
>JBQTJG010000513.1:0-6438 GCA_052387355.1 Armatimonadota bacterium | reverse complement strand
ATACTCCTTCCTGACGTTTCACCGCACCACGGCGACGCGCGAGAGCCGAAGGTAGATGGCCGGGGCGGCACCGGCGCCTGTCAGCGTCCTCCGGGCACCCTGGCGGCTGCGCCCGTCCGCCCAGTGGCTGCTTCCGCTGGGCGCCGCAGTGATCGTCGCTTACTTGACGGTGCTGCCGCTGATCTTCCTGTTGTACGGGAGCTTCTTCACGCCCACCGGCGCGGGCCAGACCGGCACCTTCACGTTGCAGAACTACGTCCGCGTCTATACCGACCGCTCGACGCTGCCCATCCTGCAGAACTCCCTCACCTTCTCGCTGGGGACGATGCTCGTGGCTTTCGTCATAGGGACGGGGCTTGCGTGGATCACGGAGCGCACGAACACCCCGCTGCGAGGGCTGTTCTTCGCCATCAGCCTGATCCCGCTGATCATCCCAGGGATCCTGTTCACGTTGAGCTGGATCTTCTTGCTCAGCCCAAGGATCGGTCTGATCAACGAGTGGCTGACGCGTTTGCTCGGCCTGTCCGCGCCGCCCTTCGATATCTACTCCATGGGAGGGATGATCTGGGTCGAAGCGCTGCACTGGTCGCCGATCGTCTACCTGATGATGTCGGCCGCCTTCCGCTCGATGGACCCCGCCCTGGAGGAGGCCGCCCTCATGTCGGGGAGCAGCCTGGCCAGGACCTTCACCCAGGTGACGCTCAGGCTCAACCTCCCGACGGCTCTCGGCGCCTTTTTCCTCCTGTTCCTGCGGGGGCTGGAGACCTTCGAGGTGCCGGCCATCATCGGGCTCCCGGCCGGCATTCACATGTTCACCTCCCAGATTTATCTGGCGGTCAAGCGGTACCCGTCGGACTTCGGCCTGGCAGGCGCGTATTCGACGGTCCTGCTGCTGTTGACTCTGGCCGGGACCTATGTCTACGGCCGCGTCACCCGCGAGGCCTCGCGCTTCGCCACCGTCACCGGCAAGGGCTTCCGGCCGCGCGTGATCGACCTGGGCCCCTGGCGGTACCTCACCGCGGCACTGATGGTGGGCTACCTCGGCGTGATGGTGGCCCTCCCGGCCTTCGTCTTGCTCTGGAACTCTCTGATGCCCTTCTACATGAAGCCGTCGTTGAGCGCGCTCTCCAATCTCACGCTCGACAACTACGCCTTCGTGCTCAGGCTCCCGAAGACGACACGCGCCGTCATCAACAGCGTTGTGCTCTCCATGGGCAGCGCCACGATCATCATGCTGCTGACCTCGGTGATCGCGTGGATCACAGTGCGCTCACGGTTGCCGGGGCGCTGGCTGCTGGACCACCTGGCCACCCTACCGCTGATCTTCCCCGGCGTGGTCATGGGGGTGGCGCTGATCTGGGTCTACCTCACGCTGCCGATCCCCATCTACGGGACGCTCTGGATCCTGCTGATCGCCTATGTCACCCGCTACATGCCCTACGGCATGCGGGCGTCCTCCGCGGGGCTCCTGCAGATCCACCGTGAACTCGAGGAAGCAGCGGAGACCAGCGGCGCGTCGTGGTGGCGGACTTTCGTCAGTATTCTCCTTCCGCTGCTTCGGCCGGGCCTGCTCGCGGGCTGGATGTACGTCGTCATCGTCTCGATCCGCGAGTTGTCCAGCAGCATCTTCCTCTGGGGGCCGGGCTCAGAGGTGCTCTCCGTGTACATCTTCGACCTCTGGAACACCGGCCACCCGCAGGAGCTTTCCGCGCTGGGGCTGATGCTGGTCGCGGCGTTGTTCGTCCTGGCCACGGTGTCCCGTCGCCTTAGCCATCGAAGGACGATGATGGAGGCCTGATGCTCAAAGTCGCCGATCTGGTGAAGGTCTTTCGGGCCGAGCGAGGCCCCCTCGTCGCCTGCGACCACATCAGCTTCGAGGTGCCGGAAGGCCGGTTCTTTACCCTGCTGGGCCCCTCGGGGTGCGGGAAAACCACGACGCTGCGCTGCATCGCCGGGCTGGAGCGGCCTGACGCGGGAGAGATCGAGCTCGGCGGCGTGGTCCTCTTGTCCTCCCAGCGCGGCGCGTTCGTCCCCCCCAATCGCCGCGACATCGGCATGGTCTTCCAGTCGTACGCGATCTGGCCCCACATGACCGTGTACGAAAACGCGGCTTTCCCGCTTCGGGCCGGGCGCGCGCGTCTCTCCGAGGCTGAGGTCAGGCGGCGTGTCCGCCAGGCGCTGGCGACCGTGCGCCTCGAGGGTCTGGAGAACCGGCCCGCGACCAACCTGAGCGGGGGCCAGCAGCAGCGCCTGGCGCTTGCTCGCGCGCTCGTGCGCGAACCGAAGCTCTTGCTGCTCGACGAGCCCCTCTCCAACCTCGACGCCAAGCTGCGGGAGCACATGCGGTTGGAGCTCCGGGCCCTCCACAGGGAACTGCGGATCACGACGATGTACGTCACCCACGACCAGGTGGAGGCGCTGGCCATGTCCAACATCGTCGCCGTGATGCACGAGGGCTCGATCCGTCAGATCGGTGCGCCGCGGGAGATCTACGAGCGCCCAGCCGACCGCTTTGTGGCGGATTTCATCGGCTCGACGAATCTGCTGCCCGGACGCGTTGCGGGCGATGCGGATGGAGGGTTGCGGCGCGTCGACACCGCGTACGGGCCGATCACCTGCGCGGTCACGGACGACGCACCGCTGGGCAGCGACGTGTTGGTCTCCATCCGGCCGGAGGACGTCGCTGTGCATGAACGGCGGAACGGCGAGGATGGACCGACCGGTGGGGCGGCCGGCGAGGGCTGGGAGGCCACCGTCGAGCAGGCCGTCTTCCTGGGTGAGTGCGTGGACTGCCGCCTGGCGGTTGGCGACCTGCTGCTGCGGGCGCGCGTCCACCCCTCGGTGCGCATGCGACGAGGGGACAGCGTGCGGCTCACGTTCCGGCCGGAACGGGCCATTGCTATCCGCGTCGAGGGCGGCCTCGCGTAGTGCAACTCGCAGCGATCAGCCGGGTGGGCGTCGTGGGCCTCGGACGGATGGGCCTGCCGATGGCGCGCCACCTGGTGCGTTCGGGCTTCTCCGTGCGGGGCTTCGATATCGATCCAAAGTGCCTGGACGCGCTCGCTGAGGTCGGTGGGTCGGGGGCAGCATCGGTGGGGGACCTCGTCCGGAAGAGCGACGCCGTCATCGTCATGGTCGCGGACGACGCGCAGGTGAAGGAGGTCGCCCTGGCGGTGGGCGGGGTCATGGAAGCCGCTGCTCGGGGCACTGTGCTGATCATCTCCAGCACCGTGACACCTTCGACCTGTGAGGAGGTCGCGCAGGAGGCGGCCAGTCGAGGCATCGGCGTGCTCGATGCGCCCGTCGCCGGGGGCCGGCGTGGCGCGGAGGCGGGAACACTCACTGTGTTCGTCGGCGGCCCGACCGCGCTCTTCGATCGCTGCCGGCCCGTCTTCGGGGCCTTCGGGAAGGAGATCGTCCACATCGGCGAACGCGTCGGGATGGGGCAGGTGACGAAACTGACCAACAACCTGCTTCTGTGGGCGGGCGTGGTGGCGGCGCACGAGGCGCTCACCTTGGGGGAGCGTTTGGGCGTCGAGCCGAAGCACCTTCGAGACGCGCTGCTCCGGGGCAGCGGGGACAGTTGGGCCCTGCGCGAGCTGCACCGCATCAACCTCACATGGCCGGACAAGGACCTGGCGCAGATGGTCGAGGCCGCGGAGGAGGCCGGACACCCGCTCCCGCTGTCGCGGCACGTACGCGAGCTCATTGGCTCGCTGACCCGCGAGGATCTCCGTCGGCTCTGCGGATGAGCATTTGGATCAGGAAACCCCGGGGTCATAACGGTCCGTGACGACCACACCTCGCATGGAGGGAATCCGAGTGGCGCAGAGTGCCGAGTATGGGTCGGACATCATCGTCAACTTGATGAAGGCCTACGAGATCGAGTACGCGGCCCTCAACCCCGGCGCGACCTTCCGCGGCCTTCACGACTCCATCGTCAACTACGGCGGCAACCGGATGCCGCAGATCATTCTCTGCAACCACGAGGAAATCGCCGTGGCCGTCGCCCAGGGCTATGGCAAGGCAAAGGGTCGCCCTATGGCCGCCATCGTGCACAATGTTGTGGGTCTGCTGCATGCGGCCATGGCGATCTACACCGCCTGGCTGGACCGGGCGCCTGTGCTCATTATGGGCGGGACCGGCCCCATGGCCGTCGAGAGCCGCCGCCCGTGGATCGATTGGATCCACACCGCCCTCGTGCAGGGCAACGCCGTCCGTGACTACGTCAAGTGGGACGACCAGCCGGCCAGCCTGCAGGGGATCGTGGAGTCATTCATCCGAGGCTATCGCATCGCGACGACCGAGCCGCGGGGACCGGTGTACTTGTGCTTCGACGCGGCGCTGCAGGAGCAGCGGCTGGACGGACCGGTGCCGATCCCGGACCTCAGCCGCTACGCCCCGCCCACACGCGCGAACGCCGACCCAGCGGCGCTCCAGGTCGCCGCGCGCTGGCTGATCGAGGCGGAGCACCCCGTGGTGCTCGTCGACTACATGGGACGCAACCCGGCGGCGGTGCCCTCGCTCGTCAGGCTGGCCGAGAGCCTGGCGCTCCCGATTATCGACCTGGGCAGCCGCTTCAACTTCCCCAACACCCATCCGCTCGACCTGACGGGCGCCGAGGCGGACCTCCTTCCACAGGCCGACGTGGTCCTCGCGCTCGACGTCTTCGACATCCAGAAGGCAGTCGCCACCACGGACCGCACCGCCCGCCTGGCCCGTTCGTCGCTCCAGCCGGACGCGCGGATCGTACACATCTCGTTTAACGACTTCATGGTCCGGAGCTGGGTGCAGGAGCAGGGACGGCTGCATGCCGTGGATCTCCCCATCGCCGCCGATACCTCCCTGGCGATCCCTGCGCTCGCCGACTTGCTCGAGCGTGAGGGGGATGCGGCCCCCCTGGCACGCCGCGACCGCCGGCGCGATCGTCTCGAGCGAATGCATATCGCGCTGCGAGATGGATGGCGCGAAGCGGCCGAGCGGGCACGCGATGAACGTCCTATCTCGCTGCCGCGTCTGGCGCTGGACCTCTGGGAGGTCGTCAAGGACGAGGACTGGGTATTGGTCAACCGGAACCTGCGCGGCTGGACGCGACAGTTGTGGGAATGGCGGTCCGCGCCGTCAGGGCCACCCTACGTTGGCGCCCACATGGGCGGGGGCGTTGGTTACGGCATCGGACATTCGATTGGCGCCGCACTGGCCTACAACGGCTCGCGCCTGTGCATCGACATCCAGCCCGACGGCGACCTGCTTTACACGCCCAGCGCGCTGTGGACCGCGGCGCACCACCGCATTCCGCTGCTCATCGTCATGTTCAACAATCGGACGTACTACAACGACGAAGAGCACCAGGTCCTGATGGCCCGCGCCCGCGGCCGGTCCGTCGAGAACGCCCATATCGGTCAGGCCATGGCCGATCCGCCGGTGGACTTCGCCGGGATGGCCCGCACATACGGTCTCGAGGCCTGGGGGCCGGTCGAGGAGCCGGGGGACCTGAAGCCTGTGCTCGAGCGCGCGGTGCGCTATGTCACGCGCGAACGGAAAGCGGCGCTCGTGGATGTCGTCATGCAGCCGCGGTGAAAGCTCCCATCTCCCAGCCCCACCGCCGGCTCTCCCAGCGATCCGGACGAGCGTCCGGCGCGCTGCACCAGATGCGGGGCCATGCCTTCGCCGGTTTGCGATCACGTCTGCTCCGGCGTCTTGCTGGCGCTGCACAGACGGCGACAGACGCGAGGTGTGGACTGAGCGATTGGTTCTGCCCGCTACGCTGTGGGACGGGATCGGCGGCCACACACGAGAAACCGGCTACAGCAAGATCGAGCAAGGCTCTTACGCAGGCGCCTTGGGACGCGCCTTTGCAACGTAGGAGCAGCGCTTCCTCACGCCACGATTAGGCAGGGGACTTCACACAGACCGAGAACATCGCTCAATATTGGCCTGAGTTCGTTCCCGCTTGCGCACCCGAGAAGGTAGGAAACGCTCTTGCCGTGTGTGGTTGGGGAGGCGAGTGTCCTATGCACAGCAGTAGACGACCCCGAAGGCCGGGACAGTCCTCCCGGAATCCGTTTCTGGAAGTCGACCGACGCGCCCTGAGGCAGATCCTCTCCGACAAGGGATTGGATTCCTGGGCGCGGAAAGTCGGTCTCCCTCCCCCGAGCAGCCTTCGCGGCAACAGACGATTAGGGGCGCAGGTCTTCTATGGTGAAATCGCTCCCGGCTTGGAAGACTTCGGTTTGGCCAACGACCTCAAGGAGAACCAAGACTTCTTTCTCGTCCTTCGCAGCACGGTGGACGACGTGATCGAGTTCATGGCGAGACAACCGCGATCTGTGTTAGAGCGAGAGCGCGCTCTCAGGCTTCGTCTTCCTAAGCACATCGAAGTGTTCGCGCAGCAGGGACCGGGACCGGTCGAGCGCAAGGAGGGCGGCACCACGGCCG
>JBQTJG010000512.1:0-1510 GCA_052387355.1 Armatimonadota bacterium | reverse complement strand
GTTGCGCAGTACGACATCGGACCCGACGCGGCGGGTCTGCGTGCTGGCCCCGCTCTGCTTGGTGACGACGATTTCGCCCTTCATGCGCACGACCTGTGCGAGCGTGACGGCGACGGAGTTGTTCACGCAGAGGGGGGTCGGGGTGGCGCCGTTGCAGTAATCAAACGTAAGACCGGATACGTACGAGGCCAGCGTCTGCGCGCCGGCGACGCACTGGGCGGTGCCGTAGGGCGGGCCCTGGGTGTCGTCGGGTCTGATTTCGCGCGTGAAGGTGTCCACCGCGACCCGTGCGAACCGGACATAGTAGGTGCAGTCGGGGATGATGGGATTGCTGCGCGGGATCTCCAGATTCACGCTCTCCGGGCAGAGGTCTCCAGTGCACGGCGCGGGCGCTACGCCGCCTGGAGGACGGGCAAAGAAGGTCGCGTCGTTGACCAGCCGCGCCGTCCACCGCGCCTCCTCGGAGAACTTCTCAAGCGCGACGCGCGCGTTCTGCTGGACGTCAAGGAAATCCTCACTCATCCCGAACGAGCGGACAGCATTGTTCACCAGCCCGTAGATCGCCGCCAGGGCGATCACGAGGATCGAGAGGGCGACCACGATCTCAATCAGCGTCAGCCCGGGCGCATCGCCGCGCAGGCCCGGGAGATGCCGAAGGATGAGGGTGCGAATCCGGCGGCGCATCATCGTTCCTAGGGTCGCCTGTACATGTCGCCGATCACCGCGGAACTCACCTCAGCCTGTACTTGCCCCGTCGGCACGAACATGACGCGCACCGTCACCCACTTGATGGTGTTCGCATGATTAGCCCCCGGGGTACACGGCCCCGGTGGGGCAGCCGTCAGCCAGCACGGGTAGGCAGTCGACGGGTTCAGGTCCACCTCGTTGACAAACACCCGAAACGCGTAGTTAGTGTATGGGGCGCCAAACGTCGTTGGACCCGCCGGCAGCACATTGCCAAACCCCACGAGCCATCCTACCGTGTTGCTCTGGGACTCCGGACGGGATCGCACCTCTTCAAGCACACGGACCGCGAGCGAGCTCGCCACCGTCCTGTTGCCACCCTGGTTGGTTACCTGCAGTATGATCAGGAACGCCCTGCTGACCAGCAGGATGGACATGGCCAGGATCGACAGGGCAACGACGACCTCGATGAGCGTAAATCCGCGATTACGCCTTCGCACGACACCCACCTGCGCCTCTCTCTCCGGCTAGGAGATGACGCTCTTCCTCCATCTCAAGGCCCAAAAACCGGCCGCTATAGTCGGCTATAGTCTATGGAACGTCAATAGCCCGCGGGATTTTCTGCCCATCCTCCGAGTTGGCGCAGACGACAAGAATCGCCGACGAGCAAAGACGGAAGACCGGGCTGATTGCGTGCACGAAATATCCGGGCAAGGGGGCGCGGAGGATGCCTTTGTAGACGAGCGGCTCCAGGCCGGCGGCCCGGAGGCGGCGCAGCCAGTCGCGCCGGCCGAACCGGTGGATGTGCGTGGGATCCCGATCGATC
>JBQTJG010000511.1:0-3912 GCA_052387355.1 Armatimonadota bacterium | reverse complement strand
GGCGCTTCTGCGCCGTCTGCTTCGACTGCGGCACCCGTGGATGATGCTGGATGTTCATGTCGAGCCTCTTCCCGCAGGTGCAGACTTGCGCGAGGGTTTCCGAAGCGTCCACCCACACGTTGCCCTGCGCCCCGGCGCGCGCGCGCGCGGCGTCGATCGCGCCGGACGCGCGTTCCGCCTCATCATCTTTAACACCCATTTCGCGGGTGCCGCTGCCGGAGAGTTCGTACATGAGCGCCTTCGGATAGTACACCGTATAGCGCTTGCCGCAGCCGCCGCAGGGGAAGGTGAAGATCAGTGCCATAGTGAGTCTATTCTACCTCAGGGGAGCTCTACCTACTGTCCTACCTGCCCGACTTTGTGTTACTCTTGACATTAGGAGCAGTGCGATTCGGGAGGGGACGGCGATGTCGAGAACGGCCGCAGCAGTGCTCGTGACCTTTGTGGCAATCGTGGTAGGGGGCGTGGCCTACGCTGCAGGACTGGCCGCGGGCCGGCAAGCGCCCTCCGCGGCGTCGGTGCAGCCGCCGATCGCGCAACCCGTCCAGCTCCCTGACCCCTTCCAGCCGCCGACGCTCCAGAATCCCCAGCCGTTCCAGGGGCCGCAGCAGTTCCAAGGACCGCAACCCCCCGCTCAGCCCCTGCCCCCCGGGCAGGCGCCCAACCTGCGCGAGTTCATTCCCATCCCCGGGCCGGGCGATCAGACTCCGGGCCAGCGCCCGCAGCAGCAGCAGGGTGACTGCGAGCCGGTGATCCTGTTCTACCACAACGGGCAGCTCTATCAGTTGCGCCCCGGTCAGGGACCGCAGGATGGTCAGGGCCGCCCTGGGACGCCGCCGGAGTTCTTCCACCTGAACCCGTACCAGGGCCCCGCCATCCCAGGTCTGCCGGTGCCGCGACCGGACCGAGGTCCCGGATTCTCACCGGTCAACCCGCGCTCGTAGTCGTCGGCACGGACTACATCACGGGGCCGCATCGCCGAGTGCTGCGCTGCTGTCACGCTTTGAATGTCTGACGGATCGTCCCCAACCGCCATCGTCCACCTGCCCGGACCGCTGCGCAACCGCGCCGGCAGACAGGCATCGGTGCGCGTGCAGGGCGTCACGGTTCGTGAGATCATCGCCGATCTCGACCGGCAGTTTCCGGGCATGCGCTTCCACCTCTGTGAAGAGACAGGAGAACTGCGTCCGTTTGTCAACATCTTTGTCGAGGCAGATAACGTCCGTGATCTCGAGGGACTCGACACCCCGGTGACCGAGGGGGCGACGGTGTATGTCCTGCACTCTGTCGCCGGAGGTGACGGAACTTTACGCGTTGAGGTGGGTGTACTGTGCCGGTGAAACGGAAGTATCCGAAAGGCACCGTGCTCTTGTCAGTCGGCACAAAGCGTGGACTGTTCCTCCTGAGCTCGAAAGACCGCCGGTCGTGGAAGGTCGAAGGCCCATATCTGGCCGGGCACCGCATCTTCCATGCCACCCTGGACCAGCGCAACGGACCGCGACTGTTTGCGGCCGACAATGGCGATTTCTTCGGCTCATTCCTTCGCTACAGCGACGACTTTGCGCGGACCTGGCAGGAACCTCGCACGGGTATCGCCTTCACTGAGGGCAGCGGGCTCAGCCTCAAGAACATCTGGATCATCGAGCCCGGCCGGGCGTCCGAGCCCAAGACGGTGCACTGCGGGGTCGATCCCGCGGCGCTGTTCACGAGCCATGACGGCGGTGAAACCTGGGAGATGAACCAGGGGCTGCAAGGACACCACACGCGGGCACGGTGGCAACCCGGCGCCGGAGGCCTGTGCCTGAATTCGATCATCGCGCACCCGACGAATCCGCGACGGATGTGGATCGCGATCTCCGCCGTCGGCGTGATGCGCAGTGACGATGGCGGTCAATCCTGGGTATTCTGCAACAAGGGCACGCGGGCCGACTTTCTCCCTGAGAAGTACCCGGAGTTCGGGCAGTGTGTGCACCGCCTGATCGTCCATCCATCAAATCCCGATACACTCTACCAACAAAATCACTGCAGCGTGTATGCCAGCGCGAACGCCGGAAACTCGTGGACCGAGATCCGCGCCAATCTGCCGTCAGAGTTCGGGTTCCCGATGGCGCTCGATGTCCATCATCCCGACACGCTGTATACTGTCGTCGAAGATCCTGAGGCACGCACCAACTTCGGAACCCAGTTCACCATCTATCGCACGCAGAATGCCGGCAGGCGTTGGGAGCGGCTGACCAAAGGCCTGCCGAAGGGCCCGACGGTGCGGCTGGGCGTGCTCCGGCATGGGATGTGCGCGGACACGCTGAACCCGTGTGGAGTCTACGCAGGCACGAACACCGGACAGCTCTTTGCGAGCCGCGACCGCGGCACCTCCTGGAAGATGATTGCCGACTATCTCCCATCGATCTACTCTGTGACCGCCGCAGTGCTTTGATCACTTCACCGTCTCGCGGAAAGGCGTCAGGAGCGGCAGGAGTGATGCCGCTCCTGGTGCTCTTGATGGGACTAGAGATGGGCGTGTCGTTCTTCGGACCGCTCCTGCCGCAGGTTCAACAGGAATTCCGAATCTCGGCAGGAACGGTGGCGCTGGCGCTGTCGGTCTATCATGGGATCAGGCTGCTCTTCAATGTCCCGATAGGACGGCTGGTCGCGCGCAGTTCGCTGCCGGTGATGCTGGCCGGCGGAGGAGCCCTGTTCGCGGCCGGCGCGGTCATCGTGGCGCTCGCCGCGTCATTCTCAGTCCTGCTGGCGGGCCGGGCGCTGATGGGCATCGGCTCGGCCACGTTTTTCATCACCAGCCAGTTCTGGATCTCCAAAGTGGCCACGCGTGAGACCAAGGCCCAGTTATTCAGCTACAACCAGATCGCCAACCTGACAGGAAGCGCGGTCGGGCCCGCCCTCGGCGGTGCGGTGGCCGGACTATTCTCCTGGCGGTACTCGCTGTTGCTGGCTGCGCTGGCGGGGATCGTTGCGTTGGTCGGAGGGCGCCGGCTCGCCGATCCGACAGCCGGCCGTGCAGGGGACGTTCCCCAGGTGGCCGAGAAGACAGCGATCAGGCTCCCGCTGACAGCCGTACTGGGTCCCGGCATGATCATGCTGGCGCTGTTCTTCTTTCACGGCGGAATGCTGGCGACGCTGATTCCTCTGTTCGCGGCGCGTGAGGTTCACCTGGGACCGGCCGCCATCGGAGGGATCATGCTGCTCGGCACCCTCTGGCGGTTTGGCGCCGCGGTGGCGGGTGGCCGCCTGGCCGCCCATTTCGGCATCCGGCGCGTCGTCCTGACCGGACTGGTCGTGCTGGCCGCCTCAGTCTTAGGCTTCCTGCCCGTCGATTCCCCACTGGGACTCATCGTTGCGGTGTCGATCACGTCGTGGGCCAACGTCGGGGGCAGCCTCGTCGTTGCCCTGGTAACCGATGTGGTCCACGAGGCGCATTGGGGTGTCGCGCTGGGCATCAACCGTACGATCGCGGATGTCGGGGCCTTGATCGCCCCGCTGCTCGTCGGCTTCATGATCGACCACCACGGATTCACGGCCGCGATCCTCGTTGTCGCGGGCGTGTTGTTCGCCGTCGCGGTGGCGGCCTCCATGCTCATCCCCTCAAGGAGTCTTGATGCAGCGACGATCTGAGCGCGCAGTGGACTGGGCTCGGTCGCACCGGGTTGCGGCGGCCGCGGCGATCGAAGTCGCTCTTCGGGCTGTTCGATTACTCTGGGACGCCGAACAGCAGAAAGACTGACTTTCAATCGGGTCTGCGCAGATCGGCTGACGGGTCAGCGGCGTAGGCACCATATTGACAGTCCCCGCAACTGTGGTATCTTCTTTGTAGATACTTAGGAGGTCCTGTGATGAGAACCAAAGTGCAGAAATGGGGCAATAGCCTTGCGCTGCGAATTCCGAAACCCTTTGCCG
>JBQTJG010000510.1:0-6536 GCA_052387355.1 Armatimonadota bacterium | reverse complement strand
TGACGCTCCTGATCACCGACTGGCGGCCGGCGCCGGAGATCGCGCCAGACCGAGCCGCTGCCGCGCAAGCTGGATTGCCCGCTGTAGCTGTGTATCCCGCCCCAGATCGAGATCGGCCACATTGACGGCCACAGGCACGTCCGGCGTGAGCCCGACGCCCTCGAGGCGTCTGCCCTGGCCGCTGGCGAGCCGGACGATGGTGACGCTCAGCGCTGATTCATCAGAGAGGTCGATGAGCACGCTGGCCTCGACGGCGCCGCTGGTCTTGGCGCCCATCAATGTCGCGCGTCCCTGCTCGTGAAGCGCTGCCGACAGCAGCTCGGCCGCCGAGGCGCTGCTCTCGTCGATAAGCACGATCATCGGAATGTGAGACGGCAGCACCGGCACGCCTGAGGTGCGGGTGGTTCTCGTCTGCCCGCCCCTGCTGGTTTCCTGATAGATGGGCCGACCCGGCGGGAGCAGCGCATTCACCGTCGCCGTCAGCTCATGGAGGAAACCGCCGCTGTTCGCCCGGACGTCGAGGACGAGCGCCCGCATCCCGTTCGCCAGCATCCGCTCGAGCCCCTGACGGAAATCCAAGCCCGTGCGGTTGACGAATTGATAAAGCTGAAGGTAGCCTACCCCGCCTTCGAGGACGCGCGCCTGGAAGATCGCCGGGATCTGGATCGGAGCGCGGGTGACGGAAAGCGTCACGGCGTCCGCACGCCCCGGCCGATCGAGCACGATCGAAACAACCGTGCCTGCCGGCCCGCGAATGAGCCCGGCCACCTCATCGGTCTGGAGTCCCGCAGTAGCTACACTTTCGATTCGAACAATCCGATCGAGCGACTGGACACCCGCGGATTCAGCGGGTGTCCCGGGAATCACGTCCCGGACATAGAAGCGTCCGTCGCGCGGCATCAGCACGACGCCGATACCGGAGAAGGCGGCCTGCCGGCGCTGCCGCAGTTGCCGCTCGCGGTTCTGGTCGGGCGGGATGAAGCCGGTGTGCGAGTCCTTCAACACGCCTGTCATCCCTCTGACGGCGCCATAGGCCAGGTTCGTCGCGGTGACCCGGCCACCGGCCGCGGTGGTCGCGGCATCGAACCTCGCGCGGAAGGTGGCCTCAGCCTGCGCTTGGGCCGTTCCCGCCGGAATGTCGGTCAGATCGATCTGGATGCCGGCCGGAGAGAGCGTCGCGCGGAGCCCGGCGATCGCACCGTTGAGCATGGCGACGGAATCCACCGGATCGACGTACCGATCGCGCAGGACCCTGAGCGCCTCCAGCACCAGTCCGGCGTCGGCGGCATGCACGCGCGGCGGCGCGGCGAGCGGGATGAACAGAACAGCCACGAGCAACAACATCACCGGAAGGTACCGGCGCATGGCGGCAAATACCGAGTAGATCATCGTCACGGCTCCTATCTGCGTCGACAAGGTTCGTGGTTCCTCAAAGCGTGGGCCGGAACGGCACCAGTTGGAGGATCCACGTGTTGAGCGTGAAGAGCAGGTCCGTTACCATCGCGGCTCCCATCACCAGCAAGAACACGCCGCTCGCGGCCGAAATCGGGCGCGCGTGTCGGCGGAGCCATCCCATCGTATCGAACGCGGCCGTCATGAGCACCGCCGTGGCCAGGAAGGGCAAGCCGAGGCCGAGCGAGTACGCGAACAACAGGAGCGCGCCGCTCCCTACTGTCTGCGCGGTTGCGGCCAGCGTGAGGACCGCGGTGAGCACCGGGCCCACACAGGGCGTCCAGGCGAACCCGAAGGCCATACCGATGGGAAACGCGCCGAGCAGCCCGAGCGGGCGCCGTTCCATGCGGAAGCGGCGTTCCCGATAGAGCCCGGGGACCTTGATGATGCCCAGGACGGCGAGACCCATGAAGATCACGACCGCGCCGCCCATCCGTGTGAGCAGCAGGCGATTGTCCAGCACCACGCTGCCGAGCGCCGAGGCTGAGGCCCCCAGGCCGGTGAAGATCGTCGAAAACCCCAGCACGAATAGACCTGTTGCCAGCAGCACCCGGCCCAGATGCTGGCGGCGCTCCTCCAGGGACATGTCGGCCAGGGACAGGCCCGAGACAAACGACAGATACCCCGGAATGAGCGGCACGACGCAGGGGCTCAGGAACCCCAAGATTCCGGCGGCAAAGGCCAGGACGAAGTTGACCTCACTCATGGCGACGTTTCCTCACCCTATTATGGCACAGTTCGACAGTCCGTCAGACCTCCCTTGCCAGGCTCACCTATGAATCCCGCGCAGAATCGCGCAGCGACATCCACCAGCACTTCGGCGCACGTGACAACGGAAGGGAGATCCACCCACTCCTCGGCGGCATGCGCTCCTGCGCCGGACGGTCCGAACATGACGGTGGGGATCCCCGCCTGCCCGAGCAGGGCGGCGTCAAACCAGGGAAACTCGCCGACGAGACGAGGCTCCTGACCGCGTGCCGCTCGGATGCTCTCGATCAGGACCTGCACGACGGGGGCGTGCGGATCACTTTCGAACGGGGGCCGGCTGAGCAGCATCTCGACGCCGCCGGACAACCCCGGCGAGGTGCGGCGCGCCTCGTCTAGCAATCCGCGAAGCTCGGCCAGGATGTCATCGTCACGCTCTCCGGGGAGCGTGCGCCGCTCGATCTCAAGCGTGCAGCGGTCCGGATAGGTACTCAGGCCGAGGCCCCCCCGGATCATTGACGCGTGGATCGACGCGCGCCCCAGAAGGGGGTGCGTCTTCTGCGAAAGCACCTCGCGGTCGAGCCGATCGAGCGCGCTGAGGACATGCCCCATACGGGTGATCGCGTCATCGCCTTCGTTGTACCGGCTTCCGTGCGCGGCCCGGCCTGCCGTCTCGACGCGCGTCCAGATGAATCCCTTGTGGGCGATGCAGACGTCCAACGCTGTGGGTTCGGTGACGATCGCGGCATCGGCCAGGTCGTGGCCGTGGTAGCGACGGACCAGATCGGCCGTCCCGAGGCTCTCGTACTCCTCGTCCACGACGAACGCGAGAATGAGTTCGCCTGCCGTCAGGCCCGTGTCGATGAGCGCGCGGCCGGCCTCGACCATGGCGGCCAGGCTGCCCTTCATGTCGTAGGCGCCACGCCCGTAGAGCCGATCGTCGATGACGCGACACGAGAATGGATCACGCATGGCAGCCACGTCAACCGTATCCATGTGCCCATTGAGCAGCAGCCGGCGACCGGGCCGCCGCCCGCGGATCCGCGCCACCACGTTCAATCGTCCAGGGGCGACCTCGTCGAGGCGGACGTCGAGCCCGGCGGCGCGGCACTCATCCGCCAGCAGGTGGGCGATCGGTCCCTCGCCACGCGCGCTGGCGACCAGCGAGGGATTGACCGAGTCCGCCGCCACGAGACGGCCGAGCAGGTCGATGAGCCGGCTTCGATCGATACCGCTCACTGCCGGCGCCAGACCACCTGGCAGCAAGGGTGCTCAGGCATCGGGAAGTCCGAGACGGCGGAGCGCTATGGTGCGTGCCGCGGCGACGAGCGCGGAGGCTGACGGTGCTGCCGTCGCGGCGCCTTCAGACGCTTCGGGCCGCCCTCCGCCCCGACCGCCGAACAGGGACACCGTCTCGCGCAGGACCGCGGACGCATCCAGGCTCACGTCGTTACTACGGGCCACGAGCACGCGGCGGTCAAGGTCCGTCACGAGGATGGCGACGCAGGCGGTGCGCGCTGTCAGCGCGCGCGCGAGGGCTCGCAGCTCTTCCATTGCCCGGCCGGCAAACGCCGCTGCGATCACCAGCGGCGCTTCGGGAGCCGGGGCGGCCGCACGCGCCCGGGCGTCGTCGATCAGCCCGTCGGCCTCTAGATCCAACAGCCTGCCCCGGGCATCCACAAGATCGCGTTCGACACTGCGCACCTGCTCCCGCATGCGGGCCACCGCGGCGCCGATCTCGTCCTCACCGGTCGTCAGTTGCCCGGCAAGATCACGCACCAGATCCCGCATCCGGTGGTAGTCACGGAAGGCTCTCCAGCCGCACAGAAACTCGACGCGCATGCCGCCTTTGTTACGCTCCCACCCGCGGATGACGATCGGCCCGACTTCGCCGCTGGCGCGTACGTGTGTTCCACCGCAGGCCGAGCGATCGAACCCCTCGACCTCCACCACCCGGATGAGACCCGTCTGTTTGGGCGGCCGGCGGAGACCCAGAGCGGCAGCCTCGGCGTCATCGACTTCAAGGACGGTCACCGGCCGATTTTCCATGATCACCGTGTTGGCCAGCCCCTCGACCTGCAAGATCTGGCCGGCATCCAGGGCGGAGATTGCCAGGTCGAGCGTGCAGGTCTGCGCCATGTGCACTGCGACCGTGTGCGCGTGGAGCACCCGCAGACACGCCCCCGACAGGATGTGCTGACCTGTATGCTGCTGCATGTGGTCGAACCGGCGCTCCCAGTCGAGAACACCCGCCAGATGCGCCCCCGCCTTGGGCGCTTCAGGAGTCGCACCGGTCCCGGCCGGCTCCGGCAGCGTGAGGACGTGCCAGACCTCACCATCTTCCTCGCGTACGTCTCGCACCTCGAGGCCGCCGAGATGCCCTCGGTCGGAAGGCTGTCCGCCTGACGCAGCATAGAATACGGTCTCGGCCAGCGCGATGGCCAGCCCCCTACCTTCCACATCACGCACCGCCGTGACCGGGCTGGTCCATTCGCGCAGATATGCATCACGATGAAAGAGCTTCAGCGTCATGTCGCTCCCTCGTCGATCATGCCCTGTGCCGGCGGGAAGGGCAAGTCTCGCGGAAGGCGGTCATGGCGCAGAGGAGAACCTCTCGACAGGGTGGTGCGGAGTATGCTCACACGGGACAGTTCCAGTGCGCTTGCCGGCGTTCGGGTGCTCGATTTCAGTCAGGTCATGGCGGGCCCGTACTGCACGATGCTGCTCGGCGATATGGGCGCCGACATTATCAAAGTGGAACCGCCCGAGGGTGATTCCAGCCGGCAGATGGGGGCGCGCCTGGACGCGCGGCTCGAAAGGGAGAGCCCGAGCTATTGGGCGGTCAACCGGAATAAACGCAGCGTAGTCGTCAATCTCAAGGATCCGCGCGGAGCGGACGTCTGCCGCCGTCTGGCTGCTAACGCAGACATCCTGATCGAGAACTTCCGTCCCGGAACCCTCGATCGTTTGGGGCTGGACTATGAGCGTCTCCGCGTGCTGAACCCGGAATTGATCTATGCGTCGGTGTCGGGCTACGGCCAGACAGGCCCTCTGGCCCTCCAGGGAGGGTTTGATCTCGTGGCGCAAGGTGAGAGCGGCATTATGTCTGTCACCGGCTTGCCGGATTCGCCGCCGGTGAAATGCGGTATCCCTGTGTGCGACCTGGGTGCCGGCCTGTTCGTGACCTATGCCATTCTCTGCGCGTACATCCACCGGATCCGGACCGGTGAGGGCCAGCGTGTGGAAACCTCCCTCCTCGAAACCGGCATCGCGCTCTCGGTGTGGGAGGCGACGGAGTATTTCACGACAGGTCTCCCGCCGCAGCCCACGGGCTCGGCACACCGGATGTCCGCGCCGTATCAGGCGTTCCGCTGTCAGGACGGCTACATCACAATCGGCGCCGCCAACCAGCGGACGTGGGAGCGGTTCTGCCAGGTCCTGGGCGTTGACACCCTGAGCCGGCCACAGTTCGCGACCGACGCGGACAGGGTACGTCATCGCCAATCCTTGGCGGAGACCATCGAAACCATGACGATGCGCGAGCCCCGGGGCTACTGGTTGCGAGTCCTGCAAGAGGCCGGAGTCCCGTGCGGCCCCATTCATACCTATCCCGAGGTGTTCACACACCCCCACGTCATCGCCAGAGGCATGGTGCAGGAAATCGACCATCCGGCAGGAGGGCGCATCAAGCAGGTTGGGCCCGCGGCAAAGTGCTCACAGACACCGGCCCGCATTCGACGGTCGGCTCCACTCCTTGGGGAGCATACGGCCGAGGTCCTCGAGGAGTCAGGGTATGCGGCCCAAGAGATCGAGTCCCTGGCAAGGGAAGGAGTGATCAGGCTGTGTCCGTCTCCGTCGAGATAGCAGGCGCGATCGCGCGGGTCACCGTTCATCGTCCCGAAGCCAGAAACGCCATGTCGTTTGCGATGTACGACGCGTTCTTCCAGGCCTGCGAGGCGCTCGACGCCCGCCCAGACGTCAGGGTGGTCGTCCTGCGCGGCGGAGGCGGGACGTTCATTGCGGGGACCGATATCCGTGAATTCCTGAACGTTCGCACCGGCGAGGAGGCGCTCGCGTACGAACGGCGCATGGACGCCGTCGTCGGCCGGCTCGAACGAATGGCAAAGGTCACGATCGCCATGCTTGAGGGCCATACGACCGGGGGGGGGTTCACGATCGCGCTGGCGTGCGACTTGCGCTACGCGGCGTCGAACGCCCGGCTGGGGGTTCCCATCGCGCGGACACTGGGCAACTGCCTGTCGATGACCAACTATGCTCGCCTGGTCGACGCCGTCGGGCCCGCCCGCGCCAGGGAATTGCTGCTCACCGCGCGCCTGCTGTCTGCCGAGGAGGCGCACGGCCTGGGACTCGTCAACGCG
>JBQTJG010000509.1:0-4634 GCA_052387355.1 Armatimonadota bacterium | reverse complement strand
CCACTGGGCGGACGGGCGCAGCCGCCAGGGTGCCCGGAGGACGCTGACAGGCGCCGGTGCCGCCCCGGCCATCTACCTTCGGCTCTCGCGCGTCGCCGTGGTGCGGTGAAACGTCAGGAAGGAGTATCCGGGTCCCATTCGGGGTTGCCGTCCCCTCGTTCGTCGCTGTTCTTCACACCATCCCCGTCGTAGTCAGACTCACCTACGTCCAGGCGGCCGCGACTTATGCGTAGCATCATCGTCCAGGGCCGAGGAATAGAATCGCAGTCGATCAAACGGAGACGCAGCCTCACGGTGCCGGTGAAGCTCTCTCGGGGCAGATCACCGAAGAACATGAAGAGGACCTCGAACTCACTAGAGGTATTCCGGGGTCTGTTATCGCAGTCCCTACCGCCGGCGCCGGTCGTGTCCACGACACTCTGCGCCTTTAACAAGGCGCCCGCGTCGAAGTCGAAGGCGGTCTCCGGGAGTATGGCGAATTCCAGTCCGGCTATACACGGAAATGCATCTTCGGCTTTTTCGCACCTGATAGTGTACTTGAACACCACGCGGATTCTGAGGAATGTGTAGGCTTGCTCGAACACGGTTACCCGATCTATGTCTACGCGAGGCTCGCCCCAGTCTGTTTTCGCGAACCTCACTGAGAGGCAACGACAAGTCTTGGTCTTCCGCTGTTGCTCTGAAACCTGCTTAGGCCTCTGTGGCCTTGCCGCGGGACGCTTTGTCACTTTTCGGGCCATGGCTAACCCTCCCGCGCCATCACGACTCGCTGCCCAAGCCGCCTGGCGCGTCAGCGGCGCCGGATGATCAGTTCCTGCCAGAGCTGATCATAGCGGGCGTACTTGTCCAGGAACAGGCCGGGATCGATGGCCCGGTAGACAAAGCCCTGGTTCAGAGTGGGCGGGTCGGCTTTGACGAACGGATGGGCGGGGATGCGGCCGACCTTGACCAGCTCCTGCTGCCCTTCCGGGGACAGGAAGAAGTCGACAAAGAGCATCGCGGCGTGCGGGTGCGGCGCGTTCTTTGGCAGCGAGACCACGTGGGGAACGGCGATCACGGGCTCGAGGGGGCGCCACTCGATCGGCGCACGGCGGCGCTTCAGTCGCTCCGGGCGGTGATTGTAGATCGTCGGCGACATCGGGACCTCGCCGGCGACGATCAACTCCGCGAGCAAGGTGTGCCCCTTGCGGATAAGGAGCTGCTGCTCGCTGAGGCGTCGAAAGAACTCCATGGCCTTCGACTCGCCCCAGTGCTCCACGAGGGTGGCCAGCCAGACTTGATCGTCCGCCTCGATCCCGATCCTGCCCCGCCACCGCGCATCCAGCAGGTCTTCGTAGCGGCGCGGCGAGATGGCGTCGGTGATCAGGTTGGTGTTCCAGGCGGCAACGAGCATATTGTAGCGGGTGGCGACCCAGTACCCTTTCGCGTCCTTGGCCTGGCGGGGATAGGTGCCCCCCCTCGGAGTGAAGTAGCTCTGCCCGAAGCCGTCCTTGAGCATCTTGGCGACGTCGATGCCCGTCCCCTCGAAGAGGTCCGCCACGTACTTGCGGCCCCGGTACTCGGTGATGATCTTCTGGGCCACGTCCTCGCCGGAGGCGCGGTAGATCTCTCCGCGGATGAATGGGTACTTCTTCGTGAACGCGTCGAGGATGGGTTGGGACTCTTCGATGTCCATGGACGTATAGATCATGATGAAGCCTTCGGCGCGCGCCCCCGCCTCGAGGCGCGCCTGCCGGTCCGTGCCCTTATAGTTGGCGACTTCCGCGACCGTGTTGAGGCCCGACGCGGACGGACCGGCCCCGGCTGGGCCCGAGAGGGCCGCGAGAGCCACGAGCAGCGCCACCAGAGTCCACGTGCCGGTATGTCGCATAGTTCATCCTCCGTCTGCTATCGTTGACATCGCCTTTCCTACATTCGGCGCCCCCTGAACCCCTCCCTGGGCGACGCGAAGGGATGGGTCATGGTGATGCCGTACTTCTCACGAAGGCAACTCTGCACGGGCGCTCTCTGGGAGGTGGCGTGGTGAGCGATATCGAAGGGCGCGTGTTCCTCCGCGGTATCACGTCCGAGCACTATGGTCTCGGGGAATTCCGGCGGCTGCAGCGCGCGGCGCCCCGCGTCCGCCCCGCTGGGACCGTGGTGGACGATGCGAGTGTCGCCCACTCCGGGGATTCGGAGCAATCGCGTACGTGGTGGATCCTCGGGCCGGGAGATGACCCCTTCCTGACGCAAACTATCCAGATGCATTTTGTGGAACTGTTCCCGGGTGGATCGAACCGAGGACACGGCCACCAGAACGAAGCAACATTCTACATTCTGGAAGGCCGCGGCTACGAGATCCACGACGGTCAGCGGTACGACTGGGAGAAGGATGACCTGGTCGTGGTCCACAACGATTCTGTGCACCGGCACTTCAACGCCGATGCCAACGAGCGGGCGCTTGCACTCGTCATGAAGGCAAAGTCCACCTGGATGTACCTGGGCCTGATTCAGCAGGGCCGCGGCGGTCCAGTCGCCGATGGGGACCGGTACGGGCCGCCCGAGGATTGGTCGCGTCTGTGGACGCCCGGTGTGACAGAGAGGAAGAAGGTCGTCAAACCCTCTGACACGCGGTGGGAGACAAACCGTGACGGCCGCGTGCGTGTGATCACATCCCCTGAGCGAACCGACCTGCGAGTGTTCAGCGTCGATGTCTACCAGCAGGAGATTCCCCCAGGGAGTCGTTCAGCGAAGCATTGGCACATGGCGGACGAGGCGCTCTACGTCATCTCTGGTCGTGGATACAGCCTGCAGTGGGATGTGGAGGCCGAGATCGGGGAGCGCTTCATGGCTCGCGCGGCGAAGGAGCCCACACGGTGGGAATTCGGCCCAGGCGACCTGCTCTACGTTCCGCACAATACCGTCCACGAGCACGTCAATGCCGATCCACAGACGTCGCTGATGCTGCTGTCGGCGCAGAACCGCCTGTTCAAGCTGCTGGGGTACAACGCGGTCGTCTACCTGGAGGACGCGCCGGAGTATTCCGCTCGATTACGGACCGCCGAGGCGACGCGGTAACATCACCCATCACGCCGCATCAGGCTGTAGCTCTGCGCTGTCGGACCGAAGTCGGGTTGCGCTGCCAGGAATAGGGCGAGGGGAACCACGTCGGCTGGCAATTTGAGCCACTCGGTTTCGGCGAACGGCGGTTGGCCGGTCGAAGCGGCGGCGCCCGCGTCTATTGAGGTGCGGACCGGGCCCGGAACGAGTTCATTGACGCTGATCCTGTATTGAGCAAGCTCCTGAGCCAGCGCTCGAGTCAACATCCAAAGGCCGGCCTTCGAAGACGAGTAGGCTGACCTCCCCGGAGTACCCCTGTGTCCAAGGCCTGAGCCGATTGTGATGATCTTTCCAGCACCACGGCGTCTTAGGTATGGAATCGCAGTCCTCGCACAGTAGTACGCACCGAGGAGATTCGTCTCAAGCGTTTCTCTCCAGCGAAGCGGGTCGCCGTCCTCCACCGAACCGTGAGCGGTGTTGACGCCGGCGTTGATGACGAGGATGTCGATACCGCCGAAGGCCCGAGCGGCTTGTTCGAAGGCTCTTGCGACGGCGTCAGGGTCGCGAACGTCGGCGGCGACCGCGAAAGCGCGACTACCCTTGCCCTGGATTTCCGCCGCCGTCGACTGGATCTCCGGAAGCGTTCTCGCAAGGCAACAGACCGAGGCGCCGGCCTCTCCGTACGCCTCGGCGATTGCCTTACCGATACCCCTGCCCGCTCCAGTGACGACAGCGACCTTGCCATCAAGTTGACGCGACATCTTGGCTCCGTCCGCGCCGGTACTCGCGCGGTTCGGTCAGGAACTGCTACAGCGCACGCATGCGATTGTTCTTCGGGTTGTGCTCGACTTCGGCCAATTTCAGGACTTCCATCACCGGCGGCACGTACATGCCAAATCGGCCGCGCAGGCCTTTCTTCAGGCCGTACCAACCCTTGACCGGATTCTTCGGCGAGCGGGCCCACGCTTCGACGGTTCCCTCCGCAGCCGGCTTCTGCTCGTCTGCGCTCCCCAGTGGCATCCAATCGCCGTGTGACTTGAGCATGGCGTGTAGATCGGTCAGGCTGCGTAGGTGGTAGCGCAGCTCGGTCTTCCCCACCAGGACAACCAAGGCCGGCGGGTCCAGTGTTTCGTCCCGAAACGCCTTGAATTCCGACTGCCCGCTCGGCGTTTTCAGAAGCCACGGCTTCTCCCGTGTACCGAGGCCAACCACCCGATCCGTCTTCGCTTTCGTCTCTTCCTTCATATCTCACTTTGCCTCCGTTCTCATTTGCCTCCGTGCGGGAGAAATCTATCTGCGCCTCACCCGCACTTGACCTTGTGGCTGAAATCGTATCCGCTCCCATTCCATCGCCAAACGGGACACTCGAACCCCGGCCCAAGTACTATAAGGTCCTGATACCCCTTGGTCCTTGTCGGGAGAACCTTCACATCGGCCGCCGGAAAGCCCAAGTTCGCAACATATCTCCCTTTCGGGCCTTTCACAAACAGACTCACGGCACTGCCTGCATTGCCAAATAGCGCGACACTTCCGAGAATCACCAGCACTTCTGGGGTCTTGTCTGCGTTCAAATTCAGTTCGCGCACCTGCTCCAC
>JBQTJG010000508.1:0-2251 GCA_052387355.1 Armatimonadota bacterium | reverse complement strand
TGCTGCCGAGCGCGTCGGTGTGGAAGTAGCGCTCCTGACCGGCTGTCTGCATCGAGAGCAGCTCGCTGCCGTAGGCGTAGCGGCGGAGGGTGGCGCCGGCGGGGTCGCGTTCGAGCGCCGGCTCGGGGAGGGCGTGGGCGAGGTCCCAGAGGATGTTGGTGGGGCCGGCGCGGAGGCGTTTGCCATCGCCGTCGTAGCGGTAGGCGGTTGTCTCGGTTGCGAGCGTGGTCGAGACCATCCGGTTGGCCTGGTCGTAGGCGAAGCTGCGCTCGCCGGCTCGGGTCTGGTTGCCGTTCGCGTCGTAGGCGTAGCTCTTGGCGCCGAGCCCTGTTTGCGAGAGCAGCTGCCCGGCCCGATCGTAGCTGTGGTGCATTCGACTGCCGAGCGAGTCGTAGGATAACACATTGCCGTCTGGGGACCCCGATTGCACAGCATAATCCGGGTTTTGCTCACGGGTCTCGATTCGCATGGCTAGCCCACCGACCTTATGCAGGATCTGCAACTCAGACAAACCGTACAGGCTCGAATGAAACCCCTCGAACCTTTTTGTGGCGAAAGAGCGGGATGCGCGATGACTTCGCCAGTATCATCGGCTGTGCGAACGTACTCCCTGTGGGAGGTTCCTTACGCTTCGAAAGTCCGAAAAGCTCATACGTTCGAACAAAGTCCGGAAGCGCATCAAGATCAACCTGAGAAGCTTGATAGGCGATGTCCGTCGGAATCTCTGCGGCTTCGAAGTGCCCATCGCGACAGCAGAGTCGGCATTGGTCCTCGCGGATCAAGCCACGCGTCATCGGTGACATGGGGGGCAGCTCAACATCAGGTAGAAGTTGCCGCCAGCCAAGGTGCGTGTTCGTCCCTCGCGTAACCACAGATCGAAGCTCGAGTCCGGTCGCTCCCTCTGTGTTGAGAGCCGTCGCGAGTTCATCGGAGACGAGAACCTCCCCGGAAGCAGTCTGGCTTACCGATCCGCTGCGCGGAACATCCGAAGGAAGCATGATCAACGGTGACACCTGAACCGACGTGCTTCCACATCGAGGGCAAGCAGTTCGCGAGTCATATACAGTGCCGTGTGCTGGGCCTCCCAGACCCCGTGGCGCCCTCTGAATGCGAAGCCGGACAAGTGGGAATGTGCTCAGCTCCGCATCTTCCCAGTCGTGTGCGAGTCGCTCATGCCACGTCAGGCCCTCGACCGTCAGAGCTTCGCGAAGCGCCTCAAGCTCTTGCGCGTCCGCAGGCAGTTGGATCGTGTAGAGGTTCGTCTTGCTTTCGCCTTTGTAAGCAAGCTCGGATAGCCCAGCGCGTTTGAGTATCCGCTCAACGACCGGCCACTCCCGATCTCTTCCGTTAAATGTGAGGGTCGCTAGTTCTCTCACCCGAAGTACACGCGGATCGCAGTGAGCCAAGCCGGTCGGTTCGCATAGATCTCGCTTAGAGCCCTCCAGACCGCCTGCTTGCCGTATGCGGCGCCATAAGGCAGTACCACGCGTAGATGCTGGGTCAACATCATGTGCTCTGCCCTAGAGAGGACTACCGCCGGGGCGGATCGAACGTCGTACCCCCAACGCCTGAGGTGGCGCACTTCAACGAGATGATGTGCTTGGTAGTCCCCTTTCGCGCCACGAGTAGTTGCCTGTGCAGCCCTATAGGTCATCACGGTACCGGCCTTTGCGGCCGCGGCGGCACGCGCGATGGCAGCTCCGGCGGATGCCCCGGGGCGGACGGCTCGGGCAAGCGCAGCAAGGGCCGGCAAGCCCACACGGATCGCCACTGAGATACAGACTGGAGTCGCCGGACCGCACTGTGGAGCTACTCGTCCGGCGTCGGCTCTGACCGCACCCATGCCACTCGGATCAACAAGCGCGTTCGGCAGGTTCTCCGCGTACACATAGCTCGACGCATATGGCTCCACCAGCAAAGGCGAAAGGGCGTCCGTGGCGGTGAAGCGGCCGCTTGCGGGGTCGTACTGGCGGGCGCGGAGGTGGTAGAGGCCGGTGGGGTCGTGGTAGGCGCCGGTGAAACGGATTGGGTTGTCGGCGGCGGTGGCGCTGTGGCGGTTTTGGCGGCGCAGAGCGCCGAAGGGCTCATAGGAAAGGCTCGTCTCGAGCGTGCCGGTGGCGTTGCTGGTGTTGAGGATGCTGCCGAGCGCGTCGGTGTGGAAGTAGCGCTCCTGACCGGCTGTCTGCATCGAGAGCAGCTCGCTGCCGTAGGCGTAGCGGCGGAGGGTGGCGCCGGCGGGGTCGCGTTCGAG
>JBQTJG010000507.1:0-1602 GCA_052387355.1 Armatimonadota bacterium | reverse complement strand
GTGGTACCCCTGGAGGTCCACGCCGGAACCGTTTGCGGCCGCGGCCTGGGCATTGTGCCGGACCGAGGTCGCCACGCTGACTTGCGCATGCAGTGGAAACATCGTCTATCCTCCTGTGAACAGGGGGTCGGGGTCGTGCCGACCCCCTGGAAATGACGTGCCCTGCGTTAGACCGCGATGTTCTGGAGCTTGATGGCCTCGGCGATGGTCACCTGGCCGCCCACCCGCTTGCGTGCGTGGAACCGGATGTTCCCCGACGCTGCCTGCGTGTAGGGGTCGCGCACGACCGCAATCTCAAGGCGATCGACGATCGTGTAGCCCCGGCGGAAATCGCCAAAGCTAATTGGTTTGTTACCGGCCGCGATGGCCGGCATATCGACGGCCTCGATGATCTGCTTGCCGAGAACCTCTGAGGCCTGCGATCCGTCGAGGCCAGGAGCCCAGAGGTAGCGGTTCGTGGTGTCCTTGAGCAGGCGCACTTCCTGGATCGTGGCCCGCCGCATCACCCAGACGGCCGCCTGGGCATAGGCGTCCTTGAGCCCGTAGAAGAGCTTGATGAGCCCATCGGCGGTAATGGCGGACGCGCTGCCGCTGTTGACCGTGCCCACAGCGGTATTGGTCGTGATGCCCTCGGGCTTCCCAACCGCATTGCCGCTGATGAACGCGGTTCCCTCGGCGACCCCGAACTGCTCGGCGAATTCCACGCGCAGTTCCGCTTCTAGGTCGAACGCCGAGTCCTCGAGCATGGCGAATGAGACATCCACCAGCCCATAGAGTTCGTGAGCGGCGATCTCTTCGAGGCCGTACTTGAGCCCAGTGGTCTCCGCCCGCGTGCCAGTCTCAGCGACCCAGCTCGCCGCGAACGTGCCGGTCCGCTTGGGAATCTGGATCGCCTTGGCGGTCGTTGTGCGCACACGTGCGACAGACCGCAACGGGCTGAACTCCACGACGCCCTTCAGGATCTCGCGCACGTACTCGACCGGCGCGAGATAGCCAGCCTGGGTCGCGTCGCCGATCGTGAGGACCTTCCCCTCAACGTTGGTGGGCAGGAGCATCTTGCGCTCCTCTGGCGTCAATTCGCCAGTGCGGGCCCACTTGAGGAAGGCGGTCTTGGCCTCGGATGGCTTCTTGTCATCGCCCTGTCCGCGGAAGTCCGGACGGTTGAGCTTGGTCTCGACCTCGCCGAGCCGCTTCTCCTGCGCGGCGATGGTGTCGGTGATCTTCTTTTCGAGGCCACTGAGCCCCGTGTTCAACGCCTCGACCTTGGTCTTCGTCTCGGCGCTGGCCTCACCGTGCTTCTTGATCTCTGCCTCCCGGGCGTCGTTGGCGGTCTTGAGCTCGGCCCAGGCCTTCTGCATTTCCTCGTGGAGCTGCTTGAGTTCCATGGTCGTTGATCACCTCGGGCGGCTCCGTACAAACGAAACGCCCCACCGGAGCGGGACGTACATAAGAGCCGCAGGATGTAGCAGGTCTCTTGCTCTTTACACGGGCACCTTCCGCTGCGCCTCTCGGTGCATCTCACGCACGAGCCGCCAGAGCGCCGCTTCAGCCGGGTCCTTGGCCAAGGAGAGATCCGGGTTGGCCTCCAGGAGGGCGGTCAGG
>JBQTJG010000506.1:0-15516 GCA_052387355.1 Armatimonadota bacterium | reverse complement strand
CACGAGCCAGGCGCGACTAGGAGCTTACGATGAGGTTCAGCTTTGCCCACATTCCCGCCGACCCGGTCGAGTCCCGTCCGGAGTTCGTGGCATTCGGCGAGGGCCTTGGGTTCGACGGTGCGTGGATCCCAGACCAAACGCTGTTCGGCGATCCCTACGCCGTGCTGGGCGCGTGCGCTATGACGACAAAGCGCATCGGCCTCGGCATTGGTATCACGAATCCCTTTACCCGGCATCCGGTCGTGACGGTCCGGGCCGCCGCTACGGTAGATGGGTTGTCCGGAGGACGCGTCCGGCTCGGCATCGGGGCCGGCAACCAGCGTGAACTGATCGCGCCGCTCGGCCTGGATGGATCGCATGCGGCCACCGCGTCTGTTGAGCTTGTCCGGGTCGCGCGCAGGCTCCTCAGCGGTGAGCGCTTGTCCCACGACGGGACGACGCTACGGCTCCACGGCGTCCAGTTGGAGTTCTCGACACGCGCGGGGCTGCCGATCTACATCGCGGGACGCGGTCCCGCGATCCTGCGCGCGGCTGGCCGCGTTGCAGACGGCGTCGTGCTGTCCATCGCCGGGTTCGAGCGCGCAGAGGCGATTGTGGGTGAGGGTCTCACCTCCGTGGGTCGCACAATCGATTCGCTGGATGTGGTCCTTTGGGGCGAGTGCGTCCCAACGGAGATGCCTGGGGTCGATGTCGAGCGCTCCCGCGTCCGACTGGGACATGTCCTGGGGCGTGCCCCGGAAGAAGGGCTAAAGGTGATGGGCCTCGACGAAGCCACAATCCGCAGGATCAAAGCCGCATATGCCACGTCTGGTCCCGAGGGGGCCTCAGTGTTCGTGACGGACGAGATCATGCGCCGGCACGTCATCATCGGCACGGCCGAGGAGTGCCGGGCGCAGCTGCGACGCTATGCCACGCTAGGCGCGCAGGAGTTCTCGTACCTCATCCCGCCGGCACCGCTTGACAAGCAGCGTCAAAGGCTTTCTTGGTTTGCAGAGCACGTGATGGCACCGCTGCGTGAGGAGGTGAGTCGTGGCTGACCTGCCCGAGAACCCGATTACGGGCTTCATTGAGAGTGCCGGCCCGGTCTCGATCGAGTCAGGCCGGACCGCCATGCTGATCGTCGACATGCAGTACCACGACGCGCACCGGGACTATGGCATGGGCCGGCGGGCACAGGACCGCGGCGACGCGGATCGGCTGGCGTACTACTGGAGCCGTCTTGAAACCATCATCCCCAGGCAGCGAGAGCTCTTGGCCGCGGCCCGAGTGCGGCGGATCGAAGTGATCTTCAGCGCGATCTCAGCGGTGACGAAAGACTGCCGCGAGATCGGGCCGGAGTATCGGCGCGCCGGCATCAGGGTGCCGGTCGGCAGCAAAGAGGCGTCGATCCTCGACGAGCTCGAGGTCGGGCCGGACGAGATCGTCCTTCCGAAATCCACGGCCAGCGTGTTCAACTCGACAACGCTGGATCGTGTGCTTCGGAATCTGAAGATCGATACGCTCATCGTCGCCGGCGTGCTGACGCGGGGCTGTGTGGAGAGCACGGTACGGGATGCCGCGGATCTAGGGTATCAGATCCTACTGGTGGAGGACGCCTGCGGCGACTTGACCGAACAGCGCCACTATGAGGCGATCGCGGGCATGCGAGGGTCGTTCGCGGAAATCACGAGCACAGGGGCCGTCCTCGACACGCTGCGCGGCGTCGGCCCGGCGGTGAATGCGGCTGGAGGGAGGGGGAGGATATGAGAGCGGCATCGGTACGACAGATCCTGCGTCTGGGGATCCTGGCGGTTCTGGTAGCGTCGGTGGCCCTGGGGATGTCACAGGGCGCGTGGGGGCAGGCGAGCGGAGAGGTCAGGATGCGGCAACGGGACGGCGTCCGGATGCAGCAACTCGACCCGCTCGTGATGGGACGGGCCCAGGACTGGTTCGTCTCCTCGCAGATCTACAACGGGCTGGTCCGGTTCAAGCTTGGGACTGCCGAGTTCGAACCTGACCTGGCGGAACGGTGGGAGACTTCCCAGGACGGCCTCACCATCACGTTCTTTCTCCGCCGCGGCGTGAAGTGGCAGAAGGGATACGGTGAGGTCACGGCCGACGACGTGAAGTTCACGTTCGACCGACTGATTGATCCCCGGGGCCCGTCGATCTTCAAGGGCGAACTGAAGACCATCAGATCGGTGGACGTGCGCGATCGCCACACCGTGGTCTTCAGGCTCGAGGAACGCAACGTGGCGATGCTCTCGAACTTCGCGCTGCGAGAAGGCTTCATTGTCCCCAAGCGCGCCGTCGAGCAACTCGGTCGCGACTTCGGCATCAAGGCCGTCGGGTCCGGTCCGTTCATCTTCGAAGGTGTGACTCCGTCCGGAGAGGTCACGCTGGTCGCTAATCCCGACTACTTCCGCGAGCCGCCGAAGATCAAGAAGATCGTCATGATCCCCATCAGCGAGGAGACGATTGTGGCCGGTTCGATGCTGAAAGGGGACATTCACTGGGCCATTCTCAATGAGCCAGAGTCACGCAAGATGCTGGTGGACAAGCCCGGCGTCTCGCTCATTCAGGTTCCGTCAAACGCCGGTCGATATTTGTGGATCAACATCAGGAAGGCGCCAATGGACCGCCGCGAGCTGCGCCAGGCGCTCGCCTACGCGATCGACAACCATGCCATCTCGCGGGCGGTGTTCGAGGGCATCCACCCACCGCTCGGGACGTATTTCCCGCCGCCCATCTGGAGTCGGACCACCGAGGGCGTCCGCACCTACCCGTTTGACCAGCGGCGTGCTCGTGAGCTCCTCCAGCAGGGGGGATATAAGGGCGAGCGAATCCGGATCCTCTATTCCGCGCGGCCCGTCGACCAGCCGATCGCGGAGGCGATCCAGGCGATGCTCAGCGGCGTCGGTATCAACGTCGAGCTGATCGGGCTCGAGCATGCCGCGTACAACGCGGCGCACCGCGGCCGTCCCATGGAGTTCCATGCCTACCTGAGCCACTTTGCTCGGTCCACCGATCCCGACAGCATCCTCTCGGGCAACCTGCACTCCGAGGCGTTCCCGCCCGATGGGTCCAACTTCTCGCATTATGAGGCGATCGACGGTCTCATCGATGCAGGTAGACGCGAGCTGCGGTCGGACCTACGGAGACGGATTTACGTGCAGATCCAACGCCAGATTGCCGAGGACGTACCTGTCATTCCGGTCATCAATACGACACAGGTCATTGCGCATAGAGACCAGTTGAAGGGCTACATCCCAGGGCTCAACTTCGAGACGATCTTCTACCCGCTGTACTGGACGACGGGCAGATAGACCGGGAACGGCCTGGGGGGTCGAGCTTCGGCCACGCATGCGATGCGCAAGTATCTGCTCCAGCGTACCGCCGGGGTGATTGTGACCATTCTTGTCGTGGTTACGATCGCCTTCATCATGGTCCGGCTGGCCCCGGGCGACCCGGCGCAGGTCTTGCTTGGGGAGTTTCATTCGCGCGAAGCCGAGCGCGCCTTGCGGGCGCGGTACGGCCTGGATCAACCTGTGTACGTGCAGTACGCGATCTTCGCCTGGGCAGTCCTGCGGGGCGACCTGGGCCTATCCCTGCGCGATCAGCAGCCAGTCGTCCGGCAGATCGCGCAGACGTTCCCCTACACGCTTCAACTGGCGGTGCTCGCCGTCGTCCTCGCCATGGCCATCGGTGTGCCGCTGGGAGTCGTCGCCGCTGTACACCGCGGACAGGCGCAGGACTTCGCCGCGATGCTCGTGGCGGTCCTGGGCAGATCGATGCCGAGCTTCTGGCTGGCGTTGTTGTTCATCTATCTGTTTTCGTTCCGCCTAGGACTGTTTCCCGCGTTCGGCACCGGCAATAGCGGTGTCCTCGAGACGCTGCGCGCGCTGCTGCTGCCCGCGCTTGTGCTCGGGATCGATCAGGCGGCCTTTTTGGCGAGGCTGATCCGGTCCGGGTTGCTCGAGGTCCTCAGCCAGGAGTACGTCCGGTCGGCCAGGGCGAAGGGCCTCGCCGAGCGGTCCGTCGTTTACAAACACGCGTTCCGGAACGCGATGCTTCCGGTCGTGACCCAAGTGGGGTTGATGTTCGGGCGCCTGCTGGGGGGCGCGGTGATCATCGAGCGCGTCTTCACTCGCGCGGGCATCGGCCAGCTTCTTGTTGACAGCGTCACATCCCGTGACTATCCCGTGATTCAGGGTGTCGTGTTATGGTTCGGCGCGCTGTTCGTCCTGGTCAATCTTGCGGTGGATCTGCTGTACGGGCTGTGGGATCCCCGCGTCCGCTACGTATGAGCGCCGGCGCCCGGCGCTTGCTCCGCGACCCGCGCCTCACGGTAGGAGGAGCGCTGCTGGTCCTTGTTGTGACGATGGCCGTAGTCGCTCCCTGGGTCGCCCCGCATGATCCGCTTGTGCCCGACTTCTTGAACAATTTGGTCCCACCGGGTCCTGGGCATTTACTCGGAACCGACCGGCTTGGCCGCGACATCCTCAGCCGCGTGGTCTTTGGTGGGCGCTATTCACTGGGCATTAGCATGCTCTCCGTGACCGTCGGATCGGCCGCGGGGACGGCGATCGGAGTAGCCAGCGGCTACTTCGGCGGGAGGGTCGACCTCTTTGCGATGCGCATCGTCGACGGCTTCCTGGCGTTTCCCACGATCCTGCTCGCACTCATCGTCGTCGCCACGTTTGGGTCCAGCTTTGGGACGCTCGTCGGAGCGTTGGCTATTGCCATCCTTCCAAACTTTGCCCGGATCCTGCGCGGCGCGGTGTTGGGCATTCGGTCGCTTCAGTACATCGAGGCCGCCCGCGCGCTCGGCGGCAGCGATGTGCGCGTTATGCTCCGACATGTTTTGCCCAACGTCATCGCCACGCTGCTTGTCACGGCGACGTTTACCTTCGGCACGGTGCTGCTTGCCGAGGCCAGTCTGGCATTCCTCGGGCTCGGCATTCCAAAACCGGCGCCGACCTGGGGCGGCATGGTCAGCGAGGGCCGCGAGTTCCTTACGACCGCGCCATGGGTCGCGCTGTTCCCGGGTTTGGTCATCATGCTGAGCGTGCTGGCCGCGAACCTGCTCGGAGACGCGGCACGCGATGCGTCGGACCCTACCCTGAGGTATCGGAGATGACAGGCGCGCCCGGCATGATCGATCGCCTGTCGGGAGTTACGCATGCCCGTGGTTGACGGCGGCCGAACTATCGTCGAAACGCTCAGGCGCGAAGGCGTTGGCGCAGTGTTCAGCCTGCCCGGTTCCAGCCTCCTGCCGATGTACGATGCGATGCGCGACCTGGGTGAGCCGGCGCTTATCGTGGCACGGCACGAGCAGGGGGCCACGCACATGGCCGACGGCTATGCACGTGCCGGTCGCCGCACCGGTCTCTCGATGGTCACGAAAGCCCAGGGGGCAACGAATGCGGTCAACGCCACGTTTGTGGCGTACATGGAATCTGTTCCGCTGGTTGTCCTGGCTGGCCACGGTAGCGCGGATACAGTGCATCGTGACGGGTTCGGTGAGCTTGATCTGCACGCAGTGTTTGCTCCGATCACGAAGCTCAGGCTGGATGTTCCAAGTGCGGCGCGGATTCCAGAGCTTGTGCATCGCGCCTGCCGCGCCAGCCGGAGCGGCCGTCCGCGCCCCGTCCTGCTGACCGTGCCCCTGGCCGTGCAGAAGGCCCAGGCGCCAGCGCAGGTTTGGATCGATGGCAGCGTCGCGCCGCCCGAACCGAGCCGCGGGGTCGTTCGGGAGGCGGTCGAGCTCCTGGCAGGCGCGCAGCGCCCGGTGGTGCTCGCCGGAGGGGGCGTGCTGTGGGCCGAGGGTACGGCGGATCTCATCGTCCTGGCCGACGCAACCGGAATTCCGGTGGTGGCCACGTTCCGGCGCCAGGACGTGTTCCCGAATGATCATCCGCTCTACCTGGGCGTTGCCAACGGGCATGGCATCTCCGAGGCCACAGACGAGGTGCTCAGCAAGGCCGACGTTGTGCTGGCCCTTGGCGCTCGCTTCTCCGAGCACTCCACGCGGGGCTATCGATACTTTCAGCCACCGGCACGGCTCATCCACGTCAACATTGATCCCGCCGAGCTGAACAAGATCTATCCGGCTACCCTTGCCATCCACGCCGACGCGCGTGCCACGATTCGTGCGCTGCTCGAAGCCTGCGTTGCCGTACCTGCGGCCGTGAGGGAACGATGGCGGGCTCGAGCACGTGAGCTCCGTGGGGGTCTCGACCACGAACTGGGCGATGGGGACCGCGGCACCCCAGCAGACACGATCCGGCAGGGCGACATGGCGCGCGTGCTGCGCCGTCTGTTTCCACCCGAGACGATTCTTGTGATGGATGCGGGCGACCACGGGCTGTGGCTGGATCGCTACTTTCCCCTCACCCGTCCCGGGACACTCGTTGCGCCCGCCACGGGGTCGACAGGCTTCGGTTTTCCAGCAGCGTTGGGCGCCAGGGTCGCGCGACCCGACGCACCGGTGCTGTGCGTCACGGGCGACGGGGGCATGGCCATGGGCCTCGGTGAGATCGAGACCGCCATCCGGAACCGCCTACCCGTGGTCACGGTCGTCGTGAATAACTTCGCCTTCGCCAACATCCGCGACAGGCAGATCGCCGAATATGGGGGACGCGTGTTCGGGTCAGAGATGTCCAATCCTGACTTCGCGGCCGTGGCCCGGGCCTTCGGCGCGCACGGCGAGCGGGTGGAAGCCCTTGACCAGCTTCAGGGCGCGGTCACACGGTCCGTGGCGAGTGGGCTTCCGGCCGTCATCGACGTCCTGGTCGACCGGCACGAGCTCGGTCCTGGACGACAGGCGAGCCGGTGAGCGTGCGCGTACGGACGCCACGGGGCGTCCGCGCAGACGAACTAGCCCGGTTCCGGCGGTCCGGCGCAGGCGCCTCGGTCGGCTTTGGGGATCGTCCCGCACTCGTCATCGTCGATGTGACCAGGGGATTCACCGACGAGGCGTACCCGTTTGCGATCGGGCCTGAAGCACCGGCGATTGTACGATCGATTGCCCGGCTGCTCGACGCAGCGCGCGAAGTCAGCATCCCCGTCATCCACGTCACCGGGAGTCCGGCGGCGGCGATGCACAATCTCTGGGTCCGCAAGCATCACGGGACCGGGCCTCGGGACCGGCTCCTGGATCCGCGGGCCCATGAGATCGTGCCGGCGATCGCCCCCGGGGCCGGCGAGATCGTCCTCACGAAGTCCAAGCCGAGCGCCTTCTTCGGCACGATGCTCGCGGCTACGCTAACATACTACCGCGTCGACACCGTCATCTTGGCAGGACTCGTGACGTCGGGGTGCATCCGAGCCACAGCGGTCGACGCGTATTCGCATAACTATCGGGTCATCATCGCCAAAGAGTGCGTGGGCGACCGCGTGCGCCTGTCGCATGAGGTGAACCTGTTCGACCTGAGCATGAAGTATGCTGACATCATGTCGCTTCGAGGCGTGTTGCAAGCACTCCGGCGCGTGGTGGGGGCGAGGTAGTGGCTGACGTCATGGCCGCCGACCCGCTCCGAGGATTCCTCCCCGGGCGCACAGCGCTGCTGGTCGTGGACATGCAGCATGGGTTCGCCTCTCCTGGCGGGCTCATCGACCGTATGGGTGCCGATCTGGGGACCAGTCAGGCGGCCGTGCCCCTGGTCGCCCGGCTGCTGACCGCCGCACGTCGCGGCGGCATCCTGGTGGTCCACCTCCGCGTAGTCGACGCGCCCGGCGGCGCGTCAGTCGGGGCCTCCGAGCGCGCTCGTCGCGAGCGCATCGGCCTGGCGCTCGAGGCCCTGCCGGAGGGCGGCCGGGACAGCGAGATCGTCCCCGAGGCAGCGCCGGGCGAAGACGAAGTGGTGGTCACCAAGCGCCGTCTCTGCGGGTTCGTCGGCACCGATCTCGATATCGTCCTACGCAGCAGCGGCGTCACGCATCTCGTGGTCGCAGGATTGCAGAGCCATGCCTGCGTGCTCAGCACCGCCTGGATCGGGAGCATGCTCGGCTACCATGTGGCGGTACCCGAGGATGCCACAGCATCGCCGCGAGCCGACCTCCATCAGGCGGCGATGACATTGATGCGTCATTCGATTCACGCAGTCACACGGGTAGCCGATCTGGAGCGCCTCTGGCAGGCGGCGCCCGTCAACATGGGTGAGCAACGAACTTAACCACATTGGAGGGGACTCGTATGCGATACCGATGGATCGCTCTGGCAGGAGCCCTCATGATCATACTGGCTGCCGCCCCCACAAAGGCGCAGCGCCCGGACGCGCGCACTCTGGTGATCGGCTTGAACACCGACATCCCGCACTTTGACTCCATGCGGCTGGCTGGGCTTCCCAACTTCGGCATCGTCAATCAGGTGACCGAGCAGTTGGTCCGCATCGATCAGACCGGGAAGATCATTCCTCTGCTTGCCGAATCCTGGGCGATCGCCGGTGGCGGCACGCAATGGACGCTGAGCCTCCGCCGGAACGTGCGGTTCCACGACGGATCCCCGTTCAATGCGGCGGCGGTCAAGTATAATATTGAACGCCTGCTCCGCATCTCTCCCGTTGCCGTCACCTTCCGGGCGATCGACCGTATCGAAGTGGTTGACGATGCGACAGTGCGCATCGTCACGAAGTATCCCTTCGCGCCGATGATGAACCTCCTGACATATGCGCCCGTTGTGATGAGCAGCCCCGCTGCGGCCGAACCGGCCGGGCTGCGGTATGGGACGCCGCAGGTGGGGGCCGTGGGCACGGGGCCCTTCAGGTGGGTGCACCATCTGCCGGGTCAGGAAATCCGGCTAGAGGCGAACCGGGAGTACTGGGGCGGGGCACCCCGAGTGGACGCCCTCGTCGTCAGGCCGTTTGTAGAGGCCGGCGCGCGCGTCATCGCGCTTGAGAGCGGCCAGATCGACGTGGCCTTCCTGACGCCGCCGGTCGAAGCGCGCCGCCTGGAGGCCAACAGGCAGTTTACCATCCACCGTCCCGAGTCGGAGCGGATCGTGATGTTCATCCTCAACAACACCTGGGGGCCGCTGCGCGACCGGCGGGTCCGCCAGGCGATCTTCTATGCCATCGATCGTGAGACAATCGTGTCGCGCCTTCTGGCGGGCGCCGCCATCGTCGCGCGGTCGTCCAGCCCGACCCTTGCGTTCGGGTACGCTCCAGCATGCACCTACAACTACGATCCCTCGCGTGCCAAGAGCCTGTTGAAGAATGCTGGGTTCCCCGATGGCTTCACGGTAAAGTTTCACTATCCGACCGGGCGGTTCAATGCCGGCGATCAGGTCATCGAGGCGGTACAGGCGAACCTGGCCCAGGTTGGGATCCGCATGGAGGTTGAGCGCATGGAGTTTGCCGCATGGTTCACGATGTCCCGCCGGCCTGCGGAATCGAATCCCATTCAGATGAGCGTGGCTTCCCTTGGCGCCGCGCAGCTCGACGCTGGTCTGGGCATCCAATCCAACTTCTCCTCGGCGGCCTGGCCTCCGCGTGGCTTCAACGGGTCTTTCTACAAGAACGACGAGGTCGACCGCTTGGTCGATGAGATCGAGCGAATCATGGACGAAAAGAAGCGGCGTACGCTTGCGCGGCTGCTACAGACGATGGTGTGCGCGGACGTGCCGATGATCTTTATGTATCAGGAGCGGCAGGTCCATGCGGCGAAGGCGTCGGTCAAGGGCCTGGAGTGGGACCCGACGCAGGTGTTGCTGCCGGCCCACAAGGTGACCAAGTAACGACCGCGGAGGAGGACGCCGCGGTTCGCCGGTAGGGGCGATGGTCAAGTATTCCGCGGGCCGCCTGATCCAGTTGGTGCCGACCGTCATGCTGGTCACGATCGCGCTGTTCGTCGCCCTGCGTATGCTTCCAGGGGATCCTGCGGAGATCATGGCCGGACAGGAGGCCAGTCCCGAGACTGTCGCGCGCCTCCGACGGGAGTGGGGGTACGACCGGCCATTCGCGGCGCAGTATTTGTCCTATCTCAAGAACATCCTGCAGGGCAACTTCGGGACGTCCACCCGAACCTTCTCGCCTGTTGCGCAAGAACTGCCAGGCCGGTTGTGGGCGACGGTCCTGCTGGCTACGGTCTCGATGCTGTTCGCGGCCGCGGTCGGAGTGGCGCTCGGTATTGCAACCGCGCTGCGCGTGCATACGTGGGTCGACTATCTCGGGACGGCGCTGTCCCTGGTGGGGGTGAGCATGCCGATCTTCTGGAGCGGGCTGCTCCTCTTGCTGTTGTTCTCGGTGATCCTTCAGTGGCTGCCGGCAGGCGGTCGCAGCGGCGCTGCATCGCTCGTGCTCCCTTCAGTTGCGCTCGGGGCCTTCGCCGCGGGCATCGTGGCGCGCCAGACGCGGGCCGCCCTCCTGGAAGTGCTCGGTAGTGACTACGTCACCACTGCCCGGGCAAAGGGGTTGACCGTCGGGCGCGTGGTCTTGAACCACGCACTGCGGAACGCGTTGCTGCCCGTAGTCACGATCGTCGGGCTCCAGTATGGCACCATGCTCGGCGGCTCTGTGCTCACTGAGAACGTGTTCTCCTGGCCGGGGATGGGCAGCTATTTGGTCGAGTCGTTGAGCGCGCGCGATTACGCGGCGGTGCAGGCCGCGATCCTGGCCTTTGCAGTGATGTTTGCCTGCATCAACCTGCTCGTGGATCTCTTCTATGGCGCGCTGGACCCACGCATCCGCTACGAGTAGGTTGTCCCCGCGGCCGAGCGTGTCGGCCAGGCGTCGGCCGGGTATCTGGAAGCACCTCTGGCACCATCGCGCAGCCATGGTGGCGCTATGGTACCTGGGGGCTGTTGCGGCGGCTGCTGTGGTCATCCCGTGGCTTCTGCCCGCCCGAGTGACGTTCGGCAATCTAGCCAACAACCTGGCTCCACCCTCACCGGCCCACTTGCTGGGGACCGATGAGCTGGGCCGCGACCTGTTCTTTCGTATCATGTCGGGCGGACGGGTCTCGCTAAGCATTGGAGCCATTTCCGTCACCCTCGCCGCGGGAGCCGGCGTGCTGTTGGGCCTGGTCGCCGGCTACTACCAGAAGGGGATGGACGCCGTCATCATGCGCGGCGTCGATCTGTTACTGGCCTTTCCGTCGATTCTCTTAGCCATCTTCATCGTGTCCGTGCTGGGTCCGGGACTCCGCAACGCCATGATTGCGATCGGCATCTCGCAGATCCCGGTCTATGTGCGCCTCACGCGCGTCCAGGTCATGGCGCTGCGGCAGCGGGAGTTCGTCGAAGCGAGTCGGGCGATTGGAGGAGGAGACCTGCGTATTGTCTGGGGCCATATCCTGCCCAACGCGCTGAGCCCGCTGATTGTTCAGGCGTCACTCTCGTTCGGCGGCGCGATTCTTGCAGCCGCGTATCTTGGTTTTCTCGGGTTGGGCGTCCAACTGCCCACGGCCGAATGGGGGGCGATGCTCAGCAAGGCCCGCGTGTACCTGAGGACTGCGCCGCATGTTGTCTTGTTTCCCGGCCTCGCGATTTTTCTGACGGTCCTGGCCTGCAACTTGGTCGGCGACGGGCTGCGAGATGCCTTGGATCCCCGGACCATCCTGAACCGGGCGAGAACGGCTGGGGGACGGGAGCGGCCCTAGATCACCGCGACCTATCGCGCCGCCTCGCCAGCGAGGTCCGCTACTCTGTACGCTCCCAGCGATGTCCCGTCCCGATCCGCACGATCCGGCCCCAGGCCGGGAACAGGTCGTGCGTGAAGACAACCGTCGCGCGTCCCGCCGCTTCCGTGATGAGGCGCTCGCGTGATGCGCCCATCACGGCCGGGTCGCGGTGCGGCGATACCCAACCGGGATGTTCGACCTCGCACGCGTGGTGGAAGAGATCACCGGCATAGAAGAAGGTCTCCCCGCCTGACCGGACGCGGACGATATGGTGACCGGCCGTCTCGCCGGGCGCGTGGATCATACTGACCCCCGGCGCGACCTCTCGCTCTCCTTCGACCAGTTCAAGCGCGCTCTGCCGGTCGATGGCGCCAAGCCGGGTCATCAGTTCTGAAGCGGGATCGCTGCGCCTCGGATTGTCCTCCCAATCTTGCCGGCCGATGAAGTGGCGGGCGCGGGCAAACCGCGGCACATGCCGGCCGTCCTGTTCGACCGCGACCCCGGCGAAATGATCGTCGTGCGCGTGCGTAATCAGGACGTGAGTGACATCCTCCGCCCGGATGCTCAGGCTCGCCAGGGCCGCCATCATGCCGGGAGTCCGCACGTAGCCCGGCCACCGGGCCCCGAAGGCCGCGTCCCATGCGGACGCAGGATCGTCGAATCCCGGGTCTATCAGTACAGCGGCGCCGGGGATCCTGATATGGGCGAGGTTGAACGCGATTCGGATCCGGCCCTGCGCGTCCGCGTCAGGCAGGGCGCGATGCACGGCGTCCTCTGGCGCCTGGTATCTCGGAGCCCAGAGGCAGGAGCCTTCCGAGATGATGGTGACGGCGGCGTCACCGAACTTGCGTGTGGCGACATAGCCTGACTCCGGAACACTGCTCATCGGGTCCTCCACGTCAATACGAGTACTTAGACCGCCACTTTGGAGGTGGACCCTGCCCGATCCTTCGGTGAACCGTTTCTCGGGGTGGTGCCCGTTACCGGATTGTGACGCGCCTGTGATACCTGGGAGGAGCACCGACACCCGGCGACGGGATAAGGAGGAGAGAGATGAGGCAGCTAATGACAGCCGTACTCCTGACACTGGTGGTTTTGTTGGCGGGATCGAGCGCCACGGCGCCAGCGGCGCCAGTTCCAGTCCTGAGGGCGACGTTGCTGGGATTTGAAGAGGTTCCCCCAATCTCCACCGTGGCTACGGGACGATTCCGAGCAAGACTAGGAGAAACAGCGATCGATTTTGAACTGAGCTATGAGGGACTCGAATCAGCGGTCCAACAAGCGCACATCCACTTCGGGCAGACCAGTGTGAACGGAGGCGTCAGTGTCTTCCTGTGCTCGAACTTGCCGGCTCCGCCCCCAGGCACGCCACCCTGTCCGACTCCCTCGGGATCGGTGAGAGGTACGAGGAGCGCCACCGATGTCATCGGTCCCACAGGACAAGGCATCGCTGCTGGAGAGTTCGCCGAGCTGCGCCGTGCGATGCTTGCCGGCGTGAGCTACGTCAACGTGCATACGCAAGTATTCCCTGGGGGCGAGATACGGGGACAGGTTCGTGAGATTGGTCGGTAAGCGCTGGAGTGCCTGACGCTCAGGGCCGGGGCAGCGTCCTCATTGAGCAGCTCCTGGCCACCGCGCTCCTGGGCCTTCTGGTGGTGAGCCTCTTCAGTCTGCTCACGACGGGGTCCCTGGCTGCCCGGATGGCCCAAGAGCTCGCCCTTGCTGGAGATCTTGCCGCGCATAAGCTCGAGGAGATCACCGGAAGCTGGGAAGAAGCCGTCGAGGTTGCACGCCGGCCACTCGATCCTGAGCGATTCCCAAAGTACGAATGGCAGGTTGCCGTGGCTGAGGTCGACTCGGGCCTTCAGCAGGTCACTGTCACCGTGTGGTGGCCGCGGCGCGGTAGGGAGCGCAGCGTGAATCTTACAACGCTCGTGCGGCGATCGGAAGAGCGATGAGCGCGAAAGGGCGGCCGACTGAGCAGGGCTACACCCTGATGGAGATTGTGACGGTCTCGGTACCCTTCGCGCTCCTCGCGCTCTCACTCTTTGCCGTGTTCATGTTTACCCTGACTTTCTCGGGGCGTGTGGGTGGGGACGCCGAGGCCGTCCGGCAGGGGCGCCTGACGCTGCAGCGGATGGTCAATGAGCTGCGCGAAACCAGTGCCGCACCTGGCTCCATCGTGATCTGGTCCCGCGACGAGGGCGCCGCGCAGGACGGTGTCGGCTTCCTCGCCGCCCGCGTCAACGGCCCGGGCCGGGCTTTCAGGACGGACACCGAGGGAACCCCTCTTTGGGATCACGCGGTCCACTACTTCCACGACCTCGCCCGCGGGGAGCTTTGGCGGTTCACCGTCGAGGCAAACACGGTGAGCTCGCCCCCGCCCCAGACACAGGGCCGTTTGCTCGCCCGCGAGGTGAGGCGCCTGCGCGTAGGGCGCCAGCGAAACCTGGTGACCGTCACCCTGACCATCGGACGACCATCGGGTGATGCGGTGCTGGAGATGGCAGTCAGGCCCAGGAACTAGGAGACTGTTATGCGCCAGCAAGACGGACAAGCTCTGCTCATGGTCGTCGTCGTGATGCTGATCCTGCAGATGTTTGCCGGGGTGTTTCTGGCCAGGGTGAGCTTTGAGCAGCGGCTTGCGGGTGGGTCGACACGCAGCCTCGCGGCGCTCTATCTCGCCGAAGCAGGCCTCCAGAAGGCCCTTTGGGTCCTGGAGGAGGGAAAAGACCTGACTCTTCCCTACCAGGAAGCGCTGGGCGTCGGCACGTTTGCCATCGAAGCACTCGAACACCTTCCGGGCGGTCTGATCTCTGTCGTGGTGCGAGGCGACGCGGCCAACGTTCGCCGCCGCCTCAGAGTGCTGGCTCGCGCGGGCCCTCCAGCGCTTGCCTACGGTGTGTATGGCCAGCATAGCCTCCGTTTCGATGGCCGGGCACGGACATACCTCCTGCCTTTCCGCGCTGGTGGAGGCGATTGCCGGTGCGCGGGCAACCTCGCAGCCTCGGGCGAGGTGCGGTTCGAGAGCCCGCACGTCCTCCTGAATACCTTCCATGGCTCACGGCTTCCGCTGCGCGATGGAACCATCGATGACTACGCCCTCCTTGGATCCTCTGCCGTGGTGGATCCCGCTCAGGGCCTCGTCGACCTTGTGCTGGCGGGCGGGGCGCGACTCACCAGCGGGATTGCACACAAGCCGATAGAGCTTGAGGAACTCCGGCGGTACGTTGGCGAATTGGGTATCCGCCGTCTGAAGGTCCGTCCCGCGCTCCAGGGCCCTTCCTTTGAAGTGGACCAGTACAGAGCTCTGGCTGAAGCGAACACGGCCAATACACTCCTCAATCGGGCCGCAGCAGAGGCCGGCGGCGCCGCGGGGCTTCGGGTCAAACCCCACAGCCGCTACATCGCGGAAGAGTTTGAGACGGTTCTGGACTACCTCAAAGGTGGGCCCAGGCGCGCTCTCCAAGGGGTGGTCTTCGTCGAGGGTGACGTGGACCTCGTGGAGGGAGACAAACTGATCATTGCCGACGGGGCGCTGGTGGTGGAAGGTGATATCGTGATCGGGCCAGGCGCGAGGCTGGAAGTGCACCACGGCCCCACGGCGCGGACGCTGCCAGGCGTCGTCGCGTGGGGAAAGGCGGCGATCGACATAGAGGAAGAGGCGGTGGCCGTCGTTGACGGGCTGGTCCTCACGGACGGGGACGTGGTGGTGTTCGCGGGCATCTTGGATGTCATCGGGGCTGTCACGGCGAGGAATTTTGTGACGAAGAATGGGACAGTGGTCGTCCGGTACGATGCCGCCGTGCTGGCCACGCCGGGCTTTCAGAAGATTGGAAAAGGCCTCGCGGTGCCCGTGAGCTGGCAGGAGCTTCAATAGTCGGGTCCAACACTACATTGTAACGAATGCCGTTCCAC
>JBQTJG010000505.1:0-5479 GCA_052387355.1 Armatimonadota bacterium | reverse complement strand
CCATGAACGTTGGGATGGGAAGGGCTATCCGAACGGACTCGCGGGTGGCGCTATCCCCCTGGGCGCGCGGATCGTGTCGATCGCCGATGGGTTCGATGCCTATACGAGCGACCGGCCGTATCGGTCGGCCATGTCAGCGGACGAGGCGTGGGAGATTCTCTGGGCCGGCGCCGGCACCCAGTGGGATCCTGGCCTGATCGAGCTGTTCGAGCATATCGGCCGGCAGAACCCGTAAGGGATCGGTCAGCGATACCGAGCGACCGCCAGCCCCAGTTTGATGTACTCGAGTATGACTTCTTCAGTGTCCCAATCGCGCGTCCACCATTCGATTGGGCTGAAGATGTCCCCCTGCACCGGATACACACGGATCTCGACCGGCGATCCGGCAAAGACGCTGCGGAACAGATAGCGCGTCCGGCGAGAGTGATAAGACGAAGTGACGACGATAGCCCGCCGGAAACCCTCGCGCTCCAGGATCGGCCGGAGATAGCGGGCCTGCTCGGCGGTGCTTGTCGAGCCCGATTCGAAGAGGAGCGCGGAACCCGGAATCCTGTGCTTCAACGCCTGGTTCTTGAGCAAGTCGGAGACTGGGAGGCCTGCCATGGCCTCGCCTCCCGAGAGCATCACCCGTGATGCGTAGCCGGCGTGGTAGAGCTCCGCGGCCTGGCGAACCCGCTCATCGCGGACGCCGCCGGAGAGCACCACAATGACGCCAGCCCGACCGAGTGCATCCTGGACGATGAGGAAACGGCCAATGGCGGTCAGCAGAGGGTAGCGAGTAATAGCGACGACGCCGGCCGCCAACACCACGACGAGGAGAACGGCAGCCCCCCGCCTCATTCGCTAGGAGAGATGGGCGGCGACATCCACTGGCGCCTCTGAAGGGTCGAGCGCGCGGACGATGTGCAGATCCGTGGCGTCCTCAAGGTTCACCGTGCGGGGGTCGACGGGTTCTCGCCTCCCATCGGCGATCACCTTCACTACCGGCCGCTCCGCCTCGCGCTCACTGGGACGCGTAACAACGGCCACCTCTCCCGTGTCCAGCTCGACAACCGACCCGGTGGGATACAGGCCCAGCATCTGCACAAAGACCCTGGCCAGTATGGGATCGAACACCTTCCCGGCATTGTCGAGGATGAACTGGATCGCCTGGTGCGGCAGCATCGTCCGGCGTTCGGACTGAGTCGTGGAGGTCGAGGCGTCGTAGAAGTCGGCGATCTGCACCATGCGCGTGAGCGGATGCGGGACCTGTTTGACGGTGATCTCCGGATAGCCGGAGAGGTTGTAATTGGCGTGGTGCTCGAAGGCGACGACCATCGCCAGTCTGGAGACACCGGGGAGGTTCCGCAGCAGATGCGCGCCGTAGAGGGTGTGCCGCTTCAAGAGTTGCCGTTCCTCAGCGGTGAGCGGTTCGGTCTTCATGACGATTTCGTGCGGAACCCGAACCTTGCCGATGTCGTGGAGCAGGGCGGCCAGGCCAACCGTCATGATCGCGGATCGCTCGAGTTTGAGCTGCGTCGCCATCATCAGCGAGAGCACGGCGACGTTGACGGAGTGGTGGCAGGTGTCCTCGTCGTAGCTCCGCAGCGCGGCGATCCCCAGCAGGGCCGCGCGATCCTCGGTCATGATGTCGACAAGCGAGGTGACGACCAGACTGGCTTTCCGCAAATCGAGGGGCACGTCTCTCGAGGCCTGGAAATACAGGTCATCAACCACCCGCAGGCCGGCACGATAGACGTCGCGCGGATCCACCCGGACCTCGACCTGCTCGTCCGGGAGCAGCGGCCGCGTCTTGGCGACGACGATGTGGCGAACGTCCTTCGCCGCGAGCAGCGACCCCGCACCCCCCAGCCTGTGCAGATCTGCCGAGCTCATGTTCACGACCTCGGCGAGGCGCCTCAGCTCCCAGGACTCCAAACCCGTATGGAACTCTATGGTGCCGATCTCGCGCTCCCTCAACTCCGCCAGCATCGCCCCGAGCCGCAGACTTTCTTCGAGCAGCACCGTTTTTCCGACGTAGAAGATGTCCTCATGGATAAAGAACCGCAGGGACAGGCGGGTGGCCAGCACCTCTTCGAGGACTCGATGGACGTCATCGAGGGTTCTCCCCGTGACCGGATGTTCGGCCCCATACAGCGCGGCGGTCCGTCGGGCCCGGGCGAGCCCCGTGAGGATCTCTCCCGGCCGCGTGCGCCGGGGGCGACGGACAACCCCGGCGCCGGTTCCAGACTGCACCTGGGCCACAGGCTGTGCGGCCGGCCGCGTCGCGTCGATCACGGCGCCCGCCTCTCGCGGTCATCGCTTGAGAGGACCCTATGATCAGGGAGCGCCCTCTGGCCTTCGATGATCGACGCCGTCAGTGCTGCGAGGCGCCGTAACTCTCGGCCACGTGACCCGAACACGAGACGCGCCCGGGCAATCTTATTGACCGCGGGCAGGCTCTGCTTCGCGCCCAGACGAGCCAAGGCTTCAAGGGCGGCCTGCTTGAACGTGAACTGGCGATTGAACAGATCCGGACGCTCGAGCACCGCGAGGATCTTGGGCATGGCGCGCCACGCTTCCCAGGTGTCGAGCGACTGCATGGCGCGAAGCCGGAGGCGCTCGTCCGGATCATCGAGAAAGGTGGCGAGCACTCCTTGCGCTTCCTCTGTGCCGATCGTGGCGAGGGCGATGAGCGTCTCGCGGCGGACACGGTAGTCGGGGTGGCTGCCGAGCCGGCTCAGGTAGGCCACCGCCTGGGCGTGCCGTACGCGGCCGAGAATGTTCACGATGTTTCGAACCAGATACCAACGCGAATCGGTCACATAGGCTCCTAACTCGTCGAGGCTATCGCCATCAAGACTGATGATGAGATCGCAGAGCATTGCGCGCGGCCCGCCGCGCGGTTCGGTCCCCAGGGCGCGAACGAGCGGGCCCACCAGATCTTGGGCCAGGGGCTGCAGGCAGGTCTGGATCTCCTTCTCGACCACGGTCTCTCGTGCGCTCCACATGACTGCAAGGAGTCCATCCAGGAGGGGACCCTCCGCGGTTTTCTTCAGGATGTCCGCCGCCATGACCCTGCGGGAGCCGCTCTCGGATGACGCGATCTGCTTGATTCCATTGAGGATCCGCGCCAGCAGACCGAACTCCTGATGCTCGACAAGCCAGGCCATCGAGGCCATTAACGCGTCGGCGATATCGGCCGCCTCTCGCTGGTCTTTCTCGTCGGCCTCGTGGCGGATGACATCCGCCAGCGTCATGATGACTTCGCGGAAGGCTGCGGCTTCGTCGATCGATCGGGTCTCTTTGAGCCGCAGGTCGACGTCCTGGCGGCCGGCGGCCACTTCGAGGTCGCCAAACTCGAACTCCGGAGGGGATTCGACGTCGCGCCGAAGTGGCTGAGCGAAGAGCTGCGGCAAGACAGCGTCAGCCAGCCAGTTCGGGTTCGCGTTCGCCGGCCGCAGCTTTGCGTCAAGAATCGCCAGGACCGCCTTGGCCTTCTGCCGGTCGGAGCACAGCGCCCGCAAGAAGGTCGTCACCTGCTGTTCAATGTTTCCACCCGAGAGCAGGTCCTGTACGGCCTGGGCGATCTGCTCGTCCGACAACTGATTCCCGAGCCGCCTGGCCGATCCATTGCTCCCATCCCGCTGGATGAGGGCTCGCAGCAGAACAGAGCGCAGCGGGTCGCGCAGGAGGACCTGGGCGCCAGCAAGATTGGCGTAGAGCTGCGGCTGGTCCTCGAACGGCTCGTCGAGCACCATTCGGTCCAGGCTTCTCACCGCCTGATAGACTTGCTGGATCTGATCGTCCTCGATAGGTCCTTCAGGGCTTCCGCCGGCCATCGCGTACATGTTCTCGAGCAGCACCCTGGCCTGGTCAGGGCCCTGGTGGAGGAGCTCGATGACCCGCTCGCGCTCCTGCGGGGCCGCCCGGCCACGTCCGAGCATCTCGAAGATGCCGCTGAGGTCGATGGATTCCGACTCCGCATCGTCTTGCTCCAGGACCATCTCGGTCACCTGGATATTCCCCACGCCCGACTGCCGGAGCAGATGCCTGATGCCGCCTGCCGCCTCCAGACTGTGCCGATCCGTGCCGACGGCGGCAACGAAGGCTGTCAGGGCCTGCTCACTGACGGCAGGCATGAACTTGAAGTAGGAGAGCTTACGGGTAAAGAGGTAGAATGCCAGGTTCGCGTGCGCTCCACTCTTGAAAGGGATGCCGTCGACGGACAGGCTGTACTTGCCGACACGCGTCGCAAACGGGCCATAGGCCGCCGTGTAGCCGCGCAGCGACCCCATGAGGGTTTCGATCGCCTTGACCGTAACCGGATGCGGCGGAGGGTAGAGGGCGAACGTCTTCACCGCAACGCCCAGCCCTCGAAGAAGCCGCTCCGCAGTTTGTGCCTTGGGCTCCATCGGGCGCTCCAACACTCCGGCGTGCCGGCGTCACGCCCCGGCTCGCAGTAGATCGTACTAGGATTGTGCCCCGTTTCCTTCACCAGGACCCCGCAAACTGGGGGCGGGCGAAAAGATATCGGGGCCAACGGCCCAGGCGCCGTTGGCCCCAGCCATGAGATCGAGAGAGAACTCGTGCCTACCGAGGCCTTGTCGCGCTCCCAGTCACCAGGAAGACCTGCCCGGGCTTGGGATCGAACGCCGTCAACTCGCGCCTCATCCGCCGGGCGTTCATCGCCCGGACAAACGCCCCACCCTGGCGGTCGGCGGGCAAGAAGCCCGCGTGATGCTGCGGGAACACCGAGTGCAGATTCGGATTGTCGGTCTGCAGGAACTCCGCGGCGATCGCCGTCTCGTCAGGGAACATGCCCGAGGCGATCGGCAGCAGCGCCACGTGGGGCTTGTAGAGGCGGCCGTAGAGCTGAAGGTCCGTGGTGATCGCCGTGCTGCCTGCATGGTAGATCTTGACCCCGTTTTCCAGGGTGACGATGAACCCAAGCGCCGGCCCGCCATAGATGGCCTGTCCCTGGCCGGCCGCGCCGCTGCCGTGCACCGCGTTGACGACCTGGATCTTGATGCCCTCGACTTCGAACCGGCTGCCGGGCTGGGATCGAAGGATCTTGTTCGTGTCTACCCCGCGCGCCACCATCCATGTCGCCAGCTCGAAGGTCGTCACCACCATGGCCCCGGTCTTCCGGGCGATCTCGACCGTATGCCCCTGGTCATCTCCATGGCCGCTCGATGGCAGGATGACGTGCACCACGCTGATGTCATCGAGCTTAATTGGGGATTCGAGGTTTCTGAAGCCTCCGAGCTGCGGGTCATTGAGCGCGGGGTTGAACAAGATGACCTTGCCGGTCAACGAGGTCAGCCGGAAGAACTGCCAGCCCAGCCACTCAAGCTGCGCGGGGGCCTCGGGGCTCTGAGCCTCTGCAGCCGTGGGCTGCACGTTGCGGGCGACGCCCTGGAGGGCCTGCCGTGTCGCGTCGGGCCAGCTAAGCGAGACGAGCAGGAGCGCTGTACTCAACACTGCCCAGGCCAGCAGC
>JBQTJG010000504.1:0-1601 GCA_052387355.1 Armatimonadota bacterium | reverse complement strand
GCCGGAGAAGCGTGCCGCCCTCTCCCGACTCCCGCAGCCGCTCGCGGCTGTAATGACCGATGGTCTCGAGCATGCGGTATCGGATGTCGCCGTTCATCGTCTCGGCGATCACCAGCGACTTGTCCACCAGATGCGCCAGGAGATCGAGGACATCATCGTTGTCAATCCCCTCCCCCGCGCATTTACCTCAGCCGGCTCCAGCGAGAACCCTCCGGCAAAGACGGAAAGCCGCTGGAACAAGAGGCGTTCATCTTTGGGGAGCAGCTCATAGCTCCATTCAACTGTGGCCCGCAGCGTTTGGTGATGGGGCAGGTCTGCTCGGCTCCCAGCGGTGAGCAGACGGAAACGATCGTCTAACCGCCGCGCGATCTGGTCCACCGAAAGTACGTTGACGCGCGCTGCCGCCAGCTCGACGGCGAGCGGGATCCCGTCGAGCCGATGACACACCTGGGCGACGATGGGCGCCTGCGCATCCGTCACGACAAACCTGGGATTGCTCAGGGCCGCGCGTTCTAGGAAGAGACGCGTCGCGTCAAACTGCGTCAACTGCTCAACGGACCTCACGCGGCCTGGATCGGGGGTGGAGAGCGAGGACACGCGGTAGGTCGCCTCACCCGCCGCCGCAAGCGCTTCCCGGCTCGTCGCCAGGATCCGCAGCCTCGGACAGCCACGCAGGAGCGCGCTGGCCAGGTGCGCGGAGACCGCCACCAGATGCTCGCAGTTGTCGAGCACCAGCAGCAGCTCCCGGGTGCGCAGGTAATCCACGAGCGTGTCTTGCAATGGGCGGCCCGGCATCTCGCGCACGCCGAACACCGTGGCCACGGTCTGAACCACCATCGTCGGGTCGGACAGCGGCGCCAGTTCAGCCAGCCACACCCCGTTGGGAAATTTCTCGCTGAGGTCGGCGGCGACTTGGAGCGCGAGACGCGTCTTGCCGGCTCCGCCGGGGCCCATCAGGGTCACCAGACGGGCCGAGGAGAGCAGCCTCTTGATCTCTTCCATCTCATGCTCACGCCCGATGAAGCTGGTGAGCTCGAGGGAGGGCAGGTTGTTGGTTCGGACATCCAGGGACTTGATGGGCGGGAAGTCGGCGGGAAGGCCGGGGACGACCACCTGGGAAATGTGCTCGGAACGGGCGAGGTCCTTGAGCCGATGCTCACCCAGGTCCCTCAGGCTGATACCCTCAGGGAGAGCAGTCCGCGCCAGACCGCAGGTGGTCTCGGAGAGAAGAATCTGGCCGCCGTGTCCGGCCGAGCAGATGCGAGCAGCACGGTGGACATCGATGCCGACATATCCGCCGGGGCCGAGTGTGGGCTCGCCGGTGTGGAGCCCCATGCGCACGCGCACCACCACCCCGTCGGGCCACGAGTACGCTGTGACCGCCCGCTGCGCCGCCACGGCGGCCGCGACGGCATTGCCGGCCTCGGGAAACGCGACAAAGAAGGCATCACCTTGAGTATCGACCTCGTGACCTTCGTCCTTCTCAAAGGCGGCCCGCAGGAGGCGATGGTGATCCTCCAGGATCTCCTTGTACGAGCGGTCGCCCACACGCTGCAGCAGCTCTGTGGACCCTTCGATATCGGTGAAGAGGAACGTGACCG
>JBQTJG010000503.1:0-12134 GCA_052387355.1 Armatimonadota bacterium | reverse complement strand
TCGTATCCCAACTTCCCCAGATGCCCCCTGGCGCGCCTTGAGAGGTCTTCGTCCCACACGACGTGGTACACTTCGCCTCCGCCGTTCTCCTGGACCGCCCGAGCGAACCAGGCGGTCGAGTAGCCGTACCCTGATCCCATCTCGAAGATCCGCCGCGCGCCGAGCATTCGCGCGACCATGTAGCAGAAGTACCCGGCGCCCGGGCCGATGATCGGAAACGCGTGCTCACGCGCGTAGGCCTCCATCGCCTGCATCTCGGCGGGACGAGCGGGAACGAGACTGTCGAGGTACTTGTGGACTTCAGGAGCGAGGATCTCGATGGCCACCGGAATGCCTCCAGGAAAGACTATTCAGAGAGCCGCGGCGCCACGCGATCTACGCAATCCGCAAGCGCATGGGTTGGAGTTGTCTCGAAAAGGGGTTCAGGACAAGGCCGAGGTTCTCAAGGGTTACAACGCCGAGCAATGCCTCATCGCCGGGCTCACCCAGGATCACGGGAGTGTGGCCCTCACCTTGAGGTAGGCTGATGTAGCATTCCGAAATCTGCCGGTCGATAAGCGTCCCGTCGGCCAACGAGAAGGTCATTGCGCGCCGGGAAGCGAGGCCGATGGTCCGCCAGGTGTCGTGGGGGAGCAGTGTATAGGCGGCCCCACTGTCAACCAGGAACCGAAGCGTGGCCTGACCGAGAGGTCCAGTCACGGTCCCATCAATGTACGGGATCCCCATGGTTTTGCCCTCTCACTATAGAATAACGCAGCTCACCCGCCCAGAGCCAGCAACTAGAGAGACCCCACTCATTTTATCGGCGAGAAGCGCCTCCTATGAGGGTCCCACGCGTGATATGCTTAGGGGTGTCATGGAGATCTTCCGACCCGACGAGGTCCCTGCCGAAGAACCCGAGTCAATGCCCGGGGTCAAGATCCGCTGGGTCATCGACCAGAAGCGTGGCGCCCAGAACTTCGCCATGCGCATCTTCGAGGTGGCGCCCGGCGCGGCCACACCGCTGCACAATCACTGGTACGAACAGGAGATGTACCTGCTCGACGGCGAGGGTGTGATGGTCGGCGATCAGGGTGAGCGCGCGCTGGCGCCCGGGCACGTGATGTGGGTGCCGCCGCACGAGCGGCATCAGATCAAGAACACCGGTACCACGCCGCTCACGTTCATCTGCTGCGTGCCGCAGAAGAAGCCCTAGCGCTGTTTGGGCTCAGGCGGGATCGTGGCCTTCGCCCGATCCAAAGCCTCCTGCGCCGCACGCACCTCCACTGACGTCGGCTCCCAGACGCCATACCGCACACGCTCGTACGCCGTGGTGAGCGCGGCCACTTCATCGGGCGCCCCTGGAAGAACGGTCCGCAGCCGCGGATCGTGCTCGCGCGGCGTCGCCCACGATTGGCGGACCGCGCCAAGACCAGCGCCCAGTCGCAGCAATTCCCGGTAGATCAGCCGAATCGCCTTCACCGTCTGCGCGGCCGGCTCCTGTGGGCCGGATCGCCGGAGTCGGAGCCTGGGCAGCAGGCTCGCCAGCCCCCGCAGCATCTCTCGCGCCGACCAGATCGACTCGTGTTCATCCTCATCGGGATGCCGCTCGCGCCGTCGCATCCACACGATCGTCAGCGCCATACCGATAGCCAGGAGCAGCAGCACCGCGAGCACCATGGTCCACCGCGCCCCCTCGACAACCTGGGGATTCAAGTTGATCTCGCGGAGGCGGCGAAGGAGATCATCGATGACGGTCGGCGCCGGGGACGTCTCGGGGATGTCCCGCCGTGGGATGCGCGAGAGCACCGCGATGATGACCCTGACGAGCAATCCCGCCACGAAGAACACCGCGACGAAGACTAGCTCGAGTACAGGCAGTAACGGCCGCAGCGCCAGCCCGAGATACGTCGAGACGTCCGCGGCCGCCAGGCCCGCGGTCATGCTGGCCATCAGCAAGATCATCCCGACCACGCCGACAACCAGCAGCAGCCAGGCCCGCGCAGGAAAGTGCGCGCGCTCATCCGGCCTGCCGGCGTCCCAGATCGTCCCGAGCCGGGCGAGCGCCAGCGCCGACAGCCCGAGGAAGAAGAACGCAGGCAGCGTTCCGGGGAGGGTCGGCCCCGCAGCCTGGAACCCGCTCGAATCAGGGTAGATCGCGGCGGCGATGAAATAGACAACAATCATGCCCACGCCGGTCTTGTACGCTTGCTCGATCTCAATCGCGCCGACCTCCCTGGCGCCGAGCGCGAGGCCGCGCCACCAGAGCAGGGACGCGACGAGCGCCCCGGCCACGGGCCTGGGCAGGGCAGGTAGCACGTCGTGAGTGGCGCGCAGCAATGCCATGAGCCATGCAGGCTGCCACAGTGGCACACCGGAGTAGTATTGCTCGTGGACCGCAAGAAGACCGAGGACGACACCGACGCTCACCAGGATCAGCCGGGACCGCCGTAGTGACCCGGCGCGATCGAGCAGGGGTTTCACGGATGCCTGTCCCGCGAGCATGAGCAGGAAGGTCCACCCCGCCGATAGTAATGGGCTCGTTCTGCCGTAGAGACCTCCGCCGATCACGACGATCCAGGGATACAGCCAACAGTACTCCATCGCCACGCGAGTCGCCGGGAGCACGCGCCGCACGCCCTCCCAGAATCCGACCGGCCTGGAACCGGAACCGCCGCGGCTCGGCCCAGGGCTCTGAGACGAGGTCACAGCGCCCAGACCACCGATATCGGGACTCCCGGACGCGGCCTGGTCAGATGAGACGGATCTCATCCATCGCACGCCAGCCCACCTCACCCTTCACCCTGTGCGTCGGAACACCCAGATGCGGATCCTCAACGCTGTCGCCAATAAGCACAAGCAGAACAGCGTGTCCGGCGTCCCGAAGGAACGCGATGCCCGCCAGCAGAGGCGGGTCGATCACCGCGGTCACGACGACCGCTGTCGTCCCCCAGGGGAGCGCGCCGGCTTCCAGGGCCATCAGGTCGCCCAATGGAATCACCGGCGTGGGAAACACTTTGGCCAGCGCAGCCAGGATTGCGGTGAGGTGCGCCTCTCCTAGCGCGGGCGCAAGCCGCACGCGATGCAATCCCTCGGGCAGGTAGCCGTTGGCAAAGAGCCCAACCGGAAGCCCTTCCTCCGTGGCCCACGCGGCGACCGATGCCGCGACCATGATGTTCAACTCCAACAGGGGACGGATGAAGCCCCGGTACTCCGCGTACTCACCCAGTGTGTCCAGGTTGAGGTGGATGGCGACCCGGTGCGTGGTCGTCGCCTCATACTGCCGGGTCTGCAGGCGTCCCATCCGGGCGGTCGCCTTCCAGTGGACGCGCCGGATCGGGTCAATCGTCTGGTAGTCGCGCACACCGATCGTGCGCGTTGGATCCTCCAGCAATGGACGCGGCGCCCGATAGTCGCCAAGCGGATGGAGCGCAGGAATGCCCAGGGCATCAAGCGGCACAATCTTAGGGTAGACAAGGAGATGCTGGATATCTGCCAGCGTTCTCCCCTGCGAGGTAATCCCGAAGAGATCTCCGGACCGCAGCCGCACCGGCCCCAGTGGAAAATATCCACGCGCTTTGCACGTGATGGTCACGCGCCGCCGCACCCGCTCGTACCAGCGCAGGGAGAACAGGTGGATGAGGTGCCACCGGCGTTGCCGCAGGCTCGGAATGACGCGGCCGCGGTGCGGCACGATCTCCTCGGGTAGCTCGTCGGTGACCTCAAGCCACGCGAGCGGAAGCGGCTTGCGATTGGTCACCTCGAGCGTCAGCGTGATCTCTTCGCCGTAGAACGCGCGACGAGGCGTGAACGTCCGACGGAACTCGACGCGATCGAGACAGTACCGGTGCGAGAGGAACGAGGCGCCGGCGCCCAATAGCAGGATCGCGCCAACCAGAAAAGGCCCGCCGGAGTGCACGGCAAGGCCCAGGCCGAGCAGCAGTCCGCCGACGAGCAGCCATCCCTGTGAGAACATGTCCGCGCCTGAACCCGGCCCGTCAGCCCCTGAGGCTCCAGAAAGGCCCAATCAACCCGACCTCCGCAAGAAGCGCCTCGGCTTCGTCGAGCGTCTTCCTGCGCCAGTCGGGGAGGAGTTTGTCCGCATACCAGCCATACGCGAGTTCCCATCCCTGCGCCAGCGTCATAGTGCCGCCGCGGGGAAGGTCGCGGCTCCGGCACCACCGGTCGATGTGCTCCTCCGACCGGAAGAGCAGCATGGTGGATCAGGTGAAGCCGATGTTGTCCCACCACCGGGCGGCCGGCACGCCGAAGTGGATAATCCCCTCACTGCGCGCCAGCGCCCCGCTCTGTACCTCGAGCCCCATGTCACTGCCGCAATCACCGCACATCGCCTCGAGGTGCGCGTCCGCGCCAAGAATGGCGGGAATGCCCAACGCGTCCCAGATGCAGTTCCCGTAATACGTGCGGCCATTCGCATACACGCGAAACCCGGTCGGCACTGCGGAGAACGGATTGGCCATCCAGATGGTGGTCGCACTCGGCGAGAGGACGATGACCCGCCCGGCGGCCAGCCGCTCCAGCGACTCCTCGACGAGGGCACGCGGCTGACCGAGCGCGTCGGCGATGTCCTGTACTCCCGGAACCTGTCCTATTTCAGCGGTCCTCCCAAAGATCTGGAGGCGGACTGCGCGGTCGAGCTCCTCGGTCACGGCCTCGCCTCGCTCTCGACCGGAGCCGGGACGCTGCGTAGGACCTCGCCGACGATCTCCACGGCGGTACGATCACGCAACCGGGCGCCGCTGCTCAGTATCAACCGGTGCGCGCATACTTGCGGCGCCATCACCTTCACGTCGTCAGGCAGAACGAAACTGCGGCCGTGAATCGCCGCCTGCGCCTGCGCGGTACGGTGAAGGCCCAGGCTGCCTCGGGGACTCAGTCCCAACTCAGCCTCAGGATGCGCGCGGGTCGCCTGGGCAATGGCGATGACGTACGCTTCGATCGCAGAACTCACGTGGACCGTCCGCACAGCCTCGATCATGGCCAGCACCTCGTCGGGATCGGCCACCGCCTCCAGATCGTCGAGCGGCTGACCCGTGCGGTAGCGGCGCAGGATCTGCTGCTCGTCCGCGGCGGAAGGATAGCCGAGCACGAGCCGGAGGAGAAACCGGTCGAGCTGCGCCTCGGGCAGTGGAAAGGTGCCTTGCAGCTCGACGGGATTCTGGGTGGCCAGCACGACGAACGGACGCGGCAGCGCGCGTGTGTGGCCCTCGACCGTGGCCTGATGCTCTTCCATGCTCTCGAGCAGCGCCGACTGCGTGCGCGGCGTGGCGCGGTTGATCTCGTCCGCCAGCACAATCTGCGCGAAGACCGGGCCCGGGCGAAACTCGAATGCCTGCGTCTTCTGGTTGAAGAACTCGAGGCCGGTGATGTCCGATGGGAGCAGATCAGGCGTGCACTGGATCCGCCGGAAGGAGCATCCTAGCGATCGGGCCAGCGCCTTGGCAAGCATCGTCTTGCCGATTCCGGGGACGTCTTCGATCAAGACATGCCCCTCGCACAGCACAGCCACCAGCGCCCGCTCGATGACCTCGGCCTTCCCGATAATCACCTGCTCGACGTTGGCGCGCACCCGGCTGGCCAGGGCGGCGATGTCACCGGCGGCATCCATCGCAGCGGGCTTCGTCACCGCGCGAAGTGCCCCCTTCAAACGACCCGCGTCCGCCCCAGCAGCCACCCGCCGTCCACAGGAAGGCAGACCCCGGTGATGAAGGCGGCCTCGTCGCTGCACAGGAAGAGCGCAGCCTGAGCCACCTCTTCAGGACGGCCCTTGCGGCCGAGCACGCTGCGCGCGATCTGCAGACGTATGAGATCCTCCGCCAGGGGACGCGTGTCGATCGCCCCAGGCGCAATAGCATTCACACGGATGCCCTGGGTCCCAAAGTCGAGCGCCATCGAGCGGGTGAGCTGGATCACCGCACCTTTCACCGCCACGTAGGCCGCGTGCTCAACGAACGGTAACACGCCGCCGACCGATGCGATGTTGACGATGCTGGCGCCTGCAGTCATCTGCGGGACCGCATACTTCGAGCACAAGAAGGTCCCGGTCAGGCCGACGGCGAGCGAGCGATTCCAGTCTTCGAGCGTGCTGTCCGCGACGTTTCCGTATTGGCCCAGGTCCGCGGCGTTGTTCACCAGGGTGTCCAGACGCCCGTGGGCCGACACCGTGCGCTGCACGAGACTCTCGGCGTCAGCAGGCTCCGACACATCGCAGAGGATGAAGCGGCAGTCGCCACTGGCAGCCGCGATCTCGGCAGCAGCTTGCTGGCCACGAACGTGATCGATGTCACCGATGGTCACCCGCGCGCCCGCTTCGCAAAACAGCGTGGCGATCGCGCGACCGATGCCCGACGCGCCGCCGGTGACGATCGCGACCTTGCCCTGGAGTCTCAGCGCCGCACTTCCCAGGCAGGCAGGCCGTTCCACTCGCACCGCGTCGCCTCACCGCGGCGTTCCATGGCAACCAGATGCCCATAGGCCGCCCACCCCCAGCGCCAGGGGGACTCGCCCACGTGAAAGTGGTCAAGGAGCGCCTGCGCGACAGACGAGAGGTGGACCGGCGCGTGCGCGCCCGCGAGAGCATCCCTGACGACGCGATGGCATTCCTCGGCATGGGCGATGGCGTGATTCAGCAGGTCGAGAGCAGCGCCGCCTTCCCGCACGGGATAGTGGCAGCCCAGCAGACGGCGCGTGTCCAATCCTCGAATCTGGTGCTGCGTCTCGATGTAGACCAGCGCGTCGTAGTAGGCAGGTGGTAACAGGCCGGGCTCGACGATGGCATCGCCCACCAGCAGGCTGCGCGAGCGGGGGTCGAGCAGGGCGATATGCCCGCGCGTGTGTCCCGGTGTGTGAACAACTTGAAGATGCCAGTCTCCTCCCACATCGATGGTGTCGCCATCCTGCAGGGTGATCTCCACGCGCACCGCCGGGCCGAGCATCTCACGGATCCGGGGAATCACCTGCTCCGGCTGTGAGAGTCCGAAGGACTCCGACCATAGATAGTTGTCCCGAGTGTGCATTTCCGGGTCCTCCACCCAGGCTCTGTCCTCGCGGTGCACGCAAAAGGTCGTCCCCGGCGCGGCCGCCTTGATCTCTGCACTTCCTCCGAAGTGATCCGCGTGGGCATGGGTGATGACGCAGAGGCTGACGTCGGCGAGAGAACGGCCATGACGCCGCAGGTAGTCGTTGATCTGGACCGAGGCGCCGGCAAACCCGGCGTCCACGAGAACCACCCGCTCGCCGAGAAGCGCATAGGTGGCCAGCCTGATCAGGTGAGACTCGAGCTCTATGCGGTGGATACCCGGTGCGACCTCCATGGTGCCTCCTGGGATTCGTGATGCGCAGTGCCGGGGTCAGATTGGCCCGGTGTGCTCTGGACTCTACCGGATGAGCAGGGTCAGCCCCCAACTCCCATAGGCGAACAGCGCAAGACCCGCCGCCCACAGAACCCAGTCTACGAGGCGCTGCGCCTGCGGACGGGTGACGTAGTCGTAGGCGACGGTGCGCACGCCGTTGAGCCCGTGGTACAGGACGAAGGTGAGCAAGAACCAGTCCACGGTGATGAGCATCGGCCGCCGCATGGAAAAGGGCAGGAGTCCGTACTGCACCCCGACGTGCAGACCCGCGAGGATCACGAGGACGAGCCCGCTCGCCCGCTGCAGCAGCCAGAGCAATGCGCTCACGCTCGATCCCCGCTACAGCCTGCGACCCATCTCCCGGCCCAGGCTCGCCAGCACGACGAGGACCGCGGCAGCGAGAAAGCCCCAAAACGCCCCGCGTCTGCGCATCGATTCGAGGCCGAGATCGAAGAGGACCAGGCGGATGCCGTTGGCCGCGTGATAGGCCAGCCCGGCCATCAGGAGCGCGAACACTACCGGGTGGCGCAGGAGGATCAGCAGGGGACCGAAGCGATCAGGCTGGCGTGCGGCGCCGACGACGGTGATGATGTGCCAGATCGCATACGCCACCAGGGCCAGCCCGCTGATCCGCTGCGCCCACCAGGCGCACAGCCCCCACCGCGGCTGCGTGGGCCAAAGCTCGGCGTAGGCGCGAACGCGTTGCTCTGGGGAAACGCGGTACACGATGGTCCCTCAGGACCGGCGCAGTCCCAGCACGGACGCGATGGACCGGCGCGCCAGCAGCCGTTTCATCTCTTCGATAGCGCCAGTCGGGTCCAGCCCCTTGGGACACAGCTCGGTACACGTGGTGTGCGTATGACAGCGCCAGCAGCCCTGCTCGCTGTCGAGAACGCTGAGGCGCTGCTCGCGTCCTCCGTCGCGGGAGTCATGGATCATGCAAAAAGCTCGATTCATTGCCGCCGGCCCCACAAATCCAGGCGAGATGCCGACGACGTCGCACGACGAGAAACAGATGCCGCACGAGATGCACTCCCGATGCCGGTCGATGACCTGCCGCTCGGGGGCATCGGGCGCGATGCGCGCCGGCTCCTCGTGTGCGGCGCCCGGGACGAATCCCGGCTGGACCGTCCGCCAGGCATCGAAGAACGGCTCGAAGTCGACCATCAGATCCTGGATCACAGGGAGATACCGCAGGGGCTCGACGATCACAGTCGCCGAGGGAATGGCCGACAGGCGCGTGCTGCAGGCCAGGCGCTCGGTGCCGTTCACGCGGACGCCGCACGTCCCGCACATCATCGCCCGGCAGTTATATCGGAAGGTCATGGTGCGATCCAGGTGACGCTGGATGTGCAGCAGCCCGTCCAGCACCGTCATGCGATCGCCTTCAGGCACCTCATAGGTCTGGTAGCGTCGCGTCCCGTCGCTGTTGGTGCGGGCCACACGGAAGCGCCGGGCGCGCATCACCGCTCCACCTCGGTCGGCAAGGTCTGGTGCCGCATCAGCGTTCCGCCTCGGTCAGCAGGGCCTCGGGCCGCATGCGCGTCATGCGGACCGGGCGGGTGGCGAAGACAGGTCCGTCTGCATCCTTCGTGATCACGACGTGCTGTAGCCAGGCTCGATCGTCCTGTGCCGGAAAGTCCGATCGGTAGTGCGACGCCCGGCTCTCCGTGCGGCGAAGGGCGGAATGCGCAATCAGCGTCGAGACCGTTGCCATGCTGCGAAGATTGAGCGCCTGCATCCACTCCTGATTGGCCTGGGGCCGGCTGTGGACGCTGAGCCCGTCCAGCCGGGCCGTGATCTCGCGCAGCTCCTCGAGGGCCTCCTCGAGCCCCCGGCTGTGGCGCACGACCCCGGCCTTCTCCCACATGAGGACGCGCAGCCGGTCGAGCAGCGTGTAGGTATCTTCGCCGCCGGTTCGTCGCAGCGGAGCGGCCACCCGCTCGATCCCGGCGCGCACCTCGCGGTCGTCGGGTTCCGCCTGCGTCGATCCCACGACCGACTCCGCGAGGACGTCGCCGGCCAGCGCGCCGAACACCGTGGATTCGGCGACGCCGTTCCCGCCGAGCCGGTTGCCGCCCTGCACGCCGGCCGCGTCCTCGCCCGCCGCATACAGGCCTTCGACCGTCGTGCGGCACTGCTCATCGATCCGCACGCCGCCCATCATGAAGTGCGCAGTCGGCGAGACCTCCACGGGCCCGGTGGCCAGATCGAACCCGGCGGCCCGCGTTCGCTCGACCATGCCCGGGAACTCCCGCTCGACGACCTGCTCCCCTAGATGGCTCAGGTCGAGCCACACACCGCCGGCCGGCGTGCCGCGGCCTTCCATGACCTCGAGGTAGCAGGCGCGCGTCACCACATCGCGCGTGGCCCGTTCCATCCGCGGGGGATCGTAGCACTCCATGAAGCGCTCATGGCGAGCGTTGAAGAGCCGCCCGCCGGCGCCGCGCAGGCCCTCTTCGAGCACCGCACCGTTGAGCTCGGAGCCTTCCACGACCAGACCCGTGGGATGGAACTGCACCATCTCCATGTCGATCAGTTCCGCGCCCGCATCATACGCCATGGCGATCCCATCGGTGCTCTTCTCGCGCGAGGGCGACGAGATCTTGTACATCGTGGGCCCGCCTCCGGTCGCCAGCAGGACGGCCCTGGCGCGCGCGGTGACGAACGTCCCGCGCCGCATGTCCAGGAGGAGCGCGCCGCAGACCCGTTCACCGTCACGGTCGTGTACCAGGTGGACCGCGCGATGATCTTCGAGGACGCGGATGTCCTGTCCGAACACGGCGTCGCGGAGGCGCTCCATGATCTCGATGCCGGTGAGATCGCCGCGATGGATCGTGCGGTCGAACGACTGACCACCAAACGGCTTCTGGTGGATCGTCCCGTCAGGATTGCGGTCGAAGAAGCATCCGTGCTGGTTCTCGAGCTCGGTGATCATCTTCGGCGCGCGGGTGACCAGTATCCACGCGAGCTCTTGATCATTCAGGAAGGCGCCGCCGCGGATGGTATCGGCGAAGTGCCGCTCGACCGAGTCCTGCGGATGCAGCACCGCGTTGTACCCGCCCTGGACCATGCGGGTGCAGCCGCACTTGGCCATCAGGCCTTTCACGACCAGGGTGACCCGAAGGCCGGATGCACGCCGCTTCGCGTGCAGCGCGGCCAGCAGCGCCGCGCCGCCGCCGCCGATGATGAGGACGTCTGTCGTCAGCGCCTCGGCGGTCATCGTCCGAGCATCCGCGCCAGCCGCTCCCGCGCCTCCTGTTTGACGTCGGCGTACACACTGCCGCCGTGGCTGTCGATGGACACAAGCAGCGGGCCCAGGTCCTTCACCCGGAACTGCCACAGGCACTCGGGCATCAGATCTTCCCAGTAGACCGCCTCGATCGCCTCGATGTGCAGCGTCTGCCAGGCCGCTGCGCCCCCGACGATGGTCAGATAGACAGCCCCGTGCGCCTGCATGGCCAGCACGCTGTCCTGGAGGAGTCCGCCCTTGCCGACAATCACCCGGACCCCGTACGTCGTCAGCAGGCCTTCGGTGAACCGGTTCATGCGCGTGCTGGTCGTCGTGCCGACGGAGAGTGGTTCGTACCGGTCGCCGACCTTGCGGACGTTGGGCGCGGTGTGCAGCAGCACCGCCCCGCGCAGGTCGACCGGCGGCGGTATCTGCCTGTCGAAGATACGGATCAACGTCGCATCGCGAACCCCGAATATGATCCCCGAGAGCGTGACCCAATCGCCGGCGTGAAGCCCGCGGACGGCCTCTTCGGTCAGTGGTGGGATGAGATGCACCTCAGCCATGCGCCCTCCGACAATCTCTCCCTTGCGGTGTATGCTCGTCTCTACGTCCCGATCTCAGATCGGCCGTCCGTATACAGCCGGGCGTGGGCGCGCAGACCTCGCCAGCACTGCATATTCACCCCCACGGGGTTCTGTGTGATGTGGGTGTAGGCGTGCTCGATGTGCACAGCGAGCGCCGTCGTGTCGCCGCCGATGCCCTGCGGGCCGATGCCGAGCGCGTTCACCGCCTCGAACAGCTCGTCCTCGAGCGCGGCGATGGTCGCATCGGGGTTCCGGGTGCCGAGCCGGCGCACAGACGCCTTCTTCGCCAGGGCCATGCACTCGTCCGCGCTTCCCCCGATGCCCACGCCCACGATGCAGGGAGGGCACGGATTGGCGCCGGCTTCGACGACGCACTCGAGGACGAATCGCCGGACGCCCTCGACCCCATCCGCTGGATTGAGCATGCGCAGAAAGCTCATGTTCTCCGAGCCAGAGCCTTTCGGCACACAGAGGATGTCCACGTGCTCGGCATCGGGCAGGAAGTCCCAGTGGATGATCGGGATGCGGTACCCGGTGTTCGTCTGCGAGTTCTCACGGGTGATGGGATGACAGACGCTCGACCGCAGTGGATGCTCGCGCGTCGCGCGCTCGATGCCGCGACGGATGGCATCGGTCAGGCGCGCGCCGTCGACATGCAGCCGGGTCCCCAGGCTGACATAGTAGATAGGCGTCCCGGTATCCTGGCACACCAGCATACGGCGTTCATCCGCGATCTGGACGTTGCGCACGATCAGGCCCAGGATCTTCTGAGCTCGCTCGCTGGTTTCACGCTGGTGGGCGGCCTGCAGCGCCGTCCGGATGTCAGGCGGCACGTCCTTCAGGGCCCGGATGTACAAGGCCATCGCCACCTCCTCCGCGCCATCGTAGAAGGCCTGTCCCGCGCTGGTAACCGTCTCGATCATCCTACGCTCATCCCCCACCGTCGAATCGTTCGCTCTTCAA
>JBQTJG010000502.1:0-2040 GCA_052387355.1 Armatimonadota bacterium | reverse complement strand
GCGATGCCGCAGCTCAGCCCGCCGCCACCATAGGGGATGACCACGGTGTCCACGTCGGGGAGGTCTTCCAGGATCTCGAGTCCGATAGTACCGTTGCCGGCCAGTACGGCGGGATCGCTGACAGGGTGGATGAAAAGGCCGTCCAGTCCTTCGAAGCGGTGAGTCTTGAGCACCTGCGACCACTCGGCAAACGGCACTTTGACGATCGCCGCGCCGAGCCGCGTGATCGCCGCCAGCTTCGTCTGTGGCGTGTGATCCGGCACCACGACGCTGCAGGCGATGCCCATGCGCTTTGCATACCAGGCGACGCCCTGCGCCATGTTGCCGGCGCTCGCCGTGTACACGCCGCGCGCGAGCGGCTCGGGTCCTGCAAGGAGCATGGCGTTACCCGCGCCGCGCAGTTTGAACGACCCGATCGGCTGCAGATTCTCGAGTTTGAGATGGATCTCGGCCGGCGCCTCATCGACATTGAGCCGGATCAGCGGCGTGCGCAGGGCCGCACCTGCGATGCGTTCACGGGCCGCCAGGATCTCGGCCAGCGATGGCGCTTCCAGCAAAGGGGAGTTCAGCATGCAGGAGGCGTTGGCCGAACGACCTCTCGACCCCTGCCGTGCGGCCCATCCGAGGCCGAGAGGGTTTTGGGTGGATGCTGAGAACGAAGTGACCATCGAGCGGAGGGCGCGACCATGACCGATCCGGATCTGGCGACCTACAACTACGACGCGTTCGTGCCGGAGAAGTTCGAGCCCTTGATGCGGTTCCACAAGAGCCCGCCGCTCGGGCAGGCCGCGCCTGACTTCCTGCTTTGGGACCTCGACGGTCGCGAAACGCGGTTGAGCGCCGTTTGGTCTCGCAACCTCTACACTATCGTGGAGTTCGGCAGTTTCACCTGACCGTACTGCGGGATGGCGGCGCCATCCATGAACGCCATCGCCGACGGCTACGGCGACCGGGGTGTGGGGTCGATCTTCCTCTACACGCATGAGGCGCATCCCGGCGAACACTATCCTCACCAATCGTCCATGCAGCAAAAGCTGAAGCATGCCAGGGACCTCCGGGACGTCCTCGGGGTGACGCGACCCATCCTGGTCGACGCGCTGGACGGCGAGTGCCACATTGCCTATGGCAGCATGCCGAACATGACCTGGATCTTCACGCAGACGGGAGTTCCCGTCTACAAGTCCGATTGGACTGATGCCCGAAGCGTCGGGAATGCCGTCGACTATTTTCTGGATACGGCGGTGCGACGCCGGGCGGGCGAACGGTTAGTCCACTTTCAGGTGGCGCGGCTCGACATGCGGGATCAGGATCGTGAGGCCTTCTACAAGGGTCTGGCTCGGAACGGCCCAAAGGCGGTCAGGGAGTTCCGCGAGGCTTTCGGCTAACCTGACCTGCCACTCGCGGGCCCGGACGAGACAGCGGCGGGCTGACCGTCTCGGTCCGCGGACTGGCCGTTCCGGTCCGCGGGCTCACTTTCAAGAAGCACTCCCACACGGTAGAGCGTAACCGGCGAGAGGTCAAGCGTTGTCGAGCGGATGACAGTCGCGCGCCGCGCCACAAAACTCCCCCACGGCGTGATATTCAGGCACGCCTGCGCCTGAGGCAGGTGCGGCAGCAGCAGCACCGCTCCAACGGCGTTCCGATCTTCTGCAATGGCCCACACCTTCAGCGTCCCTTGCTCGACCAGGACCGGTCGATAGCGCCACCGCTGCCGGAACAGCTTTGCGTCACGCCGCGGCATGGGCAGGCCGTCGAGGAGCTCGAGCGGGTGCATTCGATCGTATTTGAACTTACGGAGCCCGAACGGGATCAGGACGTCGGCGACGAAGTCAGCGCTCTGGGGATGCATCGCGTGCAGACCGACCCCGACGTGGAATCCGTCCGGTGTCCCGCGTACGAAGGCGACCCTGCCCTGTGTGCCCATACCGTCGTCAAACCATAGGAACTGCATCCAGATATGAACGGCATCGGCAGCGATGTGCGGCACGAGCAGGCCAGCGCCCTGACTGTGGATGTCGATCAGGACGCCAACGCCTACAT
>JBQTJG010000501.1:0-6407 GCA_052387355.1 Armatimonadota bacterium | reverse complement strand
TCATACCGGCCCATCAAGGAGTAGATCCGTCCCAGATGGCTCAGGGCTGCGGCGAAATTCGGGTGAGTGTTGCCGACCGTCGTGCGTTCAATGTCCAGCACCTGTACAGCGAGGGCTTCGGCTCGGGCGTACTGGCCCACGAGACAGTACATCTCTGCCTGTCCTTGCATGATCGCGGCAGCAAGGGGAGGTTCTGCAGCCCGCACGTCGGGGACCGTTCCCAGCGCCTCGGCATAGAGCGGTTCTGCGCTCGTGTAGTCGCCCAACGCGCAATGCAGGTCGGCGAGGGTCTTCAGGCTGCGGGCCAGGTCCGGCTGGCCCGCCGAGGTTTGCCTTCGGATGGCCAGGGAACGCTCCAGGCAGGCCCTCGCCTTCGGATAGAGCCCGATCTCCATGTAGAGCACACCCAGATTCGTCAGACTCTGCGCCACACGAGAATCATGCTCTCCGAACACCGCGCGCCTGATCTCCAGCGCCCGCGCATAGGGCTCTTCCGCCCGGGCATAGTCGCCCATCAGTTTGTACAGGCCGCCGAGCTCATTGAGACTGCTGGCGATATCCTCAGGGGGCGTCGTCGGGGTCTCTTGTCGAATCTGCAGTGCCTCGATCAGGAGAGGCTCAGCCTCTGGATATCGATTCAGCGCACGGTAGACGCCCCCAAGATTCTGAAGGCTGGCCGCGAGAAACGGGTGGTCTTTGGAGAGAGACTGGCGACACAGCGTGACGGCCTGCGTGGCGGGAGCGAGCGCCGCCTCGTAGTGGCCCTGTTGATAGAGCGAGGCCACCTCGCGGCTCAGCTCAACGATGTGTCGGAACGGCGGCGCGCTAGACGGCGACCCCATAGATCTCGCGCGCGGCCTCCGGCGTGACAAACCCAAGTTCGACATCGCGGCGCACGAGGTCAGGCTCGCGCTCGCGCGGCAGCCCGAAGCCGCCGGCGCCGGGGACGCGGATCACGCACACATCACCAGGCTTGAACTCGAACGGCGGGAACCGCTCGACCTTCGTCCCGTTGATCCACACCTCGCCGAGGGCGCCGGGATACCCGCCCATGAGGCCTGGGGCCGGGAACGTCAGCAGGTCGGGCCGGATCGTCAGGGTGATCGGCTCTTCGGCGTAGCAGCGCAGCACGATCTCCTGTCCGAGCCCGCCGCGCCGCCGGCCGGGCCCGCCGGAATCTCCCAGCAGCTCCTTGCGCTCCATGATCACCGGCGACTGGATCTCCATGATCTCGGTGGGCGTGAGCGTGCTGTTGTGCGGGTAGGCCACCGGCAGCCACCCGTCGGCGTCGTGCGTCGCGCCGAGCCCGCCGTGGGGCAGCACGTGCACCGCGAACGTGCCGAATCGCCGATCGGTGCCGGTGAAGTGGAATGGGAAGATGCCGCCCGCCGCGGCGATCGCTTCCCTCTCAAGCAGCGGCGCCAGCGCGCCGAAAATCAGCGGAGGCAGGTGCTTGCCGATCTTGGCGCGCGCGCGCACCGGCGCCGGGAACCGGCAGTTGAGAATGCACCCTTCGGGCACGTCGACGTGGAGCGGCCGCACCATCCCGTCGTTGTTCGGGATCCGCGGCACGAGCATACACTTGATGGGGTAGACGGTGTTCGCGTAGGTCATGTTGTACGATGAGTTGATCGCCGCATTGCGCTGCTCGCCCGACGTGCCGGCGAAGTCGAAGTACATGTCGCTGCCCTTGATCTCGACGCGCAGGCACAGCGTGACCGGCTCAAAGTAGCCGTCGGCCGTCACTTCGAAGGTGTTGATGCCATCGGGCAGCGCCTCGATCGCGCGGCGCAGCGCGCCTTCGGACCGGCTGAGGATCTCGGTCGAGAGCGCCTCGACGTCGTCGAGGCCGTAATCTTCCAGAAACTCCTGCAGGCGGCGGGCGCCGATCCAGTGCGTGCCAACGATCGCCTGCAGGTCGCCCATGACCATGTCGGGCACGCGGCAGTTGGCGGCGATGAACTCGTGCACCACCTCGACCGGCTCGCCGGCGCGGTAGAAGTAGGTCGGCGGGACGCGGGTGCCTTCCTGAAAGACGTCAACGGCCTCGAGGTCGCCGCGGTGGCCGCCGACGTCAGACACGTGGGCCGCGGTCCCGAGGAACGCCACCAGCCGGCCCTTGTGAAACACCGGCGAGATGACCTTGTAGTCGGGCAGGTGCCCGCTGCCCAGCCACGGGTCGTTGGTGATGAGCACGTCACCCGGCTGCAACGTCTCCTTCGGGAACTTCGCCAGCATGGCGCGCGTCGTACGCGGCAGGCGCGTCGAGAACCCCGGCGGACTCCACTGGGACTGCGCCAGGCCGGCGCCGGCGGCGTTCATCAGCACACAGCCGAAGTCGTGGCTCTCGCCCACGATCGTCGAGAACGAGGTCCGAATCGTGGCGGTGTCGATCTCGTCGACGATCGTCACCAGGCGCTGCCACTGGATCTCAAGGGTGATCGGGTCGATCACGTGTTCGTCCGCTCCCACATGATGGCGTCGGTATCGGCCAAGTGCGCCACGTAGCCGCCCGGGTTGATCGGCATGCGCACACGCCGGCTCACGACGATGGCGTTGACCGGTGAGCGGTATTCCTCGAGCATCTCGCTGGTCATCGGGTCGAGCACCGTCCCGATGATGGTCCCCTTCTTGATCTCGCTGCCGAGTTTCACGTCGTCGTTGACCTGGTAGAACCCTCCGGTCTTCGACCGTGCAACGATGTAGTTGTTGACCATGATCTGGCGCTTCGGCAGCACGAGCCTCCCGTCGATCATCTCCAAGTGCTTCAGGAGGTTGAGGGTGCACTCTACGCTCGCGTCGATCGTCCAGTCGATGGTGTGCGCGCCGCCGGTTTCGACGTAGAGCGGCACGATGCCGTTCAGCATCGCCGAGCCCAGGAGCATGGCGGGGTTGACTGGCCGCTCGCGCCAGGAGATGACCGTCGAGCCCCAAGCGATGGCCAGGTCGCGGATCTTGACGTTCATCGCCCGCATCTGCTCGAGGGTCAGGCCCGTGGGCGCCGCTGCGACCGCGGCGCCGATCCCATCGGCCCCTTCGGCCGCGACCGCGCCCGAGGGGTCGGTGGGAAAGACGAAGGCAAAGGTCACGGGCAGTTCCTCGCTCGACCCGGTGCCGTCGTGGTAGTCGATCAGGTACCGGCATCGGCTCACGACCTCCTTCCACAGCACGTCCGCGATGCGCTCAGTGAGCCAGGCGTTCTCACTCTTGCCGGGCCAGACGCGGTTCAGGTCGAGGTGATCGGCCGGGTTGATGCGCTGGCCCGCACCCTCGATGCCACCGCCGATCTCTACCGACATGGGGTTGGCCAGCGGGATGCACAGGATCGTGCCGCGCAGCGTCTTGGGATCGACACGCAGCAGCGCCCGGCGCAGCACCTCGGCGCCCATGGGCTCCCAGCCGTGCAGCGTGGACTCCAGGCAGACGGTGGGACCGTCCTCGATGCCGTGCAGCGCCTGGAACGGGACGCGCACTTCGGTCTTCGCCGCGAGATACGCTACATGCAGAAACCCGAACCTGCGCTCACCCGGCTGGACCTTGACTCCTCCGACCTCGATTGCCTGACGCGCCATGACTCCTCCCTTTCGTGATAGTCAGACTGTCACCCCATAGATGTCTCGCGCCGCCCGCGGCGTGATCATACCGTCCTCGATATCGCGGCCGACCAGATCCGGCTCGCGCTCCCGCGGCGACCCAAATCCACCGCCGCCCGGCACGCGAATCACGACTTCGTCACCGCCCTCCAACTCGAGGGGCGGGAACCACTCGAGCCGTTTGCCGTTCAGGAACACCTCGCCGCGCGCGCCCGGCAGCCCGCCGCGCAGACCCGGCGCGGGATTCGTCAGCAGGTCGGGCCGCACCGTCATCGTGATCGGCCCGCTCGCCACGCACCTGAGCACGAATTCCTGCCCCAACCCGCCGCGCCGTCGCCCCGCGCCGCCCGAGTCCGGAATCATCGCCTTGCGCAGCATCAGCACCGGCGACTTCACTTCCATGATCTCGGTGGGTGTGATGAAGCTGTTGTGCGGATACGCCACCGGGGGCCACCCATCGGCGGCGTGTGTCGCGCCCAGGCCGCCGTGCGGCAGCACGCTGACGGCGAACTCTCCAAAGCGCTCGTCACGGCCGTAGAATCGGAATGGGAAGATGCCGCCGGCCGCGGCGATGCACTCCTCGGGCAAGAAGGGCGCCAGCGCGCCGAAGATCAGCGGCGGCACGTGCTTGACGACCTTGGCCCGCGCGCGCACTGGCGCGGGGAATGTACAGTTGAGGATCGAACCCTCCGGCGCAATCACGCGCAGCGGCCGCACCAGGCCGTCGTTGTTGGGGATGCGCGCGGCCAGCATGCACTTGATCGGATACACCGCGGTCGCCCAGGTGATGTTGTATGAGGCGTTGATCGCGGCGTTGCGCTGCTGGGGCGACGAGCCGGTGAAATCCATAGAAATGGCGTCGCCGCGCACCTCAAGCCGCAGCTTGAGCGTGACTGGCTCGAAGTAGCCGTCGGTTTCCATTTCGTATGCATTGACGCCATCCGGAAGGGCTGCGATCGCCCGGCGCAGCGCCGCCTCCGATCGGCTGGTCACTGCGTCGGCGAGATCCGAAATGCCGTCGAGCTGATAGTCGTCGAGGAACTCCTCGATGCGCCGGATCCCGACCCTGTGGGTTCCGACGATCGCGTTGAGGTCGCCGAGGACCATGTCCGGCACCCGGCAGTTGGCCGCAATCAGTTCGTGGACGACTTCGACCGGCTCCGCGTCGCGATAGAAAAAGGTCGGCATCACGCGGGTCCCTTCCTGGAACATGTCCACAGCTTCCAGGTCGCCCCGGTGACCGCCGACGTCCTGCACGTGCGCTACGGTGCCGACGTACGCGGCGATCCTGCCATGGTGGAAGACCGGCGAGATGAGATTGTAGTCGGGCAGGTGCGTGCTCCCGATCCACGGATCGTTGGTGACCAGGACATCGCCGGGACGCAATGTCTCCTTAGGGATCTTCTTGAGGATCGCCCGGGTGACCAGCGGCAGCATCGTGCAGAACTGCGGCGGGCTCCACTGGGCTTGCGCCAGTCCCCGCACCTCGCCGTCCATCAGCACGCAGCCAAAGTCGTGGCTCTCGCCGACGATGGTCGAGAAGGACGTGCGGATCGTCGCGGTATCGACCTCATCGGCGATCCCGATCAGTCGCTGCCACTGCATCTCCAGCGCGATCGGGTCTACGTCGCGTGCGACCCCTACCATGGGGCGATCACCACCACCCACTCACGCGCGGCACGCCCTCCTGCCCCATGCTCACAGGTCGAGCGCGTACTTGCGCATCTTGTCGGGATCGAGCGCGACACCGAATCCCGGGCCCTCGGAGACCCGCAGGAGCAGCCCTTCAGGCTCGAGCGGCCTGGTCAAAATCGTATCCTGCATGTCGGTCGGCGGCGACGGCCAGCGGACACACGGGATCGCGGCCGCGATATGCGCGGCCGCCGCGGCGATGACGTCGTAGTAGATCGCCACCGAGAGGATGAGACCGGCCGACTCGAAGATCGCGGCGATCTTCTGCACGTTGAGGATGCCGCCGTGCTTGGTGATCTTCATCAGCGCGATCGTCGCCGCGCGCTGCTTCACCACGTCGATGGCGTCGTCCGGCGGGTAGATCGCCTCGTCGGCCATCACCGGGACCGGGATGCGCCGCGCGATCTCGGCCAGGTCATTCGTGCGGGCCACGGGCTGCTCGATGGTGCCCAACGATCCCGCGGCGTACATCGCGGTCAGCGCCGGGATCGCCTGCGCCATTTCGTAGCCTGCGTTGCCGTCGACCTGGATGACCGCGCGGTCGCGCACCGCCTCGGCCACGGCGCGGTACTGGCGCACGTCCTCGCCGGGGTCGATCCCGATCTTCATCTTGAGCACCGGATACGCGACGGCGTCGAGCGTGGCTGCGGCGTCGCCGGCCATCGTCTGCGGGTTCGAGCGCCGCACAAACCCCATCAGATCGACACCCTCCCGCACCTTGCCACCGAGCAACTGATACACCGGCACGCCCAGCGCCTTGCCCTTGAGATCCCACAGGGCGAGTTCGACGCCGGCGTGCGACGACCAGTGATGCGGCAGCGCCTCGCGCAGCCTGCGGTTCAGCCGCTCGATGTTGAGCGGCGACTCGCCTATGACCGCTGGCGCCAGGTGCGCGCGGGTATTGGCCAGGATGCCCTCGGCTGTCTCGCCGTAGAACGGCGCGTCCACCGCGGTCTGGCCGACCCCGACGAGCCCGTCGTCGGTCTCGACCTCGACGACCACGGTCAGCGCGTCGTCGCGGCTGCCGTAAGACGTGGTGAGCCGCGTCTTGCGCGGAACCAGAACCGCCGTGGCTTTGACGTTCGCAATCTTCATGCGTGCACCCTCAGGAATGATGTCGTG
>JBQTJG010000500.1:0-7443 GCA_052387355.1 Armatimonadota bacterium | reverse complement strand
GGCGGCGTCCGGCTCGAGCCCTTCGAGATCGAAGCCCGGGTAGTGGTAGGATGCACTGTCCAACTCGGCTCGACCCGTGGCAGATCCCATGCAAAAAATGTCAAGAGCGTTGTTGGGAACTTTGGCGTTGCTTTGCTGCAAACTCGGTCCAGACCGAGTTCAAACGCTCACACCAGGTCGTCAAACGAACACGACGCCACCAGCGCCCACAGGTCGGCGTGGCGCTCGGGAATGAAGTCGAACTCCAGGCTGGGATGGACCCGCAGCCGCCCGCGGTAGGCATCTCTGAGCCGCGCGACCTCCGCGCAGTAAGCAGGCAGATCGGCGGCGCGCATGGCGGCCTTATCGGGAAAGTTCAGCGGCGAGTGACTGGTGACGCCCAACGCCTTGAGTCCGGCCGCTACAGCCGCCTCGGCGTACTCCGCGATCTCGCCGTTGCCGTCACAGAATCGATTGTGCGTGTGGTAGCTGGTTCGGATCACGGCGTTGGAGGCTGCACAACCTGCTCCGCGGGGTCGATCCGCTCGGCCCCGTCGACCATCAACCGGCCCGCCGGTGCGCGAATCAGATCGGCAAGGATCTCCAACCCTCGCACGACGCGCGGGCCCGGCCGGCTGAAGTAGGCGCTGCCGTCGGTGATGAAGACCCGGCCGCTGCGAACAGCCGGCAGCTCGCCCCAGCCCGGGCGGCCGGTCAGCAAGCCGATTTCAGCCCGAGCCCGAGTGATGTCGAACCCGCACGGCATCACCACGATGATCTCAGGAGCGTAGCCCACTACGGCATCCCATTCGACGACGACAGACTTCCCCTTTGGTGCGCCAAGGCCGTCTTGACCGCCGGCGATTTCGACCATCTCCGGTACCCAGTGGCCGGCGACGAACAGGGGATCCAGCCATTCGAGGCAGAGCACACGCGGCCGGGGCGACGGTGCAAGCCGGCGCCTGACTTCCTCGATGCGGCCTCGCAAGCCCGTCACCACGCGCCGTGCGGCAGCCGTCGCGCCGGTCAGATCACCGACGAGGGCGATCGTTTCCAGGATATCATCGAGACCGTGCGGTTCAAGCGAGACAAGCTTCGTGCGTCCCTCCAGCACTTTCGCCGCCTGACGAACTTCGTGGTACGACGGTGCGCAGACCTCACACAGTTCCTGCGTGAGGATCAGGTCGGGCTCCAGCGCGCCCAGCGCAGCTTCGTCGAGATGGTAGACGCTCTTGCCCCGGTGCACGCTGTCGCGGATCGCGGCATCAATCTGCGCGCTGGGCATGGCCGCGCGCACAATCGCGTCGCTAAGCACGCGCCGCCCAAGGATCTCAGGAGGGTAGTCACAGTCATGCGAAACGCCGACGAGCTGCTCGCCCAACCCCAGCGCGCACACGATCTCTGTGGCACTCGGTAACAGCGACACGATCTTCATGATTTCATGGGTCTATTGCCTCTCACGTCTGCTTCGATCAATTCTCGACAGGAGCGAAAATCCTGTCTCTGGCCGGAAGGATCTCCACCAGCGAACGCTGGGATGCCATTAGGGCGGTTTATCGGTGTTCCTCAGGCGGCCGGATGTTGCGGAACATGGCGAACAGCAGCAAGTCGTAGACGATCTTCAATCCGCCGCCGAGAAAGAACGGCACGCCCAGGCCGATGACCTGCATGGCGGTACCAGCGAGCACTGGCGTGATCGCCTGCGCGACGTTGCGCACGATGTTGGTTACCCCAGCGGCCGCCACCCGTTCCCCGGGGTCGACCACCGCCACGATGTACGACTGGCGAGTTGGGACGTCCATCTGCGAGAGCGCGTGACGCGCGAGCAGCAGGCCGATCGCCCAGGGCAGCGATGGCGCCAGGGGGATAGCCATCAGGAACAGGCTCGACGGGACGTGTGTGAACACCATTGTCCTGATCAGCCCAATCCGTTCGGCGACACGGGCGGCTGCCAGGAACGACGCCGCCTGCAGCAACCCCACCCAGAGGAAGATCGGCCCCAGCAATTCAGGCCCGGCCCCCCAGCGGAGGTTGAAGTAGAACGCGATGAGGCTCTGAACTACAAAGCCGCCCCCAAGTGAGTCGAGGCTGAACAGCGCGGCCAGCTTGAAAACTATCCCGCGGGAACGCCGCAGGCCGCTCTGCCCCGCGGCCTCGGAATCGGTTTCGACGCGGTCGCTCAGACGAGTAAAGAGCCACAGGGCGACGGCCGCGCAGGCCGCGTACGCCAGGAACATCGTGCGGAACGCCGCGGCAGCGTCCATTCCCAGGGTGCGCTGCAGCAGTACGGGCGTGCCCGCAGCTAGCGCGCCGAGTGAGCCTGCCAGGGCGCCCACGAGGTTGTAGAGCGAGAACAGCCGGGTGCGCCGTTCGGCCGCGACGGTCTGCGGCAGCATTGCCTGCTCCAGCGACAGGAACGGGCCTACTTCGCCGGACGTCGCCCCCACTGTGCCGGTGAGCGACGCCAGGATCAGCAAGAGGTACGATGTGCTGAACGCGAAGGCGGCGCCGCTTGCGGCCATGAAGAGCGCGCTCAATTGCAGCATCCGGCGCCGGCCGAACCGGTCGGCGGTCGCCGTGAAGAGCGCGGTCAAGGCGGCCGACCCGAGCAGCGTGGCGGTCAGCACCGCGCCGATCTGCCAGGGCGCGAACCCGGCCTGTTTGAGGTAGACGCCCAGCAGAACCGATTGAAAGCCGTACGCGAACGTTCGGATAGCGCGTGCGCCGAGAATCAGCCGGCCGTCAGGGGAAATCCAGGTGGAGACCGGCAAAGTGCCGATGCCTGCGCGCACCCGACTACCTTCGGCACGATGCCAGATCAGCCCTCGGGTAGTCCAGTGCATCTGGGCATAATGATGGGGGAGGAGACCTCCCGCGAGGCGAACCAGGATACCGCCGCCGCGCCAGGGGGTCCCAGCTTGGGACCTCAGGTCAGGCTTGGCTGAGACGCGGCGGTGGAGGTGGCGTGCGGTGGTGATCGAGGAAGGCACCCGAAGCCGGCAGGGACTTGATGCTCACGGCCTCCATCCTGAAATGGTAGGATGGAACCTCACCGCGCCTGCGCTGTACGAGCACGCAGTCCGCCGGCACGAAGCCCTCATCGCCGATGGCGGGCCGCTGGTTGCGCGCACCGGGCACCACACCGGCCGCTCGCCTCGCGACAAGTTCATCGTCCGAGAGCCATCGAGCGAAGAGCGTATCTGGTGGGGGCAGCACAACCAGCCGATCCTGGCCGAAGCATTCGAGAAGCTGCACCGCCGCATGCTGTCCTATCTGCAGGGCAAGGAGATCTTCGTGCAAGATGTCTTTGTCGGTGCCGACCCGCGCTATCGCAAGCACGTCCGGGTCATCACCGAGTACGCCTGGCACAGCCTGTTCACCCGGACGATGTTCATTGTGCCAAACGGCGAGGCGCTGGCCTCGCATTCCCCCGAGTTCACGATCATCAATGCGCCCCGGTTCCACGCCGACCCTGAGACCGACGGGACACGCACCGAAGTCTTCGTCCTGATGCATCTAGCCAGGAAACTCGTGATCATCGGCGGAACCGAGTACGCTGGTGAGATCAAGAAGTCGGTCTTCACCCTGATGAACTACTTGCTGCCCCTGCAGAATGTGCTCCCGATGCATTGCTCGGCGAACGTCGGCCCCGGCGGGGATACGGCGTTGTTCTTCGGCCTGTCGGGGACCGGCAAGACGACGTTGTCATCCGATCCCAAGCGGACGCTGATCGGCGACGATGAGCACGGGTGGTCCGACACGGGCATCTTCAACTTCGAAGGAGGATGCTACGCTAAGACGATCCGGCTCTCGCCCGAAGGAGAGCCCGAGATCTTCCGGACGACCCGCATGTTCGGCACCGTGCTGGAGAACGTGGTCATCGATCCCGCAACCCGCCGGCTCGATCTCGACGACGAGTCGTTGACGGAGAACACGCGCGCGGCCTATCCTCTGCACTTCATCCCCAACGCGTCCACGACCGGACTGGCCGGCCATCCGAGATCGGTCGTCTTCCTGACGGCTGATGCGTTTGGTGTCATGCCGCCGATCTCGCGTCTGTCGCCCGAGCAGGCGATGCTTCACTGTCTCTCCGGGTACACCGCCAAGGTCGCCGGCACCGAGAAGGGCGTCACCGAGCCGCAGGCCACCTTCAGCGCATGCTTCGGCGCGCCGTTCATGGCGCACCGGCCGAGCGTCTATGCGGAGATGTTGGGTGAGCGCATCGCCCGGCATCAGACGAGGGTCTGGTTGATCAACACCGGGTGGAGCGGCGGACCCTACGGAGAGGGCAAACGGATCAAGCTCGCCTATACCCGGGCGATGGTGCGCGCGGCGCTCGACGGCGTGCTAGACAATGTGCCGACCACGCCTGACCCGGTCTTCGGCGTGCACATCCCCAGCGCCGTGCCCGGAGTTCCCCCTGAGATTCTGCAGCCACGCACAACCTGGAAGGATCCCGCAGCCTGTGACGCAAGCGCCAGGAGACTGGCGCGGATGTTCGGTGAGGCGTTCACAGAGTTCGCACCGCAGGTGTCTGAGGCCGTCCGCGCAGCCGCTCCCAGGGCCGACTGATCAGTATGGCCATCGCCCCAGGATGCTGATGGCATCGGCAACATGATGGCACCAGGAATCTGATGGCATCACGCAAGCGCATCGGGATTCTCACGGGAGGGGGCGACTGTCCCGGGCTCAATGCCGTCATCCGGGCGGTGGTGCTCTCAGCTAGCGCAGGCCTCGGCTGGGAGGTGCTGGGAGTCGAGGACGGGTTTGACGGCCTGCTCAACGATCGGGTCCGTCCGCTGGGCCGCGAAGATGTGCGCGGCATTCTGACGCAGGGCGGCACGATCCTGGGTACCTCCAACCGGGGGAACCCCTTCTCGTGGTCGATAGTCCGCGACGGCAAGTCTGAGGTGATCGACGCGTCCCGCACGGTTCTGGAGCGCCTGGGGTCGCTGCGGCTCGACGCGATGATCGTGATCGGTGGTGACGGTACCCTGCACATTGCCAATGCGCTGCATCAAATGGGCGCGCCGATCGTGGGCATTCCCAAGACCATCGATAACGATATCTCCGCCACGGATGTGACCTTCGGCTTCGACACCGCGCGGCTCACCGCGACCGAGGCGATCGACAAGTTGCACTCCACGGCCGAGAGCCATCACCGCATCATGGTGGTCGAGACAATGGGCCGGGACGCCGGGTGGATTGCGCTGGAGTCGGGGCTCGCCGGCGGCGCGAACTCGGTCCTGATTCCCGAGATTCCTTTTGATCTCGACACGGTGGTGCGCGGCATCGAGGACCGCGCGGGCCGGGGCCGGCCGTTCTCGATCGTCGTGGTCGCCGAAGGCGCACATCCGATCGGCGGCGCGCAGGTGTATCTAGAGGCAGGCGCGCCGGGCAGGCTGCCGCGCCTGGGCGGCATTGGGCAGCACGTGGCCGGCGCCCTGGCGCAGGCCACGGGGCAGGAGACCCGCTGCACGGTGCTCGGCCACCTCCAGCGGGGGGGAACCCCCACTCCATTTGATCGGCTACTGGCCACGCGTTTTGGGGTACGTGCGGTCGAATGTGTCATGGAGGGCCGGCTGGGAGAGATGGTGGCGCTCCGAGGGCCGTCAGTGGTCGCGGTGCCCATTACCGAGGCCATCGCGGAGCCGAAGCGCGTGCCCCGGGGTGGGGAACTCGTCCGCGCCGCGCGCGAGCTTGGGATCTCGATGGGAGACGCGCCTATTTGAGCAGCCGGCGCCGCATCAGCACGAGCGGTAGGGGAAACAGGACCGCGGTTACGGCCACCATCCAGACCAGATCCCAGATGTGCCGGGGCGCGAAGGAGCCCAGCGCCAGCGCCCTGCTGAGGCTGACGACGTGCGAGAGCGGGGTGAGCCACGCGGCAACGCTCACCCATCCCGGCAGGGCGTCGAGCGGGAAGAAGATGCCGCTGAACATGAACATCGGCGTGATGAACAGGGCGAAGTAGAACGGGAAGTAATCGATGCTCGGGTTCACCGCCGTGAAGGTCATGGCGATGACCGAGAACATCAGGCCCGACAGGAAGAAGAGCGGAGGAATGAAGAAGGCCAGCGGCGACCGCACCGTCCCGAACACCACGATCACCACTAGAAAGGCCGTGCCGTAGAGGACACTGCGGGTCGCCCCCCACATGATCTCCCCGACGACGACCTCTTCGACTCCCAGTGGCGTGGTGATGACGCCGTCGTAGGCCTTCTCATAGTACATTTGCACGTAGGCGTTGTACGTGCACTCGAACGTCGCCCCGAACATCGCCGCCGTCGAGATCAGCCCTGTGGCGATGAAGGTCAGATAGGGCATCCCTGCAATCGTGCTGAGGTACGCGCCGACGCCGAATCCCATCGCCAACAGGTAGATGACCGGCTCGATGAAGTTCACCGCGACTGATTCCGGGAAGATGCGACGAAAGATGAAGGCGTTGCGCTGCCAGAACCGCAGCGCTCCCCTGGGCGAGAACAGCAGTCTTAAGGGCGGAACGTGCTTCGCGCGGGCGGGGGTGTTCATTCGCGCAGCATTCTCCCGGTGAGTTTCAAGAAGACGTCCTCGAGCGTGGCGTGACGCAGCGTGGCCGATTCTACCTCGGCGGCGCCTTCCCGGATCCGGTGAAGCAGGGCCTCGCCATCCGGTGTGTAGAGCAGCACCAGGTCGTCGTGCACCTCGTGCGTCTCGCCCAACTCGCCGGCGGCGCCGATCACCGTCGCCAGGGTCCGGCGGGCCTGCGCCGCGTCCCCCAAGCCGCGGAGTTCGACGACCTCGCGGCCGATATGTGCCCGCACCAGATCGGCCGGCGCACCCTCGGCCACGATTCGGCCGTGGTCATGATCACAAGCCGGTCACAGAGCGCCGCGGCCTCTTCCATATAGTGCGTCGTCAGCACCTGCGTCACGCCGGTCCGCTTGAGCTGCCGCAGTTTCTCCCACGTGAGTTGTCGGGCCTGAGGATCGAGTCCGGTCGTCGGCTCGTCGAGGATCAACAGGTCGGGCTGCGACATCAACGCCCTGGCGATCATCAACCGGCGTCGCATCCCGCCACTGAGGTACTCGACCTTGTCCCCGGACCGATCGGTGAGCGCGACGAACTCGAGCAGCTCGTCGGCGCGGGTGCGCGCAGCGCCCCACGGGATATCGAAATACCGGGCGAAGATCAGCAGGTTCTCCCTCACCGTCAGCGCGCTGTCGAGCGTGTTGTCCTGCGTGACCACTCCGAGGCGTGCCTTGATCGTGCGCCGATGCGCGCGCACGTCCATCTCAAGCACCGAGAGCTCGCCGGCCGTGGGCAGCAGGACGCAATAGATCATCTTCATGGTGGTGGTCTTGCCGGCGCCGTTGGGACCCAGGAAGCCGAAGCACTCGCCGGGCTGGACTTCAAACGAGATGCCGTCCACGGCGGCCAGGGCTCCGTAGGATTTCTCCAGTGCGCGTGCAGTGATTACGGATT
>JBQTJG010000499.1:0-17034 GCA_052387355.1 Armatimonadota bacterium | reverse complement strand
CGCCCGGACACGGTCGGAACCCGCTGACCGATGTCCAGATTGACGAAAAGTTTCACCGGCTGGCCGAACCGGTTTTGGGATCAAACGCGGTGCGCGCGTTGCGGGCGCTGAGGACGCTCGAAACCTGCGAGGATGTGGGGGAGCTGACGTCGCTTCTGGTGGCTGTGGCGTCGTAGCCTGGCGTGACGACGAGGAGAACGAGACGCGAACGAGAACCGGTCCGTTACCGAAGAGTGGGGGTGAGCTCATGAAGCACGTCCCAGGGATTCTGGTGGTGTTGGTCCTCGCGCTCGGCCTCGGCCAGGTCTGGGCGGGACCGGCCTATCCGTCGAAGGGCATCGAGTTGATTGCGCCGGCCGGCGCAGGCGGCGGGTGGGATCTGACCGCTCGGATGACCGCGCGGGCGCTCGGCGAAGAAAAGTTGATCACCGTGCCGATTCAGGTGACCAACATGGCGGGCGGCAGCGGGGCTGTGGGCATCTCGCATGTCGTCACGCGCCGGAAGGGCGATACCCATGTGTTGACCGTGATGGGATCGGCGCTGACGGGGACCCTGGCACGTAAGGTGGTCCCATACACGTTTAAGGATGTTACGCCGGTCATCGCCATCACCGGCGATTACAACGCGATCGCAGTCCGCAAGGACTCGTCGTTCAACAACCTGCGGACGCTGCTCGACGTGTTCAAGCGCGACCCGGGTCTGATCTCCGTGGCCGGCGGATCGGCGCCCGGCAGTCTCGATCACCTGGCGTTCGCCGTGATGGCAAAGCAGCAGGGCGTTGACGCAACGAAGGTACGGTATGTCCCCTTCGGCGACGGCGCGTCGGCGATGGCCTCGGTGCTCGGCGGGCAGACCACCGTGATCTCGACCAGCCTGTCCGAGCTGCTCAGCCAGATCGAGGCCGCGTCGATTCGCGTCCTGGCCATCCTATCACCGGAGCGGCTCAGCGGCTCGCTGCGCAGCGTCCAGACGGCGCGCGAGCAGGGCATCGACTTCGTCTATGTGAACTGGCGCGGCTTCTACCTGCCGCCGGACGTGCCGCCAGACGTCGCCAAGTTCTGGGAAGAGACGATCGACAAGATGGTCAAGAGCAAGACGTGGAGCAAGATCCTCGAGGAGACCCGGTGGGCGCCGTTTGTGCTGAAGGGCGACCGCCTGAAGAAGTTTCTCGACGACGACCTGACCGATACACAGAAGACGCTGGTAGAACTCGGGTTCATGCGCTAGGCGGGCGCGACTCGCCGTGACGGGCGACCGGCTCGCGGCGATCGTGATCTTCGTCATTGCCGTGCAGTATGTCCGCCTGGCGCGGACATACCGCGGCCTGACCGTCGCTGATGTCGTAGGGCCATCAGCGTACCCGATCCTCCTCGGAGGGCTGATGGCCCTGTTGGCAATCGCCCTCTTCATCCAATCACAGCCGCAGTCCGCTCACGAGCCGTTCTGGAAGCGGCACGGGCGACCGATCCTGCTGATCGCCTCGCTCTTCGCCTACATTCTGCTGCTGGAGCCTCTCGGGTTTCTGTTGATCACCTTTGCGTATCTCACGCTGTCCTTCCTGTGGCTTGGTGAGCGGAGGTGGTATCGCGCCGTGGGTCTTGGCGTCGCGATCACGATCGCGTTGTGGTTCCTGTTTGACAGAACGCTCGGCCTCAGGCTTCCGGCCGGCTTGTTGGGATTTCCGCAATGAACGAAATCCTGTCGAATCTGCTGCTCGGCTTCGAGGTGGCGCTGCAGCCGATCAACCTGCTCATGGCGTTCGTGGGCGCCTTCGTGGGGACGCTCATCGGTGTGCTCCCGGGCATCGGCCCGGTCAGCGGCATCGCGTTGCTCATTCCGGTCATCATCGGCCTGAATCCGGCCTCAGCACTGATCATGCTCACCGCGGTCTATTACGGCACGATGTACGGCGGCTCGACGACCTCGATCCTGGTCAACGTACCGGGCGAGGCGTCGTCGGTCGCCACCACGTTCGACGGGTACCAGATGGCCCTACGGGGTCGTGCCGGTCCTGCGCTGGCGATCGCCGCGATCGGTTCGTTCATCGCGGGGACGATCAGCATCGTGGCGCTCATGCTGTTCTCGCTGCCGCTGGCGCGCTACGCGCTGGCGTTCGGCCCGGCCGAGAACTTCGCGTTGATGGTGCTCGGGCTCTCGAGCGTGTCGACGCTCGCCGGTGAGAACCTGGTAAAGGCGCTCCTATCGACGCTGTTCGGCCTCATGCTGGCCACGATCGGAACCGACATCGTCACGGGTATCAACCGGTACACGTTCGGAGTCCCACAGCTCCTTGACGGCATCGATCTCGTTGTCGTGGCCGTAGGGCTCTTCGCCATTTCGGAGGTGCTGCTGGTCGTCAACCAGATCACGACGGGCGAACGCAAGTTCCTTCCGCTCGAACGCGTATGGCTATCGGTCAAAGACTTCGCCGATTCGTGGTGGGCCATCATCCGAGGCACGATCCTGGGATTCTACATCGGCATCCTGCCGGCCGCAGGCGCCACCATCGCGTCGTTCCTCTCCTACGGCCTGGAGAAACGGCTTGCGAAGGATCCTTCGACCTTCGGGAAGGGCGATATCCGCGGGGTGGCTGCGCCGGAATCCGCCAACAACGCGGCCGCGGTCGGCAACATGATTCCCATGCTCACGCTCGGGATCCCTGGATCGTCAACGACCGCGGTCATGATGGGCGCGCTGCTGATCCTCAACGTGCTTCCCGGCCCGCAGCTCTTCACCAAGCACCCTGACGTCGTCTGGGGTCTGATCGCCAGCATGTATGTGAGCAACGCCGTGCTGCTGGTGTTGAACCTGCCGCTCGTCGGCCTGTTCGTCCAGATCCTGAAGACGCCCGAACGGTATCTCTACCCCTTGATCATCGCCATCTGTGTCATCGGCGTCTACGCGGTCGGCCGGAGTCAGGTGGACTTGACGATGATGATCCTGCTCGGCGCGCTGGGCTACTACATGCGGCAGCGCGATTACCCCCTGGGGCCGGCGATCCTCGGTCTCGTCTTGGGCGATCGCATGGAGCAGACGATGCGGCAGGCGCTCATCATCAGCAGCGGCAACTGGAGCACGTTCGTCACGCGCCCGATCTCCGCGGTCATCCTCGCCATCGCGGCGCTGTCCCTCGCGGCCCCCTGGTTGATCTCAGTGATGCGGCGGAAGCCCAAGACCGTGGTGGCAGAGGACGTCTAAGACAACAGTCCTTGTGGAGTTCTTGGATCGCTAGACCTGCTCGGACTGGCCTACCGTCGGCACCGACGTCGGAATGCCGTGCGACGAGAGCGCGCCGGCCAGGGCGGTCGCGGGCCCCTCATCTCCGTGCACACAGAACGCCTTCCCAACCCTCGGAACGCGCTGCGCCCAGGCCAGCAACTCGGTCCGGTCGGCATGGGCGCTGAACGCTTCAGCGCGCTCGATGCCAATGGCGACCCTATAAGGCTCGCCGAAGAGCCTGACCTCGAGGGCTTTGTCCACCAGGCGCCGCCCGAGTGTCTCTTCGGCCTGATACCCTACGAACATGATCGTCGAACGCGGATCTCCGATGAAGCGCTGGAGATGTGAGAGGATCCGTCCACCCTCGACCATCCCGGACGTGGCGATGACGACGCAGGGCTCGTCCCGGTTGACCAGCGCGCGCGACTCGGCGGCGGACCGGACGTAGCGCAGGCCCTTGAATCCAAACGGATCCCGCTGGCGCAGCTTGGCGCGGGTCTCGCCGTCAAAACACTCCGGGTGCCTCCGGAAGATCGCTGTGGCGTCGACGGCCATCGGACTATCGACGTAGACGGGCACCCGGGGAAGCAGACCGGCCTCAAACTGCTGGCTCAACACGTACACGATTTCCTGCGCGCGGCCGACCGCAAAGGCAGGAATCAAGACCCTGCCGCCCTGGCCGATGGTGCGCGCGACGACTGCCGCAAGCCGCTTCGTGGCCTCGCCGATCGATTCGTGATCGCGATCCCCATACGTGGATTCCAGAAGCAGCACGTCCGCCTGGGGCAGCACGTTGGGATCCTTGATGATCGGGGAATCCGGCCTCCCGAGGTCCCCGGTGAACCCCAGCCGCCGGCCCTCGGCCTCGACGAGGACCGTCGCCGATCCAAGGATATGGCCGGCGTCAGAGAAGGTCGCGGTGATCGAGCCGACGCGAAAGGGGCGCTCGTAGGGGACGGTCTTGAGCCTGGCGATGGTCCGCTCGGCGGCCCGCAGGTCGTAGAGCGGTTCGGCCGGAGGCACGCCCTGGCGCGCGCGAACCCTGTTGACCACCGCCCGATCTTGGAGCTGCACCTTGGCGCTGTCACGCAGGACAAGTGCGGTCAGGTCGCGCGTTGCCGGCGTGCAGTAGATCGGGCCGCGGAAGCCCTGCGTCACCAGGGTTGGCAGATTGCCGCAGTGGTCGAGGTGCGCGTGCGACAGAATGACGGCGTCGACGTCCCGCGCCGGCGTGGGCAGGCGGCGGTTCCACTCCAAGGCATCCGTACGACGACCCTGGTACAGCCCGCACTCGAGATAGACTCGTGTCCCACCGGCCTCAACGACATGCAACGAGCCGGTGACGGTCCGCACGGCGCCGTGGAACGTCACACGCACAGGGCCGACCTCCTCCTCGAGTACGGGCCGGCCCTAGTGCAGACCGCCTCGCTCTTCGATCGCACGCACAATATCGGCCTTGCTGACGACCCCGATGATACGTCCATCCTGAACCACGGACAACTCGTGAACCCCTGCCTGCGCAAATCGCTCCGCGCATTCCCAAATGGACAGCTCAGGCGTGACGGCGCCTCGCGAGCTCGCCGGACGGTCGTCCCTGGGAGGCCGCATGACATCCGCAGCCATGGCGAGTGTTGGCCCCCGCCTGCGACCGATCCATCGATGGGCAGCGACGGCGGCCAGAATGTCGCTGTCACTGATGATCCCGACAACCTCGCCCTGGCGGTCCACCGGGAAGCGACGCATGCCGGCAGACGCCATGTGGGACGAGCACTCCTCCAGCGTCAGCTCCACCCCAATAGTCCGCACGGGGCTCGACATGATCTGATCCACGGTCACCGCGCGGGGATCGAGTTCGCGCGCAGCAACCTTCAAGACGATGTCGCGCTTCGTGACGATCCCATGCGCGCCCCCGCGGTCTTCGGTGACCAGCAGGCTGCTGATCCCGGCGGCCACCATCTTACGCACGGCGTCCTCTACCGTCGCCCTCGGCCCGATCGTGAGGATCGGAGCGGACATCAGATCGGCCACGGTCTTTGCGGTCCCTGTTTGCGCGCCTCTTCGAAGAGCCCGCTCCTTGCGCACCTGCCGCGCGTACTCCCATTCGCGGCCGGGCACCAGGGCTGTAAAGATGTCGGTGTCGCTCACCAGCCCCACGATCTCAGCGCCCTCGACAACAGGGAGGCGGCGTACCTTTGCCCCGGCCATCAGCTCCGCCGCCTGTCGGAGCGTCCAGGAGGGCTGGGTCGTAATCAGGCGCCAGGTCATAATATCACCCACGCGGATGGAGTCCGGGTCGATCCCTTCCTTCACGATCTTCCGGATGATATCGCGCATGGTCGCGATGCCATACTCCGTGGATCCCTGCGGTGGAGACACAAGGACGCTGGAGATGCCGCGGTCCCTCATGGCCGTGAGCGCCTCGGTGACGGTAGCGGCCGCGTTCACCGCGACGGGGCGGCGGGTCATGATGTCCGCGATCGTGGTCATCTGGCTCCTCCCTCTTGCCACTCGCCCCTGATACGTCCTAATCGATCTTCTTCTGGAAGCGCCTGATCGCCATGCCAAAGACGATCAACGCCAGGACCACCAGCGGGATGATCTGCCGCCAGAGAAACTCGAAGCCCACGCCCTTAATCAAGATCCCCCGCACCACGATGATATAGTACGTCAGCGGCAGCGCCAGACCCGCCCATTGCAGCACCACCGGGAGAGACTCACGCGGAAACAGAAATCCCGAGATCAGGATGCTCGGCAGCAGGGTGATCTGCGAAAGCTGCAGCGCCTGCTGAAAGTTTTTGGACACCGTCGAGATGAGCGTCCCGATCCCCAGCGACGTGAAAAAGAACGCGAGGGTCATCGCATACAGCAGAAGCAAGCTGCCCTTCACGGCGACTCCGAACCACAGCCAGGCCAGCAGTAGGATGAACGTGATGTTCACGTAGCCCAGGCCGATCAGCGGAATGATTTTGCCCAGCATCAGCTCCACCGGCTGGATCGGCGTCACCACGAGCTGCTCGAGCGTGCCCAACTCGCGCTCGCGCACAATGACGGCCACGCTGAGAAACGTCGTGGTGAATTGCAGAATGACCGCCAGGACGCCCGGCACGATGAACACCTGTGACTTCAGGTCTGGATTGTACCAGGCGCGGGTCCGCACCTCTAGCGGCACCGGCGGCGGGCGCCGGCCCTGCCGTTCGAGCAGCTCGACGCCGAGATTGTGGGAGATGCTGGTCCCAATGCCGGCGGCCACCGAGAGCACCACGCGCGCGCTCGTCGCGTCCGAGGCGTCGACGACGACCAGCACCCGCACGGGCCTTCCGGCACGGATGTCCGAGGCGAAGTCCGGCGGAATCACCAAACCGATCTTCGATTGGCCGGCGTCAAGGCGCCGCTCGATCTCCTGCATGTTGCGGGCCCGCGCCCGGACGGCGAAGTAGCGCGTGTTCTCGAAGGCAGCGATCAGCTCCCGGCTCTCCGTGGAGTTGGACTGATCCCAGACAATCGTGGGCTGGTGCAGAACCTCGTTCGACAGATATCCGTAGAGAACGAGCTGGACGATCGGCAGGGTGATCATCGTCGCCAGCGTCCGGCGGTCCCTGAGCAGTTGCGTGACCTCCTTGCGGATCACGCTCCAGAGCCGCTGCCAACTCATCTCAGGGGGCTCCTGCCTCTCGGGCCGCGCCTGCCTGACGGGCCGCGCCTGCCTCCCGCGCTTCGACCAGTTCGACGAACACATCCTCCAGCGACGGGACGATCGCCTCGACGGCCTCGACGGCGAACCCCTGCTCCCGGAGAAACCCGGCGAGCAGCGCCCCCTCCTCCGCCCGGTCCACAACAGCGTGAATGGCTGCGCCATGCAGCGCCGCGTCCCGCACCTCCGGGCGGTCCTCGACCGCGGCGAGGGCCTGGATCACCCGGTCCGTCCGAATCTCCACAACCCGGCCGGACAACTGCTCGCGCTTGATCTCAGCCGGCGTGCCCTGAGCAATGATCCGCCCCTCGTAGATGAATGCCAGACGATCACAGTGCTCTGCCTCGTCCATGTAATGTGTGGTGACCATGATCGTCGTGCCTTCCTCGGAGAAGCGGTCGATCAGGTCCCAGAACTGGCGGCGCGAGATCGGATCGACGCCCGCGGTGGGTTCATCCAGAAACACCATCTGTGGATAGTGCAGCACCGCGCATCCCAGCGCCAGCCGCTGCCGGAACCCGCCCGACAGCGCCGCAGTCAAATCGCGCTGGCGGTCAGCGAGCCCGGACCGTTCCAACCACTTGTCGACCTGCGCGCTGAAGGTCGCCTGGCTCAGCCCGTAGATTCCGGCGTAGAATTCCAGGTTCTCGCGCACGGTCAAATCTGGATACAGAGAGAATCGCTGGGACATGTAACCGATGCGCGCCTTGATCTCCTCGGGATGGCGACGCACGTCGAATCCCAGCACCTGAGCGCTGCCCTCGGTCGGATCGAGGATTCCGCAGAGCATGCGGATCGTCGTAGACTTGCCTGCGCCGTTGGGGCCCAGGAAGCCCCAGACCTCGCCGGGACGGATTTCGAACGAGACATGATCGACGGCGGTGAAGTGTCCGAACTTTCGTGTGAGCCCGTCGGCCCGGACTGAGTATTCCATCATGCGCGTCGGACGCCCAGCCGTGAGACGAAGACATCTTCCAGGGATGGCGGAATCTGACGAATCCCGGACACCGTGACACCCCGGCGCTCGAGCATCGCCATCAATCCCTGCGCCGCGGCTGCCGAGGGGACCAGGATGTGCAGGCGATCGCCGAAGACCTCAAGGCTCCGTACCACCGGATCGTCGCGCAGCGCCCGTTTCGCCTCTCCTTGAGGATCGGCGACAACCTCCAGGATCTCCCCATCCATTCCCGCCTTCAGCGAGGCCGGATCGCCCAGCGCGATGAGGCGCCCGTGGTCCATCAGGCCGATGCGAGACGCGCGCTCCGCTTCGTCCATGTAGGGCGTGCTCACGAAGACCGTGATCTCCTGGCGGTTGAGGCCATAGAGGATACGCCAGAACTGCCGGCGGGAGACAGGATCGACGCCGGTCGTCGGTTCGTCGAGCAGCAGCACCTCGGGTTCGTGGATCAACGTGCAGGCGAGCGCAAGCTTCTGCTTCATGCCGCCAGATAGTAATCGGGCCAGCCGGCCGCTGAACGTCGAAAGACGAAAGTCTGTGAGCAGACGGTCGGCGCGCGGCCTGAATTCTCTGCGGGGCACCAGATAGATATCGGCGTACAGACGCAAGTTCTCCATGACCGAGAGGTCGCCGTACAGGCTGAAGCGCTGCGGCATGTACCCGATGCGAGCCTTGACGCCTTCAGGATCGCGCACCACATCGCGACCGGCCACGACAGCGTCGCCGGCATCAGGCACGAGCGCGCCGCAGAGCATGCGGATGAGCGTGGTCTTGCCCGCGCCGTCGGGCCCGACCAGCGCGAAGATCTCCCCACGATGAACCTCAAGGTCGAGGCCGTCCACGGCGACCAGGGCTGCAAAGCGCCGAGTCAGCCCGACGCACCGAACGGCCGCGGCATCGTTGTGCTGTCCAACCATCAGCGCTGCACGCTGGTCTCCGTGAGGATGATGGCGTCGGCCGGCAGCCCCGGCTTCAGAATCCCTTCCGGGTTGGGAAGCGCGACCCGTACGGCGAAGACGAGGTTGGCCCGTTCTTCTCTGGTCTGAACGTTCCCGGGCGTGAACTCCGCGCGGCTGCTGATCTGTTGCACTGACCCCTGGAATACTCGGCGAGGGAAGGCGTCGATCCTGACCTCCACGGGCTGGCCCAGTTTCACCAGACCCAGGTCGGTCTCCGCCACGAAGATGCGGAGATAGACCCGGGTGAGGTCGGCCACGGTCAGCATCGGAGTCCCCACGGTGACCAGATCGCCGACCTCGATGCTGCGCGAGACGACGACGCCGGCGATCGGTGCGCGCACCACCGCGTGCCCGCGCACAGTCCCGGCGAGACGCAAGGCCGCGCCCGCCTGTTCCACGGCGGCACGGGCGGCGTCCACCTCGCGCGCCCTCTGGATCACAAGGCCCGCGGCCGACTGCGCGCTGCGAAGCGCGGCTTGCGCCTGCTCGACCTGCGCGCGCGAGGCGTCGGCATCGTGGCGGCGGATGGGCACCGTGCGGCGATTGGCAAGCGCGGCGTTCAGCGCCGCCTTCGCCTGGTTTAACGCCGCCCCGGCTACTTGACGCTGCGCCCTGGCTGCGTCGCGTTGGGCGCGGGCGCCATCCCGCTGAGCTGCTGCGCTGGCGAGCGCGGTCCGCCCTGCATCACGCTGTTGGGCCGCGACCGCGCCATCACGGTACAGACTCTCCAGGCGCACCACGTCGGCCTGGGTGTTGACAAGATTGGCTTCAGCCACCCGCAGCGTCGCCTCGGCGGCGCGCAGGCTCGCTTCGGTCGCGGCAAGCGAGGCCGTCGCGGCGCGGACCTGCGCACGCGCCTGTTCGACCTGCGCGGCGACGGTCGCAGCCTGCAACTCGACGCTCTCATCGGCCTGGGGAACGCGGGTGCGGCTGGCGTCGACTGCCGCGCGCGCCTGATCGACCGCTGCCGCAGCCTGCGCCTGCTGAATCGTAAGGGCGACCTGCGCCTGGGCGAGACGCGCCTCAGCCGCGGCCACGGCCGCCTGCGCCTGCGCCACCTGGGCGTCTGACGTCTCATGATCGAGCTCGACCACAACCTGGCCGGCCTTCACCTGTTCCCCCTCGCGCACACGGAGCGCGATCACGCGGCCGGCCACCTGGGGCGCCACGTCGACCTGTGTCGCTTCGATCGTCCCCGAGCCCTCGATCTGCCCGTCGTTGGAGCGCGCGCGCGGCAGGACGAAATAGACGGCCGCGGCGGTAACAGCGACCAGGACAAGGACCGCCAGTAGAATGGGAATCCTTCGTCTGTGCGGCGTCCTCACGGCACCATCAGGTACTGTACGCTGAACGGTTCCTGCGCCCTCGGGGAAGCATCTCCCGGTCCCCGCCAGAATCGTATCCGCCGCATGCCGGAACCCAGCAGCGACCTCAGGATTCCATCGGTACCGTACTCGATCACCTGAGCGTCGGTCAGCCCGGCGCGCTTCTTCGCCGCGGCGATCGCCTCGGGCAAGTGCCCCAGACTGTCGACGAGGCCCAGGCGCAGCGCCTGCTGCCCGGTGTAGATGCGGCCATCGGCCAGCCGCCGCACCTTTGCGCGATCCATCCGGCGCCCTTGCGCGACGATATCCACGAACCGGCTGTATGCTTCATTGACGAGCCGCTGGAAGATCGCGGCTTCCTGCGGGGTCGTCGGCCGGTCCGGGTTGCCGATGTCTTTGAAGGCGCCGCTCTTGAAGACGAGCGTTCGGATGCCGATCTTCCGGTTCAGGTCCTGCACGTTCAGCAGCGCCACGATCACGCCGATGCTGCCGGTGATCGTGCTGGGGTCCGCGATGATCTGGTGGGCGCCCGCTGCGATATAGTAACCACCCGAGGCCGCGGTTTCCGTCATCAGCGCCACGATCGGCTTGCCCGCCCGTCGAAGAACGCCAAGCTTCTGGTGTACCTCGTCGCTCGCAACAACCGACCCCCCCGGTGTGTCCAATTCGAGAATGACGGCTTTGACGGCATCGTCGTGCTGGGCGCGGTCAAGCTGCCGCACGATCCACCGGCTCGATGCCCCGGAGCCGAAGATCGGTAAGAAGTCCGATCCTTCCCGTGTGATCGGACCCACGATTGGGATGACGGCGATCTTGTCTGGACCCTGGCCGTCGAGAACATGCTCAGAGCCGCCGGGGCCGCCCCCGCCGCCTGCAAATCCGCCGGTGGCGCCGGCTACAAACCCGAGCGCGCCGCCCACCAGCGCCGCGCCTACGAGTGCCGCGAATGCCAGTACGACACCTGCAACCACCCAGGCCGTTTGTTTCATAGCTTGTCTCCTTCCGCGAATTTCAGGTCTTCTGCTCCCGATCCGAAGATGCCTTCCTGCCTGTTCACCCGCTTCCCAGCGTGATAGCATTCTGCACCGGAGGAGTTCGGGAGCCCGGTACCCGGATGGTCTCGAAAACCATTGGGCGGGAAACTGCCTCGTGGGTTCAAATCCCACCTCCTCCGCCACCCTCTACCGCATGAGCGGATTTCCACCCCAATTGCGACCCCGCATTTAACAACACGGGATGTGCCCAACCGGGCTCAGGCTACGCCTTCGCCCTCCTCAGCAGTGTATGGACGCCGATAGATTCGGACATCAGATTTGGAAAGGATCTGCGGGCTGAATCGGGGAAGTTCTTGTGATGCGCGCCGTTCGCGGGTCGCGTAGGCGGGCTCCAAATGGACCGTAGCCTCCTGTTAGGTGCGCTCGCGCTCGGATCGCTCGGCTGGCTGATCGGATTCCTGTTGACGCGATCGGGGCCAGGAGAACGAGGCCCCGGGATTGCGCCGGCGTTCCCACTCGCGGCAGGTGGGCTGCTCGTCCTGGTCGCGGCTGTGAGTGTGCCCGGCCGCGCCCTATGGCCTGCTGCACAAGGGTGGGGACAGGGCGTCGTGATCGGCGGGCTGGCCGCGCTGCTGGCTGGTTGGGTGCTCACGGCGCTCCGCAGCGATCTAGAGACGTTCCGCGGGACGGCCGCGGTGACCGCTCCAGCGTTTCTTGCAGTAGCCGCCGTAGCTGCCGCATTCCTCTGGATGCGGCCGACCATCATCGACACGCTCGCCGGCATTGCCGGCGGCTGGCTCCTCATCGGGCTCATGACCTATCTCGGCCTGGGCAGTACCGAGGGTCGGGATACTGGGAAGCAATCGACTGGCTGGCCTGTCCAGTCTGCTGCAGTGATTGCTGGGATCGGCTTCGCCGTCACGCTCTGTGCCGTCGCCGCCCTCGGGCACTACCGCGATCTCGCTGGTCCTCAGACCGCCAGATGGGGCGGCGCGGCGATCGCGCTGGCGGCGGGCGTGCCGTTCATGATTCTCCTGACAGGACGGCTGGGCTCACCAGGCAGCCGCGCCGCGGGGGGCCGCACGCGCGCCTCGGGGGACCCTGGGACGCCGTCGGCCTTCCGGTTCGGCTGGCGCGTTCTGCTGGCCGCGGCGCTGCTTGCGGGACTGGCCCAAATGCTCTCGGCGAGAGTCCTCGGTCAGCCGCGATTCCTCCTGGCTCTGGGCGCCGGCCTGATCATGGGTCTGGTGCTGTGGTGGCTGGCTGCAGATCCAGAAGGCGGACAAGCGGCTCTCGGATCCGCAATAGGGTCCGACACTCCGTCGGTGAGGCATGTGGTATCAGTGCTCATGGCGGTCGGCGCGGTCGTCGCGGCATTCTACCTGCTGACGGGATACGGCATCGGCGTGATGCTCCTGGGCGGCTGGCTGGTTGCCGGGGCGATGCTCCCACGCGCGGGATCTCTGCTCCACCGTCTCGCGCCCATGCTCTTCCTGGGCATCATCCTCCTCTTGTACAGACTCTTTACGCAACGCTTCCAGGACGATCTTGGGGGCGCAGCGCTGACCGATCATTTCGCCATCTTCACCATTCTCGCCGGGGCGTTCGTGCCGATCCTGTTGACCCGACTGCTGTCGTCCGGTGCTGATCCCCCCTCTCCGGCCGCTCAACTGACCCGCCTGGCCCTCATCATCGTGATCGCTGCGGCGGTCCCGGCCGCCCTGCTCGTGCTCTGGGGCGCCCGGGCAGCGCTCGGGCTGCTGGCGGGTCTGGCGCTGGCCACCGCGATCTACCCGCAGGTCAGGCTGAGCGCGCTGCTTGCCCTGGCTGTGGCGCTCCCACTCGTACAGTGGGCCCACCATTTTCTCCTCGCGGCCGCGCTGACACGCGAAGAGAGAATCCGTATCCTGCTGTGGTTGCTGGCCATTGTGGTGATCGCCATCGCCGTCGCAGACTATGGCGGGCGCGTGGTCGGCTGGCTGCGCAGGCGTGGAGGTCCTCCGGTTGCACGGGAGTCTCAACACCCGGAGTCTCGGGAAGGAGCCAAACCGTGAAGGGAACGCAAGAACCCTCATTCCAGCCGGCGCCACTGCCCCCACTGGCGCGCGTCATCTTCGGACTCCGGCCGCGATCTGCCAGCGTGCTGGCCGCCGCGGTCCTGATCGCCGGAGCTCTCGCTTTTGCGCTGGCCGAGCAGACGCCCGTGGGCCGGGTGCAGGGCGAGGTGGTCCGCATCGGCGAGCGTACTCCCATCGCCGGGGCGCAGATCATCCTGACGCCCGCTGAGACAGAAGGCGTGGCAAAGCGGCTCCTGCTCTACGCGCAGACCAGAGAGAATGGACGGTTCTCTCTGGCGCACGTCCCCGCGGGTCTCTATCAGGTCTCGGCCTACCTCGATACCTACACGGTAGCGTACGCAGATCTGACTGTGGACGAAGGTCGTACGGCGACCGTGCGGCTCGAGCTCAACACGGCACGACCCCAACTGCAAGTGGTCGGACCGCAACGCCTGTTTGCGACCGCGGAAAGGGTGATCCTGCCGGTCCGCGGATACGTGGACAGCACGGCGCCAGCGCCCCAACGAGCCATCCACGTGCGGATCTATCGGACACGCCTGTCCGCGGTGCTCAAGGATCCGCTCGCGGCAAGAGCGCTGGACCGGATCGGCAACGATTGGGAGCCTCCGATGGCGCTGCCGGATGCGTTGTTGAAGCCCCGGTCCGGCGCTGCCCCGCAACTCCTCTGGGAGCGCGACCTCAGGATCGTGGAAGCCGGGGCGGAAGGCTTCTACACCAAGCGCATCGAGGTGGGGAGGCCGGGCGTCGGCCTCTATCTCGTAGAGGCCCGGTATGCCAGGACCACGATCTCGACCTGGATGCTGGTGACGGATACTGCGCTGGTGCTCAAGCGCTCGCCCGGCGAGTTGCTGGCGTACGTGGCGGATGTCCAGACCGGTGTCCCCGCCCCTGGCAGTGTGGTCAGCCTGCATCGCCAGGGCCAGGCACTCGGACGGCGACGCACAGGTGCAGACGGCATCGCCCGGTTCACGCTGCCGGAAACTGAGGGCGAGTTCCATCTGGTGGCGGTCGCGCGGCGGGGGAACGACGAGGCGGTGGTGGCCGGCACGGATTATCGTTTCGAAGACGGCGGCGAGTTCGTGCTGTTTGCCTATACTGAGCGGCCCATCTACAGACCGGGCCAGCGGATCTACTACAAGGGCCTCGCCCGCCGGAAGACCGCCCGGGAGATCGAGTACCTCGTGCCGGCAAGCCAGGCGGTCACCGTCGAGGTACGTGATCCCGGCGGCGACCTGGTGTTTCGAGAGCAGAGGAAGACGAACGCCTTCGGGTCGTTTCACGGTCAGTTCGATCTCAGCCCCGAAGCGCCGACCGGCACGTATGGGATGTCCCTGTCGGCCGGGGCAACCACCTCGACGCACGACATCGTCATTGCCTCCTACCGCAAGCCAGAGTTCACAGTGACGGTCGCGCCCGAGAAGCCCCGCTACACCACCGGGGACACGGTCAAGATGAACGTCTCGGCGCAGTTCTTCTTTGGCGCCCCGGTTGCCGGTGGCAGCGTCTCGTATCTCGTCTACCGCTCGCCCGATTGGGCGTCAGCCTACCTTGCGCGCGAAGGCGTCGAGCCCGACGACGAGGCGGACTCGTCGATCTCCTACAGCGGCGATGGTCGGACCGTAGCGGAGGGCAAGGTCCAGCTCGACGAAAGCGGCAAAGCGGTTCTGACGTTCTCAGCGGACGTCCCGACTGAGCCGGATTCACCGCAGGATCAGATCTTCACTGTCCAGGCCACCGTCACCGACGCCTCCGGCCGCGAGGCGTCCGCCGAGGAGATTGTCGAGGTAGTGGCCGGCGGCTTCCGTTTGGTGGCGATCACAGATGGACATGTCGTGGCGCCGGGCAAGCCCACGCGGGTTCGTCTGGTGGCCAGGGACTATGAGGGACACCCTGTTCCCAACCAGAAGGTCACGCTCGAGGCCAATTATCTCGTCTGGAACTCCAAGAACCGGGAGTACGCCTCGTTGTCCGCCGGCGGGCAAGCGACGGTTACCGGACCCGACGGTACTGCCACAGTCGCAGTCACGCTTCCTCGCGGCGGTTACGTGCGTCTGGTCGCGCGGGCCACGGATTCCAAGGGCCGCGAGATCCGAGCGAGCGACTTCGTCTGGGCGGCCGAGGGAACCACCTCCGACCTGGGGATGAAGTACGCGCGGCTATCCCTGTTGAGCGACAGGCGGCGATATCGCCAGGGCGAGACGGCGCGGGTCCTGATCAACACCGACAGGGTGGGCCAGACTGTGCTGTTAACTGTCGAAGGTGCGAAGGTCTATCGCGCGATAACCGTCCCGATCACACAGCGCAGCACCGTGGTGAGCGTCCCGATCCTCGGCGCCTACGGCCGGAACGTGTTCCTGTCGGCGCTCTACGTCAAGGACAAGCGGCTGGCGACCAGCGATCTCACGCTAAGCGTGGCGATACCCCAGACGGAGGTAAAGGTCAGCATCAGGTCAGACCGGTCGCGGTACGGCCCCGGGGAAAAGGTCACGTACGCCGTGGAGACGACCGACGCACAGGGAAGACCCTTGCCGGCTGAGTTCTCGCTGGGCGTGGTGGACGAGTCAATCTACGCGCTGCAGGAAGACGACCCGAAGGCGTTGCGGAACGCGTTCTATCCTCGGCGCTGGAACATGGTCCGGACGAGCTTCTCGAACGAATTGCGGTACCTGGGAGATGCGGACAAGGCCGCGGCTCAGATCAATATCCGCAGGCGGTTCGTGGACACCGCCTTCTGGGCGCCCGCGCTCCGCACCGATGCTCAGGGAAGGGCCACGGTTGCCGTCGAGTTGCCCGATAACCTGACGACCTGGCGGGCCACAGCAGTCGCACATACGACCAAGACCAGGGTGGGGCGCGCGACCCACACCGTTATCGCCTCGAAGGACTTCTTCGTGCGCGTCGAGACGCCGCGCCTGTTCACGCAGCGCGACCGGTCCCGCATCCTCGTGCTCGTGCACAACGAAACCGACTCCCCGCAGCAGACGACGATCAGGCTGCAAGTTGATGGTCTCAAGATCGAAGGACAGGACACGCTGACGCTGGTTGTGGCGCCGCGGAAGGTCGAGCGGATCGAGGTGCCCGTGACCGCCGGGCCGACCGGCCCGGCCAGGATCCGGGTGACGGCGCAGACCTCCGGCTCCGACCGGCGCCAATACACGGACGGCGTGGAACTCTCCGTGCCGGTCCAACCGCATGGCCGCGTGGAGCTCGCCGGTGTCGCCGGCGATGTCACGGCGGAAAGGCCCAGCACCGAGACGCTGCGGCTCGATCCGGCGGCTATCCCGGACGCCACCCGGCTGAGCGTCCGCATAACGCCATCCATCACGAGTTCCATCGTGGGCGCGCTGGACTACCTGCTTGGGTTCCCGTATGGCTGTGTCGAGCAGACCATGAGCCGGTTCCTCCCAACCGTGCTGGTACAGCAAGCCCTGCGGGCACATGGGGCGAGCGATCCAGCCAGCGCCGCGGCCATCCGCCAGATGGTGAGAGACGGTGTGACGCGGCTCTATCGATTCCAGCACGAGAGCGGTGGTTGGGGCTGGTGGGAGTTTGATGACGACGATCCGTGGATGACCGCCTACGTCCTCTACGGCCTGACAAGCGCGCGGACTGCAGGCTTTGAGGTCAGGGACAGCGTGGTGAAGAACGCCGCGACGGCGGCCCTGGAGATGGCGAAGACGGCCCGGCCGAACACCAGGATGTTCCTGCTCTATGCCGTCGCGCTTGCCGGCGACGGCGACGGTGCTCGCGCCGCACGCACGAGCGTCCCGCTCAAGGATCTGGGACCAGAAGGTGTCGCGTACCGGGT
>JBQTJG010000498.1:0-3955 GCA_052387355.1 Armatimonadota bacterium | reverse complement strand
GAGGTCGCCGGCCGGTCGCCGGATGATAGGTCAGACGCCCGGCCAGACGGCGGATCGTCACTGCGGCCCGTCGCAATCGCTCAGCCTGAGCGGCCCCGGCGGCCGCCTGGCGGTCAGAAGATGGGTGGGAAGATAGAGACTCCATCATCGAAGTCTGGGGTATCGTATCACTAGGGCGCCGCAACGGGCAACGTCGGAACGGCGCCCGGGGGGTCAAGGTGAGGACGTTGCGGCCACAACCGACGGTCCCGGTCCTGGAGGAGGAGACCGCTCTGCGGACGAAATGGTCACGTTACCCGCCGGCCGCGCTGCCCGGGAACCGTCAACTCGGTCCGCGCGCATACGTTTTTGAGTTCCAGGTGATGCCTTGATGCGTGTGCTCCGTCCCAAGCTACGCCCAGTCCTGATCCTGGCGGTCCTTGCGGTGATCGTCATCGGCCTGATGCAGTGGGTTGGGAAGCGCCCCACCGCCAAAGAGGCCACGCCGCCGCCCCAGCGACCAGCGCCATTGGTCAGGACGACGGTCGTGGATCCGACGCTCCTCGTTGAACAGAGCAGTTTTCCAGGTGAAGTACGCGCTTCGGCCACAGCCGACGTGATCTCACGCATCGCCGGCCGCCTCGGTGCCGTGCTCGTCAAGGAAGGCTCGTTCGTCGGCGCAGGCAGCCTGGTGTCGCATCGACGATCCCGAGCTCGTGCTCGCGGTCCGGCAGGCGGACGCGGCCGTCCAGGTGCAACGAGCCCGCCTGGCGCAGATCAAGGCCGCGCCGCGCTCTCCTGAAGTGGCGCAGGCCGAGGCGAATGTGTCGCAAGCCGAAGCCAGCGTCGCCCAGGCGGAAGTGGCGCTGGCGCAGGCCAGACGTGAACTCGCACGCACTCAGCAGTTGTTCGCCGAAGGACTCATCGCCCGGGCGGCCGTGGACCGAGCCCAAACTGACGTCGATCGGGTGCAGGCAGACGTCGAGTTGGCGCGCGCGCGCGTCCGGGCGGCCAAAGAGCAAGTTGCGCTGATTAAACATGGCCCGCGCGCCGAGGATATCGAGGCGCAGGCCGCTCAGGTCCGGCAGGCTGAGGTAGCGGTGGCGCAGGCGCGCGCACGACTGCGGGAGTTGCGCATCACCTCGCCGATCGCCGGGGTGGTGACGCGCCTGAATGTCGAATCCGGCGCCGTGATCTCGAGCCAGACCGTCGTGGCGACAGTCGTGACGATCCGGCCGATCGAGGTGCACGTGCCCTTGCCCGAGACCGACATGTCCCGGTTACGCCAGACCAGCGCGGTCAAGCTCACCGTAGACGCGCTGCCCGAACGCCTCTTTGAAGGCAAGATCGCGCGGATGGCCCCGGCGCTCGACGCGGCATCGCGCAGCACCCGCCTGGTCGTCGTCGTACCGAATGCAGACCTGGCGCTCCGGCCCGGGATGTTCGCACGCGCTACAATCGTCTTCGACACGCGCCAGGCCATCCTCATCTCAACCGACGCCGTCGTCCGCCGGGGGACTGCCACTATCGTATTCGTCCTCAACCCAAAGGACGCGACGGTGGCGGAACGCGCGGTCAAGGTCGGGTACATCGAAGGCGGTCGTTCAGAGATCGTCGAGGGGCTCGCGGCCGGCGAGGTCATCGTCACCGCCGGCCAACTGGGCCTCCGCGACGGCATAAAGGTGCGGACCTCGTCCGGCGGTCCTGGCGCAGGGCAACCGGGGACCGGCGACGGCCAGGGACGCCCCGGCGCTCCTGGCTCACCACGCCCGGCCCCGTCAGCCAACCCAGGGAGGTAACGCGATGCCACTGTCACGCGCCGCCATCGCCAGGCCCGTCACGACCGTGATGTTCTTCATGGCGATGATCTTCCTCGGCGTCATCGCTTTCGGCCGCCTGCCGGTCGACCTCCTCCCCGACATCTCGTTCCCGACACTTTCAATCACGACCGATTACGAAGGCGCCGGCCCGCAGGAAGTCGAGCGCGAGGTCACGATCCTGATCGAGAACGCGCTCAGCACGGTGCCCGGCGTCAAGGAGATCCGGTCGACCTCCAACGAGGGCCGCAGCAACGTGACGCTTCAGTTCGACTGGGGCAGGGACCTGGACGCGGCTGCGAACGACGTCCGACCGGCAGTCGACCGCATCCGGAGCGCGCTGCCCGACGGCGCCGACACGCCTCGGATCACGAAGTTCGATCCCAACACGTTTCCGATCGTCTTGCTCGGAATCGAGGGTCAGGGCGACCTCACCACGCAACGCGACATCGCGGAGAATGACTTCAAGCCGCGCCTCGAGCAGGTCGAGGGTGTCGGTCAAGTGGACGTGCGCGGCGCGCGTGCGCGGCGGATTCTGGTGAACCTCGACCGGCAGCGTCTCGAGGCGTTCGGGCTGTCCGATCGGGAGGTCATGAGCGCGCTCCAAGCCGAGAGCGTGGCCGAGCCGGGCGGCGATGTGCATGTGGCGTCGCAGCGTCGCATCGTCCGGACGGTTGGTCGGTTCAAGTCGGTGAGCGAGATCTCCCAGACCATCATCACCAACCGAACGGGGCTTCCCGTCCGCGTTTCAGACGTAGCCAACGTCGAAGACGGCCTGGCCGACGCTACGTCGCTCGTCCGCATCAACGGCCGCCCCGCGATTCTGATCTCCATCACCAAACAGTCCGGCACCAATACCGTGACGGTCGCTCAGAGTGTCTTTGGCGTCGTCGAGCAGTTGAATGAGCAGTTCCCCCAGGCCCGCCTGATCACGGTGGCCGACGGGAGCAGGTTCATCCGGCGCTCCATCGGGAGCGTGCGCGAGGCCGCGATGATCGGCGCGGTCCTGACCGTGATCGTCCTGCTGATCTTCCTGCGCAACCTCAGCAGCACCCTGATCATCTCCACCGCCATTCCGACGTCGATCCTCGCCACCTTCCTCATGATGTTCTGGGGCGGCCTCACGTTGAATCTCATGACCTTCGGCGGTCTGGCGCTGGCGATCGGCATGCTCGTAGACGATGCGATCGTCGTGCTGGAGAATATCTTCCGGTTTCGGGAAGAGGGACGGCCGGCCCTGGTCGCCGCCGACCAGGCTACGGCGCAGGTTGGCACCGCCGTCGTTGCCAGCACGCTGACGACTATCGCCGTGTTCCTCCCGCTGTTCTTCACGACCGGCATCGCCAGCGTGATGTTCCAACCGTTAGCCTACATCGTGACGTTCTCGCTTCTATGCTCGCTGCTCGTGTCGTTTACACTCACACCAACATTGTGCGCCCGCTGGCTCCGCATCGGACACGGCCGGGGCTGGCTTGGGCATCTCGCGGACCTTGGCGAGCGCGGCTTCCTTCGCGTCGAGGACGGCTACCGCATCGTCCTGGTCGCGGTCATGCGGAGGCCGTACCTGGTTTCCGCGGTTGCGGTGATCCTGACGATCGTCGGATTCACGCTCTTCCCGCGGATCGGGCGTGAGACGTTCCCTGCATCCGACGAGCACGAGTTCTTCGTCATCGTCCAGCAGCCCCGGGGGACCACCCTTCAAGTGACGGATCAATGGGCACGGCGAATCGAGCGCACGCTCATGGACGACGTCCCCGGCGCCACCACCGTCCTCTCGACGGTCGGGAGCACCTTCATCGCGACCGGCACGCACTCCGCCAACTTCCGCGTGACGCTGGATCACACCGCTCCGCCGACCCTGCAGGTCATCAGCTCGCTGCGCCAGCGGCTGCGCGTGCCAGGCGCGACGATCATCTACAGGCCGCTGTCCTCGCTGTTCTTCTTCCGCTCGCCCGATCCGATCAGCGTCGACATCCGCGGCTACGACCTAGAAGTCGGCAACGCCGCCGCGCGACGGCTGCGCGGGGTGCTGGAAGGCGTCCCCAACGTCACCGATGTGCAGGTGAGCCGCGAAGAGAGCGCCGAGGAGTTCAACGTCCAGGTCGACCCGGTGAAGGCTTCCGCCCTCGGTGTGACGGCCAGGCAGGTCGCCACATCGG
>JBQTJG010000497.1:0-6342 GCA_052387355.1 Armatimonadota bacterium | reverse complement strand
TCCACATCGGCGCCTGGAGCGGCCAGGGACGGCGGCATCATCAGCGAGTAGTCCGTCGCCACCTTCACGGTGTCGCCGGGTCTGACCGTGCTGGGGGCGGAGGTCCCCTTGCGGATCTGGACTTGGGTGCTGCTGACGGGCTCAGTCAAACCATAAAGCTGTTGGTCTTGTGCCACGGAGCGGACCTGCGTAGCCTGATACTGAGCGACGACGCCCCAGCCGGCCGCGGCGCCCAGCGCGCTACCGATCGCGCACCCTTGGGCCCCACCGATGGCATAGCCGATCCCGCAACCCAAGGCCGTCCCGAGCCCGGCCCCGAACAGTTGTTCATTGCCCTGGTTGGTGGCACAACCGGCCATGACCCCGCAACACAACGCTAGACCGGTGACTCTCAGATTCGGTGCTGACAACATAATAAACCTCTTTTGCAGTCGTTACGTTTAGATCGATACGTCACTCGGCACGAGCGCCCGCGGGCGCACCGGCGGCGGCCGGCTTGTCGAAGTAAGGGAGTTGTCCCTCCGGTAGCGCCGGGATGGACTGGCCGAGTTGCGCCATGATCGCTTGCAAGGACGGGGCCGGGGGAACTTCAATGGCCTCGAAGCGCGAGCCTTGATAGGTGTATTTACCGCTGCCCGAGGGGTATTCCACGCCCAGCTTAAAGTTGTGGTCGTCACCGTCAATCTCAAGATAGGCACGGAAAGTCGCCACGTAATCGCTCAGTATGATATTCAGGATCTCCTCCACGATCTGTTGCATGCGATCCACCGTATCGCCGAGCAGGTAGTAAATCCCAAAGGAATTCTTGGAGATGGACTCGAGGTTCTTGAAGTGCTCTTTGTACTTCGGGATATGAGAGTATGCCAGGGAATACACCGGGATCGGGATATCCAGGTTTGTGATCCGGGCGTTCAGTTCCTCCCGCGACAGGGCGCTGCCCTCATCGAAGCCGTCGGAGAACACCACAATGGAGCAGGACACGATATAGTTGGACGGGCCGGGCGCGACGTCGGATCCCTGGGCCGCCATGCCGCACATCTGTAGCGCGGCCCCGATACTGTCATAGAGACGCGTCTTGGTTCCGTTGGCCTGGACGTCGGCCATGCGGTGCGCGATCGTGACCGGGTCACGCTCGAATTGAGAGGCAATATCGTAACCCTCCGGTTTGTCCCGTATGGCAAGCACGGCCACCTCGTCTTGAGGCCGCTTGCTGTCTATAAAACGTCCGGCTGCCCGGACGGCGGCCATGAAAGGCGCGCCCTTCATCGACCCGCTGGCATCCAAGACAAACACGGTGCGCGTCGCCTCTTGCCGCTGGCGCATAGACTGGACGGTATACTGTAGTTTCCGCGGGTCATACGACTTGCCTTTGACCATGATCCCGATGTTCATGTAGTTCAAATTGACGAGCGGTTGCATCTTCTGGTCGAAGGTGCGGAAGTAAACCTGGACGAAGGGATAGAGATCAGAGCTCACGCGGTAGATCTTAAGGCCGTAACCGCCCGGCGCGGCACCGCCTACCCCTCCCGCCACCGCCTGCGGATCAAAGAACAAGGGTGTTAAGATCAAGGTGGACAGGATCGCAGACCCGGCCATCCATAGCTTCGGTATAATCCCCCTCTTGTTAATCGTTCTCATATCGGATCCTCCCTAAGCATTAATCGCTGTTGATGTCTATTTTTAGTTCGTGGTCTTGTGCGCTTCGCCAGGAATTATATTCCACTCAGCAGCCGGTTCCGCCTGCTTCGGTGGCGGTTTTTTGCGGTCCGTTTTCGGTATAGGCCGACGTGTCGGCGTGGAAATCGTCTCGCGCACGACGACCTTGCGCGGTGGTCGTGCCTCTTTTTTCAGGTTTTCCTGGAATTTCTTATCCAAGATCTCCACGGCCGAGGTCCCGCTCGGTGGCGCCGTGGCGGTCGCGCTTGGGGGTGCCGGGGTTTGTGGGGGCGCTATCGCGGTGGTTTCTAAATGCGGCTGCGCCGTTACCGGCGTTGGCGGTGGCAAAGTTTGAGTGGTCCCCGGAGTAATCGCGGTGGGAGTGGCCGGCGTGCTCACGTCCGGAACCACTGGCGCGGGTATACTGACAGCCGTCTCCGCTGGCTCTGGCCTGGTCCAGACCCAATAACCTCCGGCGGCCAGGGCGCCGGCAATCACGGTAGCGACCAGCGCCAGCGCCCGCCAGTCATGCCCCGGCGCGGGTGCCCCGGCCGGTGCCGCCACCCCGATCGGACCGCTTGTGGGTATGCGGATGCTGGCGGCCTTCGTCGCGGGGCGACTTCGAACCTTGCCCACCATCATGGTTTTAGATGAGTTCTCGGAAGTGAGGAGGGGGGCGGAAACCAGCCTTCCAGCCAGACTGTCCAGTACCCGCCCGAATTCGGCGATGGACTGGTGGCGCTGGTTTACATTGAGATTGAGGGATTGAAGTATCGTCTCGTCGAGCAGCGCCGGCAAGCCGGGCACCATCTCGCTGGGTGGCTGGAGCGGCCTGCCCGCGACGCGCTCATGGGCCGCCGGCGGGCTCGTGCCCGTCAGCAGGGCGTAGAGGGTCGCGCCCAAGGCATAGATGTCGGAACGCTCGTCGGTACCGGTGCCCATCACTTGTTCGGGGGGACTAAAGCCGTGCGTCGCGGCGCGTCCCAGGGTGCGGGTCATGGCCGAGGACGTGGCTTCCTTGGCAATCCCGAAATCGATGAGCATGATGCGATCGGCCTCATCCAGCAGGATATTGTCCGGCTTAAGATCGCGGTGGATGATGGGCGGATTTTGGGAGTGGAGGTAGGTCAAGACCTCACAGAGTTGACGCATCCACGGCAGCAAGGTGGCCAGGGGAATGCGCCCGCCCGCCCGTTTGCGCTCGGTTGCCAGCGTGCGGCTGCCGCCGAATTCGAGTACCAGGTACACCATGCCGTCAACGACGCAGCGGTCGATGATGTCCGGGATCGAAGGATGGTTGAGCTGGCTTAAGAGCGTTGTCTCGTACTCATCGAACAGCAACTCCGGAACTTCCTTGAGCGCCCGCCGCTTGCCGTTCAATCGCAGATCTTCAATCAGGTAGGTCGCGCCGAAACCGCCACGGCCGAGAACCGCTTGGACCCGGTAGCGATCCTGGACCGTGTCGCCAACGGCACGCAGCCAACCGAAGATCCCGCGTACCGAGCCGTTCCCGGCGATGTCAAGGTGGGCCAACTCGAAACCGCACTTCGTGCAGCGGTACTCGTGTTGACTGAGATAATCCCTCTGATTGGCCGTATTGCACTTCGGGCAGATGTGCACGACCGGTTCCACGGCGCTCATTCGCGGCCTCCGCCCCACGGGGGCATTATGGTTTCCTGTCTTTCAGTTTGAGCCCGACCGACGCAACGATCAAGAAAACCAATCCTAACACCGCGACCATCGTTAAGTCGTGCGAAAACTGCCCGGAAAGAGGCACGATCAGTTGGCCGGTGGCATCCTTCGCGCTGAGTGTCTCCGGGCTCAAGGTCGCCTTCATCGCGTCCAGGGACCAAAAGGAGATCATCGTCCCCTTGGCGACGAGCAAGCCGGCATCGCCCAGGCGCACCACCGCGTTCGAGAGGATGACCTGCGGAATGAGGAGGATCGGTACCATGGCCACGGCTTTGTCGTTGGAATCGACGAAGGCGCTGACGGCGAGTCCCATGGCTGTCGCGGCCATCCCGGCCAGAAACAGGGACACGACTCGATCCAGAAAGCTGCCCGGCAGCGACAGCAGGGCCGAGACGATGGCGAGCAACATCACGCACTGCAGCGCGCAAAGCGCGGCGAGCGGCAGGACCTTGCTGGTAAGATAAGGCGCGATGCCGAGATTCACCGAGCGCTCGCGCAGGTAGATCGGCAGCTCTTTCACCAACTCCCGGGCCGAATTGAGGCAGCCGAACCAGATCGCGGACAGCACCAAAATAAACGAAATCTGAGCTTCGGCGGCAGCCCGCGCCGGCAGGGGGCCGTCGGTGCTGAAGACCAGCCCGATCATGACGGCGATGAGCGGTGCCTGAAGCAGCAAGATCGCGAGATTGCGTCGATCCGAGACGATCAAGTCCAGGTAGCGCCGCATCAAGGTCCCCGCCTGCGACCCGTCGAACCAGCGTCTATGGCTCTTGGCCGGGGCCTCCGCCGGACCGGGCGCTTGGGTCGGAGCGGCGTTGTCGGTAAGGCGCTCGGTGACATAGGTTTTATAGTAGGGGGAGGCGAGAAACTTGTCTGCCCAGTACTCGGCGGGTTCGGATTCTAGTAGCTCGTAGACATCGGAGAGCCGGGCGATACCGAAGAACTTTGGGGCCTCGAGCGGCGGGCCGAAGTAGACCAGCTTCCCTCGATGAAGGAGCACCACGAGGTGGCAAGCGTCGATGTTCTCCAGGGTGTGGGTGACGCAGATCACCGTCTTTTGGTCGGCCGCGAGATCGGCGAACAGGCGCATCATCCGCTTGTCGGTGCCGGCGTCCAGCCCGCTGGTGACCTCGTCCAGGAACAGGATATTGGGGTTGGCCACGAGCTCTACCGCGAGGCTCACCCGTTTGAGTTGACCGCCGCTCAGGGGCGCGGGTGTGTCAATCGGCAACCTGGCCTTGTCGCTGAGTCCGACCTTGTCGAGCACGCGGCGGATATGGGCGTCGATCTCTGCGTCCGTGGTGTCCGGCGGCAGGCGTAGCTCGGCGGTATAATGGAGCGCGCGCTCCACGCGGATTTTGCGGTGGACGATGTCCTGCTGCGGTACATAACCGATGGCGGAACGGAAGAGATCGAAGGCCGCATAGAGATCGGTGCCGTTATAGAGCACCTGCCCGCCCGTGGGCGGCCGCCGGCCGTTGAGGGCGTCGAGCAGGGTGGACTTGCCGGAGCCGCTGGTCCCGAAGATCACCACGAACTCGCCCGGCTCGAAAACCAGGCTGATCTGGTCCAGCAGGCGCTTCGCCTGACCCGCGGATCGATCCAGGACCGCCTTGTAGAGGCCGCGCACCTCGACGCGGACTCGCCCCGCCGTATCGACGGGATCCAGGGCCTCGCCGGTGAAGACAAAGGCAAAGGTTGCGATGGCGACGCGATCGCCGGGATGCAATCGCGCCTGCCCGACCAGCCGTTGTCCGTTGATGAAGGTGCCGTTTGTGCTGTTGAGGTCCTCGAGCACGATACCGCTCAAATCGCAGACCAGGCGGGCATGCTCGCGGGAGACCAGGGGCGAGTCGATGGCGTGGTCGCAGTGCGGAGAGCGGCCGATGGTTACGATGCCGGTGGCGTCGCTCGCGTTGGCGGGTGCCGGGGCGGGCTCGGAAAGCCGGAGAGTCGCTGCTTCCGGTTGTTCACCGGCGAGGAAGTGGATCTGAAAGAGGCTGGCGCCCAGGGCCAGCCAATCGCCGTCGTTCAGGCGCGTGGAGGAGGTGACCGGCCGACCGTTCAGGGCGACGGGCGCCTCCCCGATCGGCTCGACGCTCGGCCCACTCGCGTCCACGGCCAGGCGGGCATGCCGGGGCAGGATGTCTTCGCCTCCGAGGTCGATTCCACCGCCTGTGTCGCTGCCGAGGATGTGCTGCTGCACCGAGGACAGGGTCGCCGTGGTGCGCTTGCGCGTATAGGAGCTTCGGAGCTCGATCGTGTGCTCTTGGGCAGGGATGGCAATGTCCTCCTTGGGCAGCCGCGACGGTTGTTTGCGTTTGATTCTAGCCAATAATTGCGCTCGTGGCCACACTCATGGAGGCTGTTCCAACATAGCATGAGTCTGAGCGTGAGACTGAATCCCCTTGTCAGGAGCATGACGATGGCGCAAGCGCGGAGAACGTAGGTTTAACCCGCGAAACCTGTTTAGATCACTGAGGTGTTTAAACCTTCGCTTGGGCGGTGAGCAGCGCGATGTCTCGCAAAATACGCTACCCGGAAACACACACTCCGGCCCCTAGGTAGCCTGCAACAACCAGCCTCCCCAGCTTGGATGCGGAATATTTTTGCGCGACAATGCGCCGCGTCTGCATCCCCCAGTGCCTGACATGGAATTTCGGCATGCAGTTGGATTTCCTATTCATTAAACTCGACTTCGCGATACGGCTCTCCCGCTCTGTGGGGCTAATCTGGATGGTAACTTTCTGGTTCAAGCTGTTTAGAAGATCAAGCAGTTTGTCCGTTGTGAACCGGCTGTAATGGCCGTCCATCAAATGGGACACATCGGGCTGAGCGATGCCAAGGATAGAGGAGATTTCCCGTTGTTTCAGTTTCCGCCGTTCAAGAATCTGGTAGACATGAAACCCAATCTCCGCTCGTGCAAAAAGCTCATCGGCGTTTACCAATCCCAGATCGGCGAATACGTTGCCGGAACCTTTCTCGAATTTGGCT
>JBQTJG010000496.1:0-4663 GCA_052387355.1 Armatimonadota bacterium | reverse complement strand
TCAGAACGTGTATTGGAACTGCACGTAGGGCCCGCGCCACTCGAACTCGCAGTCGGTGCACCCTGACAGGTTCCCCGCCCGGTCCTTCTTCGCCCGGTAGCCGGCCGTCAAGCCCCAGGGACCGCTCAGGTATGTGAGGTAAAGCAGGTAGTCGATGGCTGAGCCGGTCGCGGTGGTGGTCACGCCGCCCCTCTCCAGGCTGGTGTTGGCGGACGGGATCCACAGGGCTCTGGCGCCGAATACGAAGTTCGTGGCGAGGAGAGCATGCAATTGGAAGCCCAATAGGAGTCCCTGCGCCCTGAACACCTCCCGGCTGCCGCCCGAAAACGTCGTGTCCCACTTGTTCTTCCCGTATCCCGCCATGAGGTCGAGCCGGGTCATGGAGGTAGGCGGAATGACGTTATAGGTGAGCCAGCCTCCGACGATCTTGTCGGTCCCTGACTGAAGGTTCGTCCAGGCACCCGAGCCGCTCCGCTGGCCGCCGGTCAGGAATTCCCCGCCGAACCCCCATCGCGAAGTCGGATAGGAGATCCGGAGCTCGGCGCCGAGCATCGTAGAGTCGTGGCGACCGAATTCGAATCCGAGTTGCCTCGCAGTGAACGTCGAGGAGTACACGGTGAGCCGCGTCTCGATGAGGACCTGTCTGCCCTGGACGTTGGCAGCGTCGGCGCTGTTTCCGACCAGACCCATGATGAGCACGACGAGAACGATGACTGCGGCGAAGCGCAATCCAACCATCGCGTGTCCCCCCCTTCGAGGAAGTTCCAGAAAAATCCCCACACTATTAGCTCCCGGCCCCCAGAAATCCTTGTCAACATCGCAGGACCTCTCGGGCTGCGGACGGAAAGTCGCATAGCGATGGCGCGCCTGGTAGAAAGGTCCGCGGCAGGACTACCGCTTCGCGTCGCCCGGGCAGCCGTCTACCTTGTCCCCATTCGCCTCCGGGTCACCGTCGAGCATGCCCTGGCGTTCCGGAAATCGAACCTCGCAGGCTTCGTCGTGATCGAGGCCGCGGACGGCGTCGCGGGCATTGGTGAGTTTCTCTGCCGCGACTATGTGACCGGGGAGTCGACCGACGACTGCGTGGATTGCCTCAGGCGATTGGGCCGCCGCCTGGTCGGGGCGGTCATCGAGGAGCCGCTCAGGTTCATCCAGGACCTCTGGCTCGATGAGAATCTTGGAAGGGGAAAAATCGGGGCGCTGTGCGGCCTGGAGCTGGCGCTGCTCGACCTGGTGAGCAAGCGCACAGAGCGGTCGATTGCCGACCTCATCGGCCGGGCGGCGGTAGACCGTTCCGCGACTCTCACGTTCTCGGCAGCCTATCCGCTCGCTCGCGGCGCGAAGTTGGCGGCGCTGCATGTCTTTTATCGCACGCTCATGCGCATGGATCAGATCAAGGTGAAAGGAACCGGGGACATCGCGGCTGATCTCGACTATCTCATGGCGATCCGCAGGGCGTTTCCGTACCCTGTGTCAGTGCGCATCGATCTGAACGGCAGCCTGCGTCCGGAGGTGGCCGGCGAGTACTTCACTCGCATGCTCGAATCTCCGCACGGAGTTCGGTGGTTCGAGCAGCCATTTTCGCGGCATGACCTCGTCAGCGCCCGGTGGTTTCAGCAGGAGTTTGCGGACGACATCGTGTTGTGCGGCGATGAGTCGCTCTGCACCGTCGAAGATCTCGAACGAGCGATCCACACGCAGGCCTTCCGCGCGATCAACATCCGCATTGCCAAGCACGGGGGTCTGCTGAAGGCCTTAGAGATCTACGACCGCGCTGTCGGCGCCGGCATGGACGCTCAACTGGGATGTCTCGTCGGCGAATCCTCGGTGCTGGCCTATGCAGGGCTGCACTTCGCGGCTCTCGCCGGCCCGTTGCGGTCGCACGAAGGCAGCTTCGGCACGTATCTGATCACGTGGGATGTCATCCGCCCATCGCTGCGCTATTCCCGGAGAGGACTCGTGCCGCTGGCCCGCCTCCCGGCTTCCGGCATGATCCCACATGTGGACCTTGCACGGCTGAAGCGCACCGCCACCTGGCGGGTGCCGCTGGCCGAGCGGTGATGAAACGGGACGTCCGACGGCAGGTCACCCGAGCGGCCATCCGCGCGCGCGCCGCGTGGCTTCATGATGAGCTGCGGCGGCGCCTTGCCCGATATCAGGCCGATCAACTCGCCCTGGCCAGACGATATCGGGTCGAGGACCACCAGCCCGAGCTCTATGGAGAATCCACCCGCCAGCGCATTCTGGCGCTGGCGCAAGCCGCGCAGGAGCCTTGGGAGTTCGTGCGGACCTCCGGCACGATGCAGGTGCCGAAGGAGTTATTCTACCCTCGCAGCCGTGCCAGGCTCCTGCACCGCATGTACTTGAAGCAGGTGCTCCTGGCGTGTGACGCCGTAGGCGTCGACCGGCTAGCCGGATACTTCCTCACAAGTCTGGCTCCCGACCGCTCGCTCAGCGGGCTTTTGGCTCGCACCCGCCCGCCCTGGTTGCTGGAGAAGATCGCCCTCGGCGAGTCGCTACCGCACCTGCCGCAGGTGGCGCCCCTTGTAGGACGATTCTCTCAGGACGCCATTCACTTAATGCTGCTGACGCTGGCCGCGCCTGTGATCGTGGCGACGGTGAACCCATCCTCGCTGTCGGTGTTACTTGACAGGGTCGTGTGGGACTGGGATCGGATCAGCGACGACGTGCGCGGCGCCCTGAGCACGGACCTGCTGCCAGCCGTCCTGCGACGCCTGCCGGCCTCGGCACGGCTCCGGGAGACCAGTTTGAGAGCGTTCTTGGCGCAGCCGCGTGGCCCGACGGCACGGGAGCTTTTGCCTGAGCTCCGCGCCATCTACTGCTGGGACGGCGGGTACGTGGGGCCGTTCGTCGACCGGCTGCGCGAGCAACTCGCCCACCTCCAGCCGACGTTCTTCCCGATGTTTTCCTTGTCGACGGAGACCGTCGCCTATGAGATTTTTCCGCGCATCACCACGCTGGGAGGCTTTCCCGTCTATCCTGGCGTGTGCTATGAGTTCCTATCGCAACACACGGCGCCGACGGCGGAGCACGTGGGCAAGCCCTGGGACCTGGAAGTCGGGAAGCCCTACGAGATGCTGGTCTCGGATCCCTATGGGCTGATCCGGTACCGTACCGACGACATCTTCGAGTGTCTCGGCTTCGAACACCAGACGCCGCTGCTGCGTTTCCTCGGCCGGGCGGGTCTGACCTATTCGTTCACCGGTGAGAAGATCATCGCCGAGCAACTGCTCGAGGCCTACGAACGGGTCCGGCGCGACCTCCGCCTCGACGGCGCTGTGTTCACCTGCTTTCCGAACCGCAACAGAGGCAGGATTCCAGGGTATGTGTTCGTGTGCTGTCCGGCCACTGACAGCGGGCTGCCCGACGCGCTATCGGCAGAGGTGTTCGACCGGCATCTCATAGAGATCAACAGCGAGTACGCCGTAAAGCGGCAGTCCGGCCGGCTTGCGCCACCGGATCTGGTTGTCGAGTCCTATCCGTCCCTGGTGGCGAAGGTGATGAGTTCGGACCCTCGCTACGACGGGACCAACCCGCAGCAGTTCAAACTCCTTCCCCTCCACCAGATGTTCTGGGATCAACTGCCCCCGGCGCCGACCCTCTCGTGGGGGCCGCGGAACCAGCCGGGTTGACGCAGGGGGGAATTTCCGGCCCGGCGAACATCGGGAAGACGTAGGAGGGACTCAGATGCGACTTTGCTATCTTGGCGGCGAAGAGCGACGCCGGTACCTGCAGGACGCCGCCAGTCCCGGCGTCGCCGTTGAAATCCTCGACGATTTCATCACCACGTCACCTCGACCCGATACCATCGAATCTCTCTACGACGAGGCGCTGCTCGCGCCGTGGACCGTGGAGATGGCCGTTGAAGCCGAGCGCCGGGGATTTGACGCGGTGATCACCGGCTGCGCCGGCGATCCGGGGGTCGAGGCCGCACGCGAGATGGTTTTCATCCCAGTGATCGGGCCCGGCCAGGCAGGCATGTACGCCGCCGCCATGCTCGGCTACCAGTTCTCGGTGCTCTCGCCGCTGCACAGCACGGTCGGGCCGACGCGTGCTCTGGTCCGGCATATCGGGCTGCAGGAACGCTGCGCCTCGGTCCGCGCGGTGAACTGCTCGGTGCTGGCGTTGCGCGAGGGCCGACCCGAGACCCTCCAGGTCGTGCTGGACGTCGCCCACCGCTGCATCAATGAAGACGGCGCCGACGTCTTGGTTCTGGTGTGCGCCAGCCTCAGCCACACGTTCGGCGACCGCCTGGCCGATGCCCTGTCCGTTCCGGTCGTGAACGTGGTGCGCGTCTCTGTCCGCACGGCCGAGATGCTTGTCGGGTCGAGGCTCACGCACTCCAAGGTCGCCTACCCGACCCCACCGGGCATCAAGCAGACCATACGGCGCCCGGCCGAAGCCCTGGCCCGCGAGTGACGGACGTCACGGCGCGGCCCGCCGGGCCGCAGGCGAGCACGACGTACGAACAGACTGTCGTCGACGCGATCCACCTGGATCGCATGTGGCGAGACCTCTCGCGCCGGTCACCGAGGCGCTCGCAAGACTGCGCACGGTCGCGGTTCGGTTCGACGAAGCGGTCGCGCGTGACAGTACATCAGCGGCGGGGCGGGCCGAAATGCTCGCCCGCACGCAGCGGGCC
>JBQTJG010000495.1:0-5153 GCA_052387355.1 Armatimonadota bacterium | reverse complement strand
CAGACATACAGGGATCGGGCGTGGAGATCGACACCGCAGTAGTACCGGTGCTGCTGAGTATAGAATCTCATTGAGGTCTCCTCCTTGGGCTTGGTCGCCACCGCCCAGCATACTCGCCGAGTATGCTCCGGAGGAGGCCTCAATGAGTATCAAGGCGATGCAGCTGACGCGGCCCAAGCGTCGCCGATGGGCTCGATAACTGACCGCGAGGCCGAATCCGTCGGCGGCAGGCCACGCGGCTGATGCGCAACGTTAGAGAGCAACGGTATCTTCAAAGGAGGAAGCAAAGCGAACGACTCATTGGCTAATGACTGCAATACTTAGACTGCTGATGATGGGCGGTGCGGGCATCAGTACCGCCCAGACACTGGAAGCGCGACAGGCTTTGGCTCCAACCGGCAAGCTTCGCGTTGCGCTCCAGCTTGGCAATCCCTTAAACGTAATACGGGACTCCGCGTCGGGGGAAATGACAGGGGTAGGATTTGACCTCGGAAAAGAGTTGACCCAGCGTATAGGGGTTCCCTTTGAGCCCGTTCTGTACCCATCGGTCGGAGCTCTTCTCGACAGCGGGAAATCCGGGGCTTGGGATGTGGCCTTTGTCGGGTTTAGTCCCTCCATTGCTCAGTAGACGGATGACATTTCAATGAGTATCATATAATCGGTAAATCTCGGAGGGGAGGGGGGATCTGTGGCTACTACAAAGGCACGTGGCTCGGCGAGGAAGGCCCCGGCTCGGCGGGCTCCCGGTGCGAAGATCCCACGCAAGGAGGTCGTGGTACGCGAGCTCAGGGAGGAGTTGGCGCACGCCCCACGCCTGCTCCTCGAGACCATCCGCAGCACGCTCCGCGCCAGCCGGGATGACGTCAAGCACGCCATCCTGACACGCTCGTTGAGCCTCACCCGGCAGGCCATGGAGCACGTCTCTCCAGGCACCCTTGTGGAGGCTGTGGCCGCCAGCACAGATCAGGAAGCCATGCTGCGGCTCCTTGAGGCGCCTGAGATGGCCGCGCCAGCGACCGACACCGCGACCATGGACGCGGCCCGCGCCGCAGGGATCGAGGCTCGCGACCAGCTCCTCACGGCCCAGGGGGGATCGTGGCCCGTGGAACGGGCGGCGAAGTACCTGGGCCTGACCCGTCAGGCGGTCGACAAGCGCCGCAGGGCGAACAAGCTGATCGGCCTCGCGGTGGGGCGCCACGGCTACCTTTATCCCGTCTGGCAGTTCAGCCGGAATGGCACCGTGCCCGGCCTCGAGGACGTGCTGGGGGCCCTGTCACGGCACGACCCGAGGTCGCAGGTCATCTTCATGCTGAGCCCCAACGATCGCCTGGATGGCGTGAACCCGCTGGAGGCGTTGCAGAAGGGGCAGACCGAGGACGTCAGGATCACCGCCGCACTGTTCGGAGAGCATGGCGCCATCTAGTGCAGGTGGCCCGGACGCCCTCGGAAGCCCCCCAGAAGACCTGAGTGAGCGGTTACTGCCGCTCCGCCCATACTCCGGTGTGGCGTATCGGGTGTACTGGCTCGACCGGGATCCCAGATACTTTGGAAAGAACAGAGCCTCGCGTTTCGATGATCCGTTGGGCGACTATGGGGTGATGTACGCCGCCGTCACGCCTGAAGGGGGCTTTGCCGAGACGGTGTTGCCGCATTCCGGCGTGCTGACGCGTACCGCGAGCATAGAGGGAGGAACCGTTCCGGTCTCCGGGGCGATGATTGAGGCTCACGGGCTGGCCCAGGTGACCTGTACGAGCCCCCTCCAGTGCGTCGACCTCATTGGTGAACACTTGGCCTCTATCGGCGCGGACGCGGGCATCGCGACCGGTCCGTGGAGGATCTCGCAACAGTGGTCGCGGTCCCTCTTTACCCACTCCTCACAGCCGGACGCCCTCGTGTATCGTGGCCGGCGGGATCCATCGTCGCTGTCGCTCGCCATCCACGAGCGGGCCGGTCCCAAGATCACGGTGACCCCGCTGGGCGGGCTGTCCGAGCCGCACCACGCGAGGCTGCTGGCCGCGATCATCCGACGCTATCACGTTGTGATGGTCCCAAGCCGATGAGCGTGAAGTAGTCCGACGCCCCACGCGCACCGCGGGCGCGTGGTGTCAGCAACCCGTCCGGCGGGTCACCGGGGTCGAGGTGCGGAGGCGATACCGTTTCGGGATCGTCCCCAGTTTGAGTACATGAACTCGGCATGGACGTGAAGGAGGCAACCGGGGCGGCTGAACCCTTCCTGATTCGGAGCAGACTGGCGGTCGTGACTCGGGGCGGGCGGAACCTGACGGAGAAGGGGCGCGAGTACCCGAAGGTGGCAGCGATGTGACCCGACCCGGGGCCATCGAGGAACTCCTGCGAGAGTCCATCGTAGCGGGACAAGACCTTCGGTTACGAAAATCGACTGTTGGAGCGTTGTCGTTGGCAGAACAAGCGCAATGCCCGCTGATATCGCTACCCTGTTCGCCAAGGACGGTAATCTCGTCGGATTCGATGGGAGTCCGCTTCGCTTTCTGACCCCAGAAGTTGCCGTCAATTTTGACGCACGAGCCGAAGGGGCCCAACCGACGACGGCCTATCCGGTCAGAGGCACCCGCGTAACTCGACGCACCACAGCCACCAGCACCAGCGAGGCCACGCTGACCACGACGCCCAGCGCCGCCATGCGGCCCTGCTGGCCGTCGATCCACAGGTGATAGAGGAGAGGGCCCACCGGCTCCGAGCGGGGCGTGTAGAGAAAGAGCGAGGTGCTGAACTCCCGCATGAAGATCGTGGCCAGGATCGCCCAGCCCGCCATGAACCCCGGCCGGACCAGAGGGAGGAGGATGCGCCGGAAGGTGCGGGCGAGCCCGGCGCCGCACACGCGCGAGGCCTCCTCCAGTTCCGACTGCACCTGGACCATCGTGCTGGTCATCGCGCGCAACCCGAATGGGAGGAAGCGGGTGATGTAGGCGATGAGCAGGATCCAGATGGTGGCGTAAATGGGAATGGGGAGTCGGACATAGCCCCAGAGCAGGCCGATCGCCAGGGCCGTCCCGGGGAAGGCCAAGGGGATGAAGGTCAGGACCTCCAGTGCGCCCCGTCCGGGCACCCTGGTGCGGACGGTGAGGTACGCCACCAGGGCCGCCAGGAACATCGCCAGCGTAGCGCCGACCACTGCCAGCATCACGCTGATCTGCAGTGCCCGCGCCACCCGCGCGCTTTCCAGGAGGAAGCCGTAATGCTTCAAGGTGAGGAGTCCCAGCGTCTCGCGGGTCGGGACCGCATAGTACGGCAGCAGCGAAGTGAGGACGAGCACGCCCAAGGGCAGCAGCACGATCAGGCCCAGGATGAGCAGGGCCGCGGCCGACGCGGTGTAGCGCCAGACCCCCAGATCGATCGTCTGAGGGCGGTAGCCACGGCCCGTGATAGTGGCGAAGCGCTCCCTCCGGTCGGTGATCCGCCGGTAGACGTAGACGAAGAAGACGGTGATCGCGAGCAGGCTCATCGCGTAGGTGGCCGCCAGGTTGTGGTTGGGCGGATAGCCCGCCAGCGCCTCCCGAAAGATCTTGGTGGTCAGCACGTCGATGCGGGCGGGCAGCGCAATGATCGCCGGCGTGTCGAAGCTCTCGATGGCCCGGACGAAGTTCAGAATGCCCGCGGCCAGCAGCGCAGGGAGGACCAGCGGGGCGGTGATACGCCTCGCGGTCTGCAAGGATGTCGAGCCGGTGATTCGCGCCGATTCCTCGAGCGAGGGGTCCATCGAGCGTAGGGCGCTGGCGATAATGAGGAACGCCAGCGGCGCGAGGATGAGCCCCTCGACGAAGATCATGCCTGGCATGGAGTAGACATTCAGTACCGGCAGCCCGATGTGCTGTAGGAGGACATTGAACAGGCCGATGCGGGGACTGAGCAAGAGCACCCAGGACGTGGCGATCAGCAGCGGCGGAAGGACGTTGGGCGCGAGCGCCACCAGTTCGAAGAGACCCCGGCCCGGGGCGTTCGTACGCACGGTGATCCAGGCCAGTAGACCCGCCAGGGCGATGGAGAACGCTGAGGAGCCCGCGGCAAAGACGAAGGACGTACCGATCAGCCGGTAGGTGTGCGGATCGCCGTAGGCTCTGACGTAGTTCGCCAGCGTGAACCGTCCGGCGACGCCCAGCGGCGCGTCGCTGAAGCTGCCGACGAAGAGCATCACCGTAGGGTATAGCGCGAGGAACGCAAGAACGCCCCCGGCCGCCAGCGCGAGGAGCACCACCGGATCGATCTGCAGGGTCCATCCGGGGAGGCGCCGGGCCTGCGCCGCGCCGGCAGCCATCAGCGGGTCAGCGCTTGACGAAGAACCTGCCGAACTCCTCGGTGAATTTCTTGAGTTCCTGGTCGTCGAGGTCGTCCATCATGACGATGCGCAGCTTGTCGGCGTCCTTGATCGGCGGATAGACGCCCGGCACTAGGACAAACTCTCCCGCGCGCGCGAGCGCGAGCAGCCCCAGCCGTGACGTGAAGAGGTCGATGAAGAGCCTGGCGGCGTTCGGGTGGATGGCCTTGGCTCCCAGCGCGACATGGTGGGCCTCGGCAAGCACCGGGCTCAACCGCGCGTAGTCGAGCGGCGCACCGTCCTGGCCGAAGACATGCACGTACTTGACGTAACTGATCCCAAGCGGGAACTCGCCGACGATCACCTTCTGGGCCGCCGGAATGAAGGACTCGACCAGCCCCACCTGTCCAGCGAGGCGCTCGATGAAGGAGCGGTGCTGCGCCCCGAGGACCTTCGGGAGATTCGCCAGCCACACGGCCGTGGTGGTGTGTTGCGTCGGGTCAGGCATGACGACCTTGCCCTTCCACTTGGGATCGAGCAGGTCGGTGAGCGACTTCGGCACCTCCTCGGGCTTCACCAGCCGCGTATTGTAGAGGATGCTGACGACGACGACCCGGTAGGAGGGGGAGAAGATCCCGTCCCGGTCATGTGTGGCCGCCGGGAAGGCGTCGTAGGACGGTGAGGTGTATCGGCCGAAGATCCCCGCCTTCTTCATGATGAGCATCGGGCTGCGGTTGGTGAGCACCACGTCGAACTGGGGCCGGCCGGCCCGCGACTCGGTGAGCGCTCGGTCCAGGACACGGTTGCTCGCGGCGCGCCAGTACTCCACCGGGACGCCGTACTTGCCCTCGAAGATCTTCTG
>JBQTJG010000494.1:0-28203 GCA_052387355.1 Armatimonadota bacterium | reverse complement strand
CATGAGCGCGCTCGCGGAGATTCTGCTGCACCGCGGACATCGCATCTCGGGATCCGACCTGCGCGAATCCGAGGCGACGCGCCGGCTGCGTGCCCTCGGCGGCGCCGTTCACCTCGGGCATGATTCCACCCACCTGGAGGAGGCGGATATCGTTGTGGTCTCGCGGGCGGTTGCCGCCGACAACAACGAGGTGCGTGAAGCCCGCCGGCGCGGGCTGCCGACGTTTCATCGGGCGGAGGTCCTGGCCGAGATCATGGGAGGCGAGCGGGGGATTGGGATCGTCGGCACGCATGGCAAGACGACCACCACCGCGATGCTGACCCGCATCCTGGTCGATGTGGGTCTCGACCCTACGGCCCTCATCGGCGCAGAGGTTGCGGAGTTCGGCGGCAACGCGCGCGCCGGCGCCGGGACGTGGGTCGTCGCCGAGGTTGATGAGAGCGATGGCTCCCTTGTCCACGTGCATCCCTATGGGGCTGTGGTGACGAGCCTGGACGTCATGGACCATCGGGACTTCTACGCGTCGTCCGATCATCTTGCCGAGACCTTCGCGCAGTTTCTCCGCGGCGTCCCCGGGGAGGGCTTCATCGCCGCCTGCATCGATCACCCCGGGGTGTGCGCGCTCTGCACCCTTCTGGATCGCCCGGTGATCACGTACGGGCTCGAGCGCGAGGCGGCGGTGCGGGGGGCGCTTCGCTCGATCAACGGTCAGGCGACGCGGGCGGCGCTGTGGATCGACGGGAACGCCGCCGGCGAGCTGGCGCTGCAGGTGCCCGGCCGGCACAACGTCAGCAACGCGCTCGGCGCGATCGCGGCAGCATGGCGGATCGGCGTCCCGGTGGAGGGTGCGATCGCGGCGCTCGCGCAGTTCCGGGGTGCCAGCCGCCGCTTCGAGGTGCGCGGCGAAGTCGGCGGCGTGCTCGTCGTGGACGACTATGCGCACAATCCGGTAAAGGTGGCCGCGGTGCTTCGGGCCGCGCGCGAGGGCTGGCCGCAACATCGCCTCATTGCCCTCTTCCAGCCGCATCGTTTCTCCCGCACGCGCACCACCCACGCGGACTTCGGGCACGCGTTCGATGAGGTCGATGACGTCGTGGTGACCGAGATCTATGCCGCCGACGAGAGTCCGCAACCGGGCGTGACCGCTCGTCTCATTGTCGACGCCATCGCGGCGAGCCGGCCTGTGCACTACCGGCCGACGATCGACGCGGCGCTCGATCTCGTCGAGACGCTGGCAGCGCCGGGCGCCCTCGTACTGACGCTGGGCGCCGGCGATATCGGCCGCGCGGGCGATATCCTGCTGTCCCGGCTGGCCGCGCGAGGCGCCGCGCCGGGCGGCCAGGTACGAGTAGGGGGCGCGTCATGACGACCGCCTCCGTGGCGCCGCCGGGACTGGAGCGGCGGCTGCGCGGGGTTGTTCGCGATGTGCGCCGCGCCGTGCCATTGGCGCAGCATGTGCAGTTCCGTATCGGCGGCTCCGCGGATCTGCTCGTCATCCCTCGCAGCCTGGCCGACCTGCAGGCGGTGGTGGAGGTGCTGTCGGCGGAGGGCATCCGGCCCGTGGTGCTGGGTCAGGGATCAAACGTCCTCATCGGTGATCGCGGCATTCGCGGTGTCGTCGTGAAGATCGGCAAGGGCATCGACCGAGTGACGACCGAGGGAACCGTGGTGGTCGCGGAATCCGGCACCGGACTTCCTGCACTGGCCCTGCGGGCCGCGAAGGCCGGTCTGACCGGGCTCGAGTTCGCTGCCGGCATCCCGGCCTCGGTGGGCGGCGCGGTGGTCATGAACGCCGGCGCCCACGGTCACGCGATGGATGAGGTGGTCGAGGCCGTCAGCGTGATCACGCCCACCGGCCCCGAGCGCCTGGGACACGACGCGCTGGGATTTGGCTATCGAACGACCGTGCTCCAGGGGCAGCCCTGGGTCGTCACGAGCGTCACATTGGCGCTGCAGCCGGAGGATCCCGCCGTCATCCGCGGGCGCCTCGATGCCTGGCTGGCGCATCGCGGTGCGACGCAGCCGATCGGTCCACCCAGCTCCGGGTGCATCTTTAGGAATCCGCCGGGTGATCATGCCGGCCGGCTCATCGATCTCGCAGAGTGTAAGGGACTGGTGACCGGCGGCGCCCGTGTCTCGACCGTACATGCCAACTACATCGTGAACGAAGGCGGCTCGACCGCCTCGGATGTCCTGACGCTCGCCGAGAGAGTCCGCCATCGGGTCGCCGAGCGCACCGGCATCACACTCGAGATGGAGGTCAAATTGCTGGGCGAGTTCTGACATCACGCATCCGGCTCATCATCGTGCCTTCGACCGACTCTCCGTCCCGTCCTCAGCCGTCTCGTCTTCCGGAGACGCTCGCCCGATTCGCCGTGGTCATGGCGACGCTCATCGCGCTCGCCGCATTCCCACAATCGGCATTGTTCGCGGTGGAACACATCGAAGTCGCAGGCGCGACGATCCTCGCGCCGGGGACCGTGAGTGCCATCGCGGGCCTGCGCCACGGAGACCGGCTGTTCGCCATTGATGCCGGCGGCGCGGTACGGCGGTTGCAGAGTGATCCCCGCATCAAAAGCGCCGACGTGCGCGTGCGGCCTCCGCGCACCGTTGAGGTCCTGATCACCGAGCGCCGTCCGGTCGTCGCATTGGTCGTCGGCGACCAGTTTGCCCTGCTCGGCGACGACCTGATCGTCGTTGCCCTGATCTCGATTCCGGCAGGGCTGCCCGAGGTGGTTGATCGACTCGGAGGACGTCCATGGGCGCGCGCCGGTTCGCCCGTCGCATCCGAGGCCGCCCGGCTCGCTATTGCGGCGCTTCCCGCCATTCCGCCCGTGTTGGGTTCCGACCTCCGGCGCATCGTCGTAGCCGCCGGCGGTGATCTGACGCTCGTGTTGCGATCAGGCCTCGTGGTGCGCGCTGGAGGGTCGTCAGGGCTCGTGGAACGCCTGGCTCAGGTGCCGCAGGTCCTCGAGATCTTGCGCGGGCGGGGGGTCGAGGTGTCGGCGATCGACCTCCGGTACGCGGGCTCGATCGCCGTGACGCAATCTCCAGGAGGAGAAGGCCGGCCAGGTGTGGAATAACCCGACAAGATCTAGGGGCACAGCAACCCACAACCTACTACAGGTAGCGTCATGACGCGTCGAGGCGCGATCACGGGCCTGGACATCGGCACGACCAAGGTGTGTGCCATCGTCGGCGAGGTGGATGAAGACGGAGAGGTCCACATCGTCGGGGCGGGGATGGCACCGTCCCTTGGCCTGCGGCGAGGTGTCGTGGTCGACCTCGACTCGACGGCGAGGGCCATCGAACAGGCCGTTCAGCACGCCGAGCGGATGTCGGGTCTGAACGTCACGGCTGCGCTGGTCGCCGTGTCCGGCGAGCACATCACCTCGTCCGACAGCCGGGGTGTGGTGGCGGTCGCGCGCGGCGATCACGAGATCGCCGACGCGGATGTCGCGCGCGTCATCGATGCGGCGCGCATGGCGGCGCTGCCCGCCTCGGACCGCGAGATCATCCACATGCTCCCACGCAACTTCGTCGTGGACGGTCAGGATGGCGTCAAGCGGCCCGTCGGGATGTACGGGACTCGGCTGGAGGTTGAGGCCCACATCGTGACGGGCGTGGCCACGGCGCTTGCGAACGTCGCGAGGTGCGTGCAGAGAGCCGGGCTCGATGTCGACGAGATGGTCCTGGAACCGCTGGCGTCGGCGGAAGCGATCCTCACCCCTGCGGAACGCGATCTCGGCGTCGCGGTCGCCGATCTGGGCGGTGGGACGACGAGCATGGGAATCTTTGCGAACGGCGGGCTGTGCCACGTGGCGATCCTGCCGGTGGCTGGCGCGCACCTGACGAATGACATCGCCGTGGGCATGCGCACCCCGACGGATGAGGCCGAGAAGCTGAAAATCAGATGGGGCGCGGCTACTCCGAGCGCTGTCTCCGAAGGCGAGATGATCGAGGTCTTCAACGTCGGCGGGCGGCAGCCGCGCGTGCTACCCCGGCGAGTGCTCGCAGAGTTCATTGAACCTCGGCTGGATGAGGTCTTGGCGCTGATCCACGGCCAGATTCGACGCAGCGGGTATACGCATCGTATCCCGGCGGGGATCGTGGTGACCGGCGGGACGGCGATGCTTGACGGGCTGGTCGAGTATGCCGAGGCGCGGCTGGGCATCCCGGCCCGCCTGGGCGTCCCCAACCAGGTGGTCGGGCTGGTCGAGACCGTCCGGACGCCGGCATTCAGCACCGGCGTGGGGCTCGTGCTCCACGGCGCGCGGTCTCGCGGCAAGATGGCCGCGCACCGCAACGGTACGAGTTCGTTCTGGGAGCGCACCCGGGTGTGGGTGCGGGATCTACTGCAAGGCGCATGAAAAAGCCATTCGAAGGGGGAGCCTCCATGGCGAATACGGAGCGGGATCTTCGGCGGTACGCCGCCATCAAAGTGGTAGGGGTGGGTGGCGGGGGGAGCAACGCCGTCAATCGCATGATCTCCGCCGGACTGCGCGGCGTCGAATACCTCGCCGTCAACACCGACGCACAGGCGCTCGCCCTGTCATCGGCGGACAAGAAGATCCACATCGGCGCCAAGGCCACGAAGGGTCTGGGCGCCGGAGGGGATCCCAATGTCGGCCGGCAGGCCGCGGAGGAGAGCAAGGAAGATCTCCAGGACGCGCTCGCCGGAGCGGATATGGTGTTCATTACCGCCGGCATGGGTGGAGGCACCGGCACTGGCGGCGCGCCGATCATCGCGGAGCTGGCGCGAGACCAGGGCGCACTGACCATCGGGGTCGTGACCCGGCCATTCAGCTTTGAAGGCAAGCGCCGCGCGACCGCGGCGGACGAGGGCGTCCGCACGCTCAAGCAGAAAGTCAACACATTGATCACCATACCCAACGATCGGTTGCTGCAGATCATCGACCGGCAGGCCACGGTCATTGAGGCGTTTCGCACCGCCGATGACGTCCTGCGTCAGGGTGTCCAGGGCATCGCTGATTTGATCACGATTCCGGGTCTGATCAACCTGGACTTCGCCGACGTGCGCACGATCATGGCCGAGGCCGGGTCTGCGCTCATCGGGATCGGGGTGGCCTCCGGCGAGGACCGGGCGACGCGCGCGGCGCAGGCTGCGATCAGCAGTCCGCTGCTGGAGACCAACATGGAGGGCGCGCGCGGGGTGCTGATCAACGTGACCGGCGGCACCGATCTCGGCCTGCTCGAGGTGAGCGAGGCCGCCCAGATTGTGCGGGAGGCCGCCGATCCGGAGGCGAACATTATCTTCGGCGCGGTGGTGGACGAGAAGGCGCGTGACGAGATCCGGATCACAGTGATCGCGACAGGGTTCGACACGGTCCGTCGCGCCGAGGACGTTGTGGCGCCGGCCAACGACCGCGTGAAGGCGCCGGTGAAGCTGATCGACGACCTCGACATTCCGGCGTTCCTGCGGAGGCGGTAAACCGCGCCGATCGTGGGGTCTTTGGGACCGACAAACGGGTCGGGCGGGGAAGCGCCGGACCTCGCCCAGCGCTTGGAGCGTGCCCGGCAGGTCATCGAAGCCCTGCTGCCCGGGGCCGCGGCGGCCGAAGGTCCGCAGGCGATGTTCCTGCTCCCGGACGTCGCAGACGTCCGCGACCGCTTTCTCGAGTTGCGGCGCCGGCTTGCCCCACTCGGTCTCCTTCCTCTGCTCAGGCGTCAGGCCAGCGGGCCTGCCCTCATCCTGGTGCCCAAACCGCCGCCGGGCCGCTGGGCGTGGCAGACCAACGCGCTCCTGCTCCTCGCCACCATCTGCTCGACGTTCTACGCGGGTTATACGCAATCGTTCACGCTCGCTGAAGCCGGGTTGCTGAGCAGCGCCGTTGCCGGGGGGGTTGCGTTCTCGGGCTCGGTCCTGTTCATTCTGGGCGCCCACGAGATGGGTCACAAGATCGTCGCGGTTCGCCGCGGTATCGACGCCAGCCTTCCCTACTTTCTCCCGATGCTGCCGCCGGTGGGCACGATGGGGGCTGTCATCGTCACGAGGACTCCCGCGCCCAACCGCGACAGCCTGATGGATCTCGGGGCGTCCGGCCCTATCGCCGGATTCGTGGCGGCGATTCCCGTCCTGCTCTATGGGGTGACCCACTCGTTCATCGTTAGCCCGGAGCGCCTCGGGCAGCTCGTCGAGATTCCCGATCCGTTGCTGATCCAAGGGATGATCCGGATGCTTCTGCATCCCCCCGCCGACGCCCTCGTCCTCGGGCACCCGGTGCTGTTCGCCGGCTGGATCGGCCTGGTCGTCACGAGCATCAACCTGTTGCCGGCCGGCATGCTGGATGGGGGGCATGCCGTGCGCGCGGCCTTCGGCGCCCGTGCCCATGGCGCGCTTTCCTACGCCGGCCTGGCGCTTGCGGTGATCATGGGCTTCTATCCGATGGCGATCCTGATTGCCCTGCTCATGCGTCGGGGGCACGTCGGCCCGCTGGACGATCTCTCCCCGATGAGCCCGTCACGCCGATTGATCGGGGTGGTCCTCGTGATCATCTTCGTACTGAGCGCTGTGGTCTATCAGCCGCTGCTGGGACGGTAGCCGCCCGCCATGTGGGGCGACCCGGCGTCAACGAGGGGAGACCGCCCCGGCCGGTGGCGGCGCGCGGTCGCGGCCGTCTTCCGTAAGGAGATCGTGGAGACCCTGCGCGACCGGCGCACCCTGATTGCGGCGGTCGTGCTGCCTGCGGTGACGATGCCCCTCGTGGTATTGGCGATGCCGGTCCTGCTACATCGTCAGCAGCAGGCCCTCCAAGAGCGGCCGGCGCGCATCGTCGTCGAGGGCGGGGATGCGGGAGGCCTGGTCGCCCTGGGGTTCGACGAACAGGCGTTCAGCCTGGTCTCGTCTCCGCAGCCCAGAGCGGCGCTGCTTCGTGGCGAGATCGACGCCGTGTTGATCGACGAGGGCCGGCTGGCGGCAGGGCCCCACGTGATCGCCGTGCTCTACGACGAAACCAGGCCCGCATCGAGCGCTGCCGTCCAGAGGATCAGTCAGATCGCAGCGAAGCTCGCGCTGCAGGACCTGGAAGCTGCCGCCCGCGCCCGCGGCGCCGATCCTGCCGCCATGGTCTCAGTCGTGATTGATGCCCGGAACATCGCGCCGCCGCAGCGCATGAGTGGAGCCCTCCTGGCCACAGCCCTCCCGTTCTTCCTGGCCGTCTGGCTCCTGCTCGGCGGCCAGTATGCGGCGCTCGATGTGGGCGTTGGGGAGCGGGAACGGGGCAGCCTCGAGGCGCTCCTGGTCGCCCCGCCGCAGCGATCAGCCCTGGTCGCCGGAAAGTTTCTGGCCGTCCTGGCCCCGGCGCTGCTCGCCCTGGCCGTAATGCTGATCAGCGCCGTGGCCACGCTGGGTTTCGGGGCGGGACTCCTCGTGCCCACTCCCTTCGATGTGACGCTCCCGGTACGCATTGCGGCACCACTTCTGTTGGTCGGCATCGCGCTTGCCGGCCTTCTCTCCGCGGCTCAACTCGCTGCCAGCTTTGCCGCAAGCACGCTCCGGGAGGCCCAGCAGGCGTTCGCCGGCCTCTACATGGTCGTGGCGCTCCCGGTCATGTTGGAGCCCCTCCTGGGAGACGCGCTCAAGCAGCCCTGGCCCGTTCTACTACCTGTCCTTAATGCGGTCTGGGCGATTCGAGGGATCCTGTTGGGAGGAGTCAGCGTTGCGTCCCTGGCAGCAACCGTTGGCTCGCTAGCCGTTCTGACAGCGCCCATCCTGCTGTTCAGTGTGCGGCTCCTCGAAAGGCAAGGTCGTCGGAGCAGGTGAGTCGGATTAGGTGAGAGGAAGCCACGCGAACGTGAAAACGGGCGCGCGGACGGGTCTGGAGGGGCCAGAGCGCCACATCCGGCGTTGACACACTAGATTTAGGGGCATAGAATCATCGTTGCCTCTAGCGGTGGGGGCCACCCCAATGAGATGCCCCGTGTGTTTCCATGAGGAGAGCAAAGTCCTGGACTCCCGTCCGGTCCTGGAAGGACGCGCGATCCGGCGGCGCCGGGAGTGCCTGCAATGCGAGCGGCGGTTCACCACCTACGAACGCGCCGATCTGGCTCCGGTAATGGTCGTGAAGCGTGATGGGCGGCGAGAGCCTTTCGACCGCGTCAAGCTTCTGGGAGGGATCACGCGCGCCTGCGGCAAGCGCCCGATCTCGATGGAGGCTATGGACGCCCTCGTCGACGATGTCGAGCGGGATCTGCGTCAGGCCGGTACGCAGGAAATCAGCACAGCCGCCATCGGCGGACTGGTCATGGATCGTCTACGACGCCTCGACGACGTCGCGTACGTCCGCTTTGCCTCGGAACACCGTCGGTTCCGCGACGTGGATTCGATCACGGAAGAGATCGAGACCCTCAAGGAACGCAAGCGTCGAGAAGACGCGCTGCGCGATCAGGTGCCCCTGATCACACTGCCAGAGCCGAAACGCACGCGCTAGTCCCATACCGCTTGGAGGTGAGTCATGGAAGGCCCATCGTCCTCTTCGACCCCATCCTCCGCCTCGGGCCAGGCACCTGGACCCGCCGCGGCGCCGGCCCTGCCCGCTGAGACGCTGGCCGCCTTCAGGGGAGACGAGCTCCGCGCCCGTGTCTTCCATGACAAGTACGCGCTGCGCGATCGCGACGGTCACGTCGTCGAGCACGTTCCTGGGCAGATGTGGCGCCGTATCGCACGGGAACTGGCGTCCGTCGAGGCCCCGGCGGAGCAGGATGAGTGGGAGGGGAAGTTCTACTGGCTCCTGGAGAACTTCCGCTTCATTCCAGGCGGCCGGATCATGCATGGCGCCGGCAACCCCCGGCGCGTCACGATGTTAAATTGCTACGTGCTTCCAGTGAGAGACGACTCGATCGAGTCGATCTTCGATTGGATGAAGGAGGCGGCGCGCACCTACAGCCTCGGCGGCGGCGTCGGCACCGACATCTCCGTACTGCGACCGCGGGGCGCGCCGGTCAACAACGCGGCCCGCAGCAGCACCGGCTCGGTCTCATTCATGGAGCTGTTCTCGCTCACGACCGGCACCATCGGACAGTCAGGCCGGCGCGGGGCGCTGATGATTACGATCGCGGACAATCATCCGGACGTGCTGGACTTCATCAAGGTGAAGCGCAACCTGACTAAAGTCCGGTACGCCAACATCAGCGTGCGGATTTCCGACGCCTTCATGCGCGCGGTCGAGGAAGACGGTCCGCACGATCTGGTCTTCGGGAACGAGCGCGCGACCTTGCGTAAGACGGTGCGCGCCCGGGACGTCTGGGGTGAACTGATCAGCGGCGCGCGTGACTACGCCGAGCCGGGCGTGATCTTCTGGGATTCGATCAAGCGCTGGTCCACGTCTGAGTACAATGGCATGGACGTGATCACCACCAACCCGTGCTCCGAAATTCCGTTGGAAAAATACGGAAACTGTTGTCTTGGCAATTTGTCTCTCTCGCGGTTCATCCGGGACGAGTTCACCTCGCAGGCGCGCGTCGATTGGGAGCAGTTCGAGCGCGCGCTGCGCGGGGCCACGCGCTTCCTCGACAACGTGCTCGACTACAACGCCGACAGGCATCCCCTGCCCGAGCAGCGTGCGGCGAGCCTGTACTCGCGGCGGATCGGCGTGGGGTTCACCGGCCTGGGCGACATGCTGGTCATGCTCGGCCTCCGCTACGATACCGAGGCGGCGATCGCATTTGTCGAAGGCCTGTTTGACCGGATCAAGAATACGGTCTACGATGAGAGCGTCAACCTGGCCATCGAGAAGGGGACCTTCCCTGGCTATGACGCGCAGCGCCACCTGACGTCGCCGTTCATCCAGACCCTGACCCCGAAGGTTCGCGAGCGCATCGAACGGTATGGGCTACGGAACGTCGCGCTGCTGACCGTTCCCCCGGTTGGCAGCGGGGCCGCGCTCGCCGGCGTCACCAGCGGCATCGAGCCGATCTTCGACCTGTCCTACATCCGACGCTCGGAGTCACTCTCACAGGAGATCTTCACCGTCTATCATCCGTTGGTCCGGGAGTACATGAGTCGCTTCGGCGTGGAGCGGGAGGAGGACCTGCCCGACTACTTCGTGACCGCTCACGCGATCCGTCCTGAGATGCGCGTGCGGATGCAGGCGGCGATCCAGCGCCACATCGATCATTCAATCTCGTCGACGGTGAACCTGGCGCACGACGCTCTGCCCGAAGACGTCGAGCGCATCTACCTCCTGGCCTGGAAGCTCGGCTGCAAAGGGATCACCGTCTACCGCGAAGGGAGCCGCGAGGGCGTCCTCATTACAGAGAGTCAGGCCAAGGGCCAGCCGGCCAAGCTACAACCGGTCGCCGGCCAACTTGCGGCGGCGGTCCCGGCCACCGCCCAGCGTGCGACGCCCCGTCCGCGGCCAAAGGTCACCGCCGGACGGACTGAGCGTATCGAGACGCCACGCGGTCGGGTGTACGTCGTCATCAACGAAGACGAGATGGGCATCTGCGAGGTGTTTGTCCACTCGCTCGACGTCGAGGCCGAGGCGATCGGCCGCATGGCGTCACTCGCGCTGCGCGGTGGGCTTGACCCTCGCGACGTCATCGAGCAGTTGTGGCGCGTGCAGAGCAAAGAGGTGGCCTTCGACCGCTCATCGGACGGCACGGTCGTGCGCGTTTCAACGATCGCCCAGGCAGTGGCGCTGGCCCTTGGGCGGGTGCTCTATGGCGATGGGTTCCGCCCGGACAAGGCGTTCCCGCGAGCCGACGCGCTGCCAGAACCAGGCCCGCGCGCCCGCCAGGAATCCCTCCGCTTCGATCCCGCGCCGGCAGGCGCGGCCCCAGCGGCCGTCGGGGACCCCGCGCTCGTCCCCGTCACTGGAGGCAGCGGAACCCCTGAAACCCGTGGCAACGGTTGGTCGCACGAGGCAGCGATCGGGTGGGAGTTCATCGGCATCTGTCCCGACTGCGGCACCTCGCTGGTTCACGAGAACGGCTGCGCGACCTGCCGGCAATGCGGATATTCAAAGTGTTGACGGTGCCGACCGACTGTCACCAAGACCCTCCGGCTCTGTGGTAAACTAGGAGATGGAGCGCGCGGGCTCTCTTGTCACCCGCAGGAATGCGTCGGGGACCTCAGTACCGGCGCGCCGCGGCACCTGAGTTCGGGCGTCGAGAGGGGGTCCCTGGTATGAAGTGGTTCGTGGCAGTCGGCTTCGTCGTCGTGTTCGCAATCGCGTTAGTCCCCGTAGGGGCACAGCCCGCGAACTACATCGTCGTACCCGGGCACGCGGTCGGGGACATCCAACTCGGCTGGAGCCAGCAACAGGTCCTCAACAAGATGGGGATGCCCGATGAGATCTCCAACGACCGTAGCGGAGACGGCTCCCTGAACGTGTACTGGATCTACCCGCAAACCGAGCGCGCGGTGCTGGTCATCTCGTGGACCAAGCGGCAGACCGAGCCCGGCGGGGTCGATTTCATCTTCACAGACGCCCAGAAGTACGTCACGAGCAAGGGCGTGGCGATGGGAAACTCCAACTTCAAGGACATCCTGCAACATTACGGCGCGCCCGAGCGACTCGCGGGCGCCGGTCGCGGCTCGGTGATGCTGTACTACGAGTCGCAGGGCATCCGGTTCCGGGTCGAAGGCGAGGGCGGCAAGGTCACTGCAATCACGGTGGTGCCGCGAAAGTAGCGCTGCACCGTCCTGTGCGATCGTCGATCGTGGAGGAGACTCGTGCCGGGGCGGCAGTCGGACCGTCCCGCTGGGAGGTAGCTTGATGGAGCGACTCTGGCACGTCGTGACGATAGTCCTCATTGTCGGTCTGGTGTTCGGTGGGGCCGCGATGGTCCCGCCGCCCGCCACGGGGCAGACCAGTCTCGTGCTCGCGTTCGTGCCATCGCAGGACTCGCAGCGGGTTCTGGAAACCGGCGGGATTCTGGCGCGGATGCTGGAAGTGGCGACAGGCTATCACGTCCGCGCTGAGGTGCCCACGAGCTATGTCGCGACGATTGAGGCGATGTGCGCCGGTCGCGTCGACATCGCGTTCCTGGCGCCGTTCGCCTACGTGCTCGCCCACCAGAAGTGCGGGGCGGACGTGCGTCTGGTCAGCGTTCGCGCCAGGCTGCCGTTCTACAAGTCGCAGATCCTCTACCGAGCGGATCTGAGCGTGAAGACGTTGAACGACCTGCGCGGCAAGAAGTTCGCGTTCGTCACACCCGCCTCCGCGTCAGGATACCTGTTCCCCGCAGCGCTGTTGAAAAAGAACGGGATCGATCCCGATCGATTCTTCAGCCAGGTCCTCTTTGCGGGCGGGCACGATCGGGTGGTCCTGGCCATCTACACGGGATCGGTGGACGCCGGAGCCACGTTCGGTGACGAGGTCTTCAGCGACGCCCGCACCACCGTGGCCAGGCAGTACCGGGACGTGAACGACAAGGTGAAGGTCCTGATGTACACCGATCCCATCCCGAACGACACCGTGTCGTTCCGCCGGGACCTGCCCGATGACGTGAAGGAGAAGGTCACGAAGGCACTATTCCGCATTGCCGAGACGGCGCCGGGCAAGGAGACGCTCGATCGCCTGTACCAGATCCAGGGGTTCGCGGACTTCGGCGCGCTCACCACGACGTACAAGCAGTTGGGCCTCAAGACGTTCGACGACTACTTCCAACCCATCCGGGATGCGGCGAAGTTTCTCGGCCTGAATATCGAGGAACTGCTGCGCCGGTAGGACCAGACGATGGTCGAGCACCACACGAGGGAGGGCGGCAGCGGGCTCTCCCTCGTTCCGTGAGGTGAGGCCTTGGCCGGCGCAGCGATCAGGATCGAGCATCTGACGAAGACCTACCCGGATGGGACGCGCGCCTTGACGGATGTCACCCTCTTCGTAGCGCCTGGAGAGTTTCTCGTCGTCATCGGGCTCTCCGGTTCGGGCAAGTCGACCCTCATGCGGTGCATCAACCGCCTGATTGAGCCGACGTCGGGCAAGATCTTCCTGGACGATGTCGAGGTCACGGCGCTGCCCCTCGACGCGCTTCGCCAAGTCCGACGCCAGATCGGGATGATCTTTCAGCAATTCAACCTAGTCAGGCGAGCGTCCGTCCTCACCAACGTCCTCTCCGGCCGGCTGGGCTACCTGCCGTCGGCCTGGGCGCTGACCAGCTACTTTCCCAGAAACCTCAGGGAGCAGGCGATGAAACACTTGGCCACGGTCGGCATCCCAGAGAAGGCACACACGCGCGCCGACCAGCTCTCGGGCGGACAGCAGCAACGGGTCGGCATCGCGCGGGCCCTGATGCAGGATCCGAAGCTGATCCTGGCCGATGAGCCGGTTGCCAGTCTCGATCCGGCGACCTCGCACTCGGTGCTGAAGTACGTGGAAGACCTCAACCGCCGGAACGGGATCACCGTCCTGTGCAGCCTGCACTTCCTGAGCCTGGCGCGACGGTACGGCACCCGTGTTGTGGCGCTCAAGGCCGGCCAGATCGTGTTCGACGGCCTGCCCGCGGAGATCGACGAGCGCCGGTTCAGAGAGATCTACGGGGAAGAGGCCGTCGAGGTGGAGATCGCCTGATGGGACGCAATGCGGCGGCCCCGCTGCCCCGCGCTCCCGAGCTGCCCCGTCCGGGCGCCGGCGCGCTGCGGGTCCTGGTGTGGCTCGTCGCCCTCGGCGCGATCTATGCCTACGGGTGGAACGTGACGCAGATCAACCTGATCGAACTCGCCACCAAGTGGTCCCTGGCCAAACCGCTGCTCGTTGACCTGGTCCGGCCCGATCTTCTCGAGCATCGTCGCCGCCTGCAGACCGCCGAGGTGGGGATCGGGCTGGACGGTGCGCCGGCGCCGCCGGGTGTGACGGGCGGGCCGGGACGTATCACCGTCAGCAGGACGGCGGCCAGGATCGGCGACCAGATCACGATGACCGGCGAAGGCTTTGCGCCGTCGAGGCCGGTCGAGTTGATCTGGCGCGACCAGGCCGGGTCCACGGCCACCATCGGACAGGCAACCACGGACGCGGCCGGCAGGTTCGAGACGACGATCGCCGTCCCCAACGTCATCGGGACGGCCCACCACCTGATCGTCCGGGTGATCCTGGAAGGCACGACGCTCGGGCCGAGCAATGCGCTGCGCCTGACCCTTCACCGCATGATCGAAACGGTCTTCCTGGCGCTCATGGGCACCACGATGGCCGTCGTGCTGGCCGTGCCGCTCTCGTTTCTCGCAGCCAAGAACCTGATGTCCCGCAGCAGGATGAGCCTCTCGATCTACTACGGGATGCGCACGATCTTCAACATCGCGCGGTCGATCGAGCCGCTCATCATGGCGACCGTCTTCGCCGTGTGGGTCGGGATCGGGCCGTTCGCCGGCGTCCTGGCGCTGGGCGTGCACTCGATCGCCTCACTGGCGAAGCTCTACTCCGAGCAGATCGAGTCGATCGACCCCGGACCGATCGAGGCGATCACCGCGACCGGTGCCTCGCTGCTGCAGGTCGTGCGCTACGCGGTCGTGCCGCAGATCGTGCCACCGTTCATCGCGTTCACGATTTATCGGTGGGATATCAATGTCCGCATGTCCACCGTCATCGGCTTCGTAGGCGGCGGTGGGCTCGGGTTCCTGCTCATCCAATACATCAACCTGCTTCAGTGGCGCCAGGCTGCTACGGCGGTATGGGCGATCACACTTGTCGTGGCGGCGATGGACTACTTGAGCGCTCGAGTGCGAGAGACGGTTGTCTAGCACGGTTCCGGCTCCTCCGTCCGGCTGGCGATGGGAGGGGCGGGACGGCCTGGTGCTGCTCCTGGCCGAACCGCTCGAGGGCTTGCGCGTGACGCACGCGTTCACCACGCGGCCGGGCGGGTGCAGTGCGCCACCGTTCGACAGGTTAAATCTGGGACGCGGCGTCGGCGATGATCCCGACGCCGTCCGAGACAATCGAGCGCGGGCGCTGGCAGTGTTAGGGCGTTCACCGGCTGACCACGTCGAGGCGTCGCAGGTTCACGGGTCCATGATGGCTGTGGTCGGCGTCGTCGACCGCGGAGAGAAGATCGCCAGTGTGGACGGGCTGGCCACTCGTGACCCATCCGTCGTGCTGGCCATGCACGCCGCCGACTGTGTGCCGATCCTCCTGGTCGATCCGGTCCAGCGCGCTGTGGCCGCCGTGCACACCGGCTGGCGGGGCACCGCGGCTGGCGCCGCGGGCGCCGCCGTTGTTGCGATGTCACGGGCGTTCGGCAGCCGTGCGCAGGATCTGGTGGCGGCGATCGGTCCGGCGATCGGTCCATGCTGTTACGAGGTTGATGCGCCCGTGGTCGAGCGCTTCGCCTCGTGGCCGTGGCGCAACCGAGTGCTGGCGCGCGTCCGTCACGATCGATGGCTCCTCGACCTGTGGGAATCGAATCGGATGCAACTCATCGGCGCCGGTCTGCCCCCCCAGTCCGTCACCACGGCGGGACTGTGCACGTCGTGCCATCCCGAGGTGTTCTTCTCTCATCGCCGGGATGGAGCCACCGGACGGATGGCGGCGCTGATCGCTCTTGCGCCCCGGTAGCCGCATCGCGATATCACCAACCCGAAGGGATTCCGTGTCACCCGACGAATACCGGTCTGGCGTGTTGGGCGTCGAGCAACGGCTGAGGTCGATCCGAATACGGATCGCCCGCGCCGCCGACCGCGTCGGGCGGGACCCCGCGGCGGTGACGCTGATCGGAGCGACGAAGACCGTCGAGGCGGCGGCGATTCGCGACGCGTTCGCGGCCGGCCTTCATGACTTCGGTGAGAACCGGGTTCAGGAGGCTATTGACAAGATCGCGGCGGTGGGCCCGGGGCCGCGGTGGCACTTGATCGGCCACCTACAGCGCAACAAGGCGAAGGCGGCGGCGCGGGCGTTCGCCATGCTCCAGTCGATCGACAGCCTCAAGGTCGCGCAGGCGGTCGATCGCGCAGCCCACGATGCGGGGCGGCGCGTGCCGCTCCTGATCGAAGTGAACGTCGCCGGCGAGCCGACGAAGTACGGCGTCCCGCCCGACGCGGTCGGCGAGATGTTGGGTGCGTTGCGCGAGTGCGCGCACCTCGAGCCTGTGGGGCTGATGACCGTGGCCCCGCTTGTCGACGATCCTGAAACGGTCAGGCCGATCTTTCGCGTATTGCGCGAGCTGCGGGACCGGCTGCGGGACGAGAGGGCCGGCGGGGCCTTCGCGGAATTGTCGATGGGGATGTCGGGCGACTTCGAGGTTGCGATCGAAGAAGGAGCGACGATGGTGCGCATCGGTCGCGCCATCTTCGCCGAGCACTGACCACTCGGCCACGGGAGAGGCCAGATCAATCCAGGGAGGGAGGGGAAAGCGGGAGGTGTGAGATGAGCGCGATGCAGCGGCTGTGGACGTTCCTGGGGTTCACCGAAGAGGACGCCGACGGAACTCCCCCCGACGGGGCGGAACCGCGACAGCGGCGGACGCCGGTCTTCAATCTGCACGCAAACCGGCCGATGGAGATCGTCGTGCTGGAGCCGCGCAGCTTCGACGAGGCCCGATCAGGCGCCGATCATCTGAAGGCTCGCCGCCCGGTGATCGTCAATCTGCGAGAGGCCGACCGGGACCTGGCCAAGCGGATCGTGGATTTCACGTGCGGGGTCACGTACGCCGTCGACGGTCAAATGCAGCGCGTGGGCGAGGAAATCTTCCTCTTCACCCCAAGCACGGTGACCGTCACAGCCGAGAGTCTCCGCGACGGTCAGCACGATCTGTTTCCGATGGCGTGACGCGACCCCACGGCAGCTCGCCTCCCGCGAGTGCCCTGTGATTCGAACAGTCTGGCTCGAGCACGGCGCCGTGCACCTGGTGGACCAGACCCGGCTCCCCCAGGAGCTGCAGCTCGTGTGCTGCTTCACTCCCGAAGAGGTGGCCGACGCCATCCGCACTCTTCGAGTCCGCGGGGCGCCGGCGATCGGCGTGACGGCCGCGTACGGGATGGCGCTCGCTGCGTCGCGCGCGGTCGACCTCTCGACGACCAGCGACTCAGGTGAACGGGTCGCGGTTGCCGAGGTCCTTGCCGCAGTCGAGCAGGCGGCAGCGATCCTTGTGGCCACCCGCCCCACCGCGGTGAACTTGAACTGGGCCGCACAGCGGATGCTGACCGTCGTCCGCCGCGCCGCCGATGACGCAGCATCCCCAGACGCCGCCGGACTCGCCGAACGGTTGCGGCAGGAGGCCGACACGATTGCCGCCGAGGATCGCGCCGCCAACGAGGCCATCGGCCGGCTCGGTCAGGCGTTGATTCGTCCGGGCGAGCGCATCATGACGTATTGCCATACCGGTGGGCTGGCCACGGCCGGATACGGCACGGCGTTCGGCATCCTGCGCGCGGCCCATGAGACCGGGAAGGGGATCCGCGTGATCGCCTGCGAGACGCGGCCGGTCCTGCAAGGGGCGCGCCTCACCGCCTGGGAGCTGCAGCACTATGGCGTTCCGACGACGCTCATCACCGACAACGCCGCCGCGGCCCTGATGGCGCGGAGAGACATCGACCGCGTCATCGTGGGCGCCGACCGCATCGCCGCCAACGGTGACGTGGCCAACAAGATCGGCACATACGCGCTGGCCGTCCTGGCGCACGCGCACGCGTTGCCGTTCATCGTTGCCGCACCGACATCGACGATCGACCTGGCGGCGCCCGATGGCGGATCGATTCCCATCGAGGAGCGGGCTGCGTCGGAAGTTACCCATGCTGGAGGCCGCCGGGTCGCCCCGGAAGGCGTCACGGTCCGCAATCCGGCGTTCGATGTCACGCCTCACCATCTCGTCGAGGCCATCGTCACCGAAGGCGGCATCGCCCGCCGGCCGTACGATCGCAGCCTGGCCGAGCTGGTTGGCGTGGTGACGAGGAGCGCGTGATGCGTCTGCGTGCCGCGACCGCCCGCCACCTGGTGCTGGCCACGTTGGCGATGATCTGGATCGGCCTGGTGGTGCGGAGCATCACCTACCGCGATGCCCTCTGGTTCCGCTACTATGTCATCGACCTCATGTGGTTGCAGTGGCTCTTCCTCGTCCTGGCGATCTTTGGGGGCGCGATCCTCCTGCTCGGCGTCCTGAGCCGCTGTCCACGGCCGGGCCGGTGGGCGGATCCTCCGTCCGTGAGCATGATCATCCCGGCCAAGAACGAGGTGCGCGTGATCGAGGGAGCGGTGCGCACCGCATGCGCGCAGATCTACGGAGGTCCATTCGAGGTCATCGTGGTCGATGACGGATCGACCGATGGCACGCGCGAGGCGCTCGAGCGCCTTCAGGCCGAGCTGCCGCGTCCGCTGAAGGTTGTCGAGACGCCGCCTGGGACCATCGGGAAGGCCGCGGCGCTGCAGGTCGGGGTCGCCCACAGTCGCGGCGAGCTCTTGGCAGTCTTCGACGCCGACGCGCGGCTCGGTCCGGACGTCCTGGCGACGATGGTGCCTCATCTGGCCGACCCCCGTGTCGGCGCAGCGCAGGGCCGCCGTCTGGTCCACAACACCGGCCGCAACTGGCTGACGCGCGTCCAGGACGACGAATATCGGGTGTTCCAAACGCTGCTGCAACGGGCGCGGCAGGCGGTGGGGGCGTTCGTCTGCCTCGCGGGCAATGGGTTGATCATTAAGCGCGACGCGCTAGATGCGGTCGGCGGATGGAACGAGGACGCCTTGACCGAGGACATCGATCTGACCGTGCGACTGCATCTGCGCGGATGGGAGATCCGGTACTGCTACGAGGCGGAGATCTGGGAAGAAGGCGTCGTGACGTTCCGTGATCTCATTCGCCAGCGCGAACGCTGGTTTGAAGGCGCCCTGCTTTGCCTCGGCGAGTATCTACCCGCGATCCTTTTCGGCCGGCTGCCGCTGCTGCGTCGCGTGGACACACTGTTCTTCCTCTCGGGATCGCTGCTGAGCACCCTGGCGATGCTCACCGGCTATCTGTACGCGATGATCGGAATCGCACACGACGCCGTCGTCTACCTCCAGTTTCCCAGCCGGGTCATGCTGACCGCATCGGGCGTGCTCACCGCAGGGGTGCTGGTCGCCATGACGGCCGAGGTGGGCTTCCGGCCGTGGCGTCTGGCGGGGGTGCTGGCCCGATGGACGCTGTTTTCATTCCACACGGCCTTCATCGTGCCGCTCGCCATCCGCAGATACATCTATGGCGCGGTGACAGGGGTCCGGGACTGGCGCAAGACCGCGCATGAGGGGCTCGAGTCCCCCTAGCCTGGGTCGATGGCCCGGGCTGCGGGCGCGCCTGCTGACAACAGCCCCGCGTAGATCCTCTGCAGTCTGATCCCGACGTGTTCGAGCGAATGCGCGGCGGCGAATCGCCTCGCTTCCTCTCCCAAACGGACGCGGAGCGCCGGCTCAGTCGCCAGCCGCTGCAGATGCGCGCTGAACTCGTCCGGATCTCTGGCCATCAGGCAGTTCTGGTTGTCGATGAATCGCCCGGCGAAGCACTCCGCGTCGCGGAGCACGAGGGGACGTCCTGCGGCCGCGGCCTCCAGGACCGCGATCCCTTCGTTCTCGACTGCGCTCGGGAAGAAGAAGATGTCACCCGATGCAAACGCCTCGGTCACGTTCTCCACATAGCCTGGGAACCGCACGTTGGGCGGCGCGTCCTCGATCACCCGGAGCGTTTCAGGCTTGACCGCGCGGTGGACCCGCCCGAACCAGATGAAGGTCAACTGCGGCAGCAGGCGCGCAACCTCGCAAAACAGATCCACGCCCTTCCGCAGCAGCACCAGGCCGACCGCGAACACCACGATGCCGCTGAGCAGATGGCGCCCGCGACCCAACGATCGGGCGCGCTGGAGCGAGGCGAATCGGCGGAGGTCCACTCCGTTGGTGACCACCTCGATCGCGCGCATCACGCCGTGGGCCTGGAGCACGCGCTTTGCATAGGTGCTCGGCGCGATGACCAGATCGGCTTTGTTGTAGAAGCGCGTCAGGAGCCGGCCGAAGTGCGGGGCGAGCACGTCGCTCATCACGAACGAGTTGGCGAAGTCTTCAGCCGTCGTGTGGCCGTGGATCACGAGCGGGCGAGTGCCGCTATATTTCTCGGCCAGAAGGAACGATCGTGGTCCGATCGCTTCAAGATGCAGGACGTCGAACGCGTCGTCCGGATCGCACGTGACGGCCACGCCGGCAGCGCGAAGCGAGCGCACGTGGTTCTCGTACGCCTGACGGATCCCACTGCTCCAGGAGGCGGGCTGGCTATGTTCGGAGTAGAGGCAGACCTTCACGAGCCCCCGGGTATCCTGCGCGTTGATCTACATGGAGCGTTCGTGCTCTATCCCGCCCAACCTGCAGGTTGGGGCTCCCCTGCGTGATAGACTGGGACCGGATGTCGTCATATTGGTGCAGAGAGGACGCGATCGATGCCGCAGTTCAGACCGATCCCCGCAAAGGTGGACTTTCCCGCGCTCGAGCGCGAGGTCCTCGAATGGTGGCGCGACCATGAGACGCTCTCGCGTTACCTGCGCCGCAACGACGCCGCACGTGAGCGATTCGTCTTCCTGGACGGGCCGATCACCGCCAACAACCCGATGGGGATTCACCACGCCTGGGGCCGCACCTACAAAGACCTCATCCAGCGCTACAAAACGATGCGCGGGTTCCGGCAGCGGTACCAGAACGGCTTCGATGGCCAGGGGCTGTGGGTGGAAGTCGAGGTGGAGCGTGAGCTGGGCTTCAAGAGCAAGCGCGACATCGAAGCTTACGGCGTCGCACCGTTCATCGAGCAGTGCAAGGCGCGTGTCAGGCGCTTTGCCGACCTGATCACCCAGCAGTCGCTCCGGCTTGGCCAATGGATGGATTGGGACCACTCGTACCATACGCTCTCGGACGAGAACAACTATACGATCTGGCACTTTCTGAAGCGATGCTGGGAACGCGGGATGATCCACAAGGGGCACGACGTCATGCCCTGGTGCCCGCGCTGCAGCACCGGAATCTCGGAGCACGAGATCGTCACCGAAGGCTACCGCGATCTCACCCATCCCGGTCTCACCGTCCGGCTCCCGCTGTGTGATGAGCCCGGCCGGTCGCTGCTCGTGTGGACGACAACGCCGTGGACGTTGACGAGCAACGTCGCGGCGGCCGTGCATCCCGACGCGACCTATGTACGCGTGCGGCAGGGGGCGGACGAGTTCTATCTCGGTGAGGGCGCAGTGGGTACGCTCGTAGGACCCTATGAGGTCCTCGATTCTCTTCCTGGGGCTGCACTGGTGGGACGCCGGTACCACGGCCCGTTCGACGACCTGCCGGTTCAGTCCGCAGTGGAGCACCGGGTCATCGCGTGGACGGATGTCACCGCCGAAGAAGGAACCGGTATCGTCCACATCGCGCCGGGGTGTGGCGCCGAGGACTTTGCGCTGGGGAAGGAGTACGGCCTGCCGGTGCTCGCGCCCCTGGATGAGTTTGGTGTGTTTGTCGGGGCGTACGGCTGGCTCGAAGGTCAGTCGGTGTACGAGGTCGCGAAACCAATCGAGGACGATCTACGCCGCCGAGGCCTGCTCTACCGCGCCGAGCCCTATACCCATCGGTATCCGGTCTGTTGGCGCTGCGGTAGCGAACTCGTCTTCCGCCTGGTGGACGAATGGTTCATCGCCATGGATCCGGTGCGTGAGGCGATGATGGAGGTCACCCGGCAGATCCGCTGGATCCCATCATTCGGCCTGGAGCGCGAGATCGACTGGCTGCGGAACATGCACGACTGGATGATTAGCAAGAAACGCTACTATGGGCTGGCGCTGCCGATCTATGAATGCACCGCGTGTGGCTCGTTTGAAGTGATTGGCTCGCGCGAGGAGTTGCGGGCGCGTGCGGTGGCCGGTTGGGACGTGTTCGACGGCCACTCACCCCACCGGCCCTGGGTCGACGCCGTGAAGATCACGTGTGCGTCGTGCGGGGACACGGTGGAGCGGATCGCCGACGTGGGCAATCCCTGGTTGGATGCGGGGATCGTGCCGTTCTCGACGATGATTGATCCTGCGACGGGTCGGGTCTCCTACCTCGACGATCGCCGCTACTGGAGGCAATGGTATCCGGCGCAGTTCATCACCGAGGCGTTTCCCGGACAGTACCGCAACTGGTTCTACTCGCTGCTCGTGATGAGCACCGTCCTGGAGAACCGCCCGCCGTTCGAGGTCTGTCTCGGCCACGCGATGGTACGCGACGAGCAGGGCCGGGAGATGCATAAATCGTGGGGCAACGCGATCGAGTTCGAGGAAGCCGCCGAGCAGATCGGCGCCGACGTGGTTCGGTGGCTCTACGCGACGCAGAGCCCTGCCGCCACTGTGAACTTCGGCTACGGTCCGGCCGACGACGTCCGACGCCGGTTCATCCTGGTGTGGTGGAACGTCTATGCGTTCTTCGTCACGTATGCCTCGCTGGAGACCCTCGATCTCCGCGCGCTGCAGGCATCGCCGCCGCCGCTGCGCCTCCTCGACCGCTGGATTCTGTCGCGCCTCGGCGGGCTGGTGGCGACGATGCGCGGGCGGCTCGATGAGTTCGACATCGCGGGCGCGAGCCGGCCGGTCGAGGAGTTCGTCGACGACCTGTCGACCTGGTACGTCCGTCGGAGCCGCCGCCGCTTCTGGAAGGGCGAGGACGATGCGGACAAGCGGGCCGCCTACTATACCCTGTACCGTGTCCTACGGACGCTCGTGCTGGCGCTGGCGCCGTTTGTGCCGTTCCTGACCGAAGCAATCTACCAGAACCTGGTGCGTACGATCGAACCGGAGGCGCCCGAGAGCGTGCATCTGTGCGACTACCCGGCGTTGGATGATGCGCACCTGGATGGTGAGCTTGAAGCCTCGATGACTTCGGTCCGAGAACTGGTCACGTTGGGTCGGGCCGCCCGCAGTGCGGCGAGGATCCGGGTCCGCCAGCCGTTGGCGGAGGTGCTCATCGCCACTCCCGAGCGCGGTCTGCGCGACCAGCCTGAACTGATAGATCTGCTGGCGGACGAGCTCAACGTGAAGTCGGTGCGGTTTACCGCTGAGGTGGCGGCCTACGTGACCTACGAGGTGAAGCCGCGCTTCGATCGTCTGGGTCCCAAGTACGGCGCCCGGGTTCAGGCCATCGCAGCAGCCCTCCGGGCGCTTCCACCTGAAGAGGTTGCGGCCGCACTCGCCGCCGGGGCCGGGCCGGCCGTGGCGGTGGGCGGTGAGGTCGTGCAACTGGAGCCAGCGGAGGTCGAGACCCGACTCCGCACCACACCAGGTTATGCCGCGGAAGGAGCCGCCGGCCATCTCGTGATCCTTGAAACCGCGATCGACGACGCCCTGGCCCGCGAGGGTCAAGCGCGTGAGCTTGTCCACCACATCCAGCAGCTCCGCAAGGAGCGAGGCCTCGAGGTGAGTGACCGCATCAGGCTGTATCTGGACGGGGACAGTGGACTCGCCCCGATGCTGCACGCGCATAAAGAGTACATTATGGCGGAGACATTGAGTATTTCGATACTAAACGACCTGAGTGGGGTCTCGGGAGATAAGGAAGTACGGCTTGATGGGCTGATCGCCCGGGTCGCACTCGAGCGGACTGCGTAAGGAGACACACCAGAGGGGCGCGTTCGAGAAAACAATCACGCGGTCTTGCCAGCCAGGGGGTGGGCGGGTAATATAGGGAACGGTTTTGCCGCCCAATCCGTTGGAGGGATGTGACCAGAATGCCCAGCAAGTCTGCCGGACGGACACGGAGGAGTCCCGGACGGTCTTCCAGGGGCGTCGCTTCGAACCGGAAGGCGCCGGCCAAGAGATCCCAACCAACTTCCCAAAGCCGCATGCGACCGGCTCGGCCGGCTCGGGTTCCCAAGAGCGCCATCCGCCCGGCTGCGAAATCCCGTCCAGGCCAGAAGTCCAGAGGCCTGACGAAGCGCGAACTGGACGAGTTCCGCCGCATGCTCGATGCCGAGCGCGATCGTTTGAGCGAAGAGCTCGAAGCGATCGAGGAGCACCTGCCCGAGGTCGAGCAGATCAGTCTTGACGCCAGCGGCGGATACGATGAGGACCTGGCGGATGTCGCCAGCGATACCTTCGAGCGCGAGAAGGGCATAGCGATCGAGCACAGTGTCCAGGAGCTACTCGAGCAGGTCGAGGACGCTCTGGGTCGGATCGAAGAGGGAACGTTCGGTATCTGCGAGGTCTGCAAGCAGCCGATCCACCCCGATCGCCTGAAAGCCCTACCGTACGCGCGACTGTGCATCAACTGCAAGGCGCGCGAAGAACAGGCGATCCCGCGATAGCGGCTCCGGGCCCTCCTGCACGGCAGGCGGCGCCCGGGGCCTGGCTGGGCGCCGTCGCCGGCATCGCGTTGGTTGCAGGCGCCGATCAGTGGATCAAGGCGCTCGTGGTCAGGGAGATTCCGCTCTCCGCCAGCATTCCGGTCATCCCAAGCGTATTGAGCCTGACGCATGTGCAGAATACCGGCGTGGCGTTCGGGCTGTTCGCCGGGCTCCCGCCGGCCGTCACCACGGTGGCCGCCTTGACCCTTCTCTTTGCACTCTTCTACAATAGGGGCCGCTGGCCGGAGACCCGCGCCGCAGGCGCCGGCATCGCCCTGATGGCCGGTGGCGCGGCCGGCAACTTGCTTGATCGCATGCGGCGGGGTTTCGTGGTGGACTATCTCGACGTGCACGTCTGGCCCGTGTTCAATCTGGCCGACGTGTCGATCGTCGTAGGCGCCGGGGTCCTGGTCCTGGCGCTCTCACGCAGCAGACGTTCAGCACGACCGCGGAGGTGATGGCGTGCGGCCGGTTCTCTACGATCTATTTGGAATCCCCATCTCGTCGTTTGGGGTCTTTCTCCTGCTGGGGTTCTTCGCCGCGATCACCGTGGCGCGCCGGAACGCCCAGGCGAAACTTGGCCTCGATCCCAATCAGACCCTGGACCTCTCGCTGTACGCGATCATCGCCGGGATCATCGGCGGCCGGTTCGGATACATCCTGGTCAATCTCCGCCAGTTTCTCGTGGACCCTGTGAAGATCGTGACGATCTGGCGCGATGGCGGTTTGGTGTTCTATGGCGCCCTCGTGGCGGCGCTCTGGCTGGCCCGGGCCTTTGCGCAGCGCTGGAAGGTGTCGTTTGGCGCGCTGCTCGACGCCTACGCGCCGGGGTTCGTGCTCGGGTACGGCATTGCGATGATCGGCGCGCTGCTGCACGGACTCTTTGCCGGCAAGCCGACCGGCGTGCCCTGGGCGGTCGAGTTGTTTCTCGAGCGCCGGCATCCCACACAGATCTACTTGCTGCTCGCGTCAGCGGCGATCCTCGGCATCCTGCGCGCGCAGCGGGATCAATCCCTCGCGCCGGGCACCCTGTTCGTGCTGGCCCTCTTCCTGCATGCCGTGGCGCGGTTCGTCGTGGACTTCTTCGTCGAGGCCCCGGCCGTGCTGGGACCCCTGACCGCCGGACAGCTCGCGAGTGGGGTCGCCGTTCTTGTGACGGCCGGCCTGCTGGCCAGGCTTCAGCGACAGGGACCGGTGGTCACGGCTGAGCCAGCGGTAGAGGTGCCGGCTTAGCTGCGGCGCGCCCGTCCGGGCGATACACCTTCGTCGTCGAGGCGTCGGCCGCAGGCCGGCGTCTCGACGTCTTCCTGGCGACCCGGCTGCCTGAGACGTCACGCGCCCGTCTGCAGGCATTGATCGCCGCAGGACACGTCTCGGTCGATGGCGCGGAGCGTACGGACGCGGGGCGTCCCGGGCGCCGGCCAGGTCTTGCCCAGGCGAAACCCGCACACCGCGTATCCGCTGGAGAGCGCGTGCACGTAGCGATCCCGCCGGTCGAGCCACCGAGCCTGGAGCCCGAAGCGATTCCTCTCACCATCGTGTATGAGGATGCCGATCTTCTCGTCGTGGACAAGCCCGCCGGGCTGACCGTGCACCCCGGCGCCGGGCGTCTAACCGGCACGCTGGTGCACGCAGTGCTTGCGCATTGCCCCGATCTTCCAGGCATTGGCGGTGAGCATCGACCGGGCATCGTCCATCGTCTGGACAAGGACACGTCCGGGCTACTCGTGGTGGCGAAGACCGAGGTGGCATTGCGGGGCCTGCAGGCCCAGATTCAAGCCCGACGCGTGCAACGCGACTATCTGGCCCTGGTCCATGGACGTGTCGCCCGCACCACGGGGACCGTCGACGCGCCCATCGCGAGGTATCCGCAACACCGCACCCGGATGGCCGTCGTGGCCTCCGGCCGTCGCGCCGTTACACATTTCCGCGTGGCCGAGCGCTTCGCCGAGGCGACGCTGATCGAGGCGCGGCTTGAAACGGGACGGACCCACCAGATTCGGGTCCACTGCGCCTCGCTGGGACATCCCCTCGTGGGAGATCAGGTCTACGGGCGGCGCTCCAACCCATGGGGGCTGCGCCGGCAGGCGCTCCATGCCTTCAGGCTGGCCTTTATCCATCCCGTGTCCGGAAGGCCGATGACATTCACCGCGCCGGTGCCGGAAGAGATGGACACCGCGCTCGCCATCATCCGGGCGGGCGCGCGTGCAGGCTGAACCCGCGTGACGTCCCATGAGGCGGGAGGGCGAGAAGCGCAGGAGAAGATGCGCGAGAAAACCCGTGTGATGGACGCCGACGGCGTGCGGCGGGCTGTCACGCGGATGGCCCACGAGATCCTGGAGCGGAACAGGACCGTCGAGACGCTCGTCCTGCTGGGCATCCGCTCGCGAGGCGTGCCGCTCGCCGTCCGCCTGGCCGCCGCCGTCGAAACCATCGAGGGGTCCCGGCCGCCTGTCGGCGCCCTCGACATTGCGCGCCACCGCGACGACCGTCCGGCCACCGGCGCGATGACCGCGATCTCCTTCGCCGTGGCCGACCGGCACGTGGTGCTCGTGGACGACGTCCTCTCCACCGGACGCACGGTGCGCGCGGCGATGGACGCGCTGATCGAGGTCGGCCGCCCGGCCACCATCCAACTGGCGGTGCTCATCGACCGCGGCCACCGAGAACTGCCCATCCGGCCGGACTATGTCGGGAAGAACGTGCCCACGAGCGCGCGCGAGCACGTGGCGGTGCGGTTGGTCGAGACCGACGGCCGGGACGAGGTGGTCATCGAGGAGCCGGCATCGAGTATGGCAGAACCTCCTCCGTGTGATGCGATGCAGTAATTCGTACTTGTGAAGGTGTCCTTACCGACATATAATGGTAAGGAAATTAATCAAATATAAGGAGGTACGAGATGCCCATGGCGCGCGTCACCTCCAAGGGCCAGGTGACTGTTCCCAAGGCGATCCGCCGGGCTCTCGGCATTGAGCAGGGCGATCTTCTGGTGTTTGATCCTCATCCAGAAGGCCACGTCGAACTCCGACGACTGCCCGGCCGCAGCCTGGCAGAGCTTCACGGCATGCTCGCGGTCGCAAAGGGAGTGCCTCACCTCATGGAGCGGAGAGCATACCGTGGACGGCTGGCCAGACGCCTGGGCCGGACCGTGAAGTAGATGCCCGAGGTTCTCGTGGACGCCAATGTCCTCCTCCGACACCTCACCGGGCAACCTGCGGCCCTGGCGAGCCGAGCGGCGGAGATCATGCGCGCCGCGGAGCAGGGTCGAATCTCCCTGGTGGTCACGCCCTTGACGCTCGCTGAATGCATCTGGGTTCTGGAGACCTCGTACCGGAAGGCCCGAGAGGCGATTGCTGACGCCCTGTCGATTCTGCTTCAGGCTCCCGGGATCGTCGCGCGGGAGCAGGACGCGGTTCTTGCAGCCCTGGATCTCTACCGTACGATCCCCCGGTTGGACTTTGCTGATACATACCTCGCGGGGGTTGCCACGCATGCGGGCCCTCCCCGCATCGCGTCTTTTGATCAAGGCCTCCGACGCATCTCCGGACTGACCGTGCTTTCAGCTAAGGACCTTTAGCGGGCCCGCTCGTCACACGGGGCGAACGGCGGCAGGGCTGGCCACCGATCCGCGGGGAAGGAAGTTGAATCGCACAAGACGAAGAGGGGCTCCCAACCCCCCAAACTAAGAGGCCCCGTGCTTCGCTTCGCCCGGTATCGCGTCCATCTTCAGGCAGAAGAGCTTCTCCGGCTTCCCGCCTGGAAAGGCTCAACCCTGCGTGGCGCGTTCGGGCATGTATTCCGGCGCCTGGCCTGCACCGGGGGCCGGCTGTGCCCGCCCTGTCAGGTTCCTGACCGCTGCCCGTACCATTACATCTTCGAGACCGCTCCGCCCCCTGGTGCACAGGCCCTACGGAAGCTGAGCGATATCCCCCGGCCGTGTGTTCTTGAGCCGCC
>JBQTJG010000493.1:0-1949 GCA_052387355.1 Armatimonadota bacterium | reverse complement strand
ATCGTGCAGCCCAGTTTGCCGAGTTCCTGTGCCGCCACCGAACCGACGTTTCCAAAGCCTTGAATCGCCACCGTCGCCCCATCCAGCTTCATGTTCAGGCGCTTGGAGGCCTCAAGCGTCACGAACGCTACGCCGCGGCCGGTGGCTTCCACCCGGCCCAGTGATCCACCGATGGCCACGGGCTTGCCGGTCACGACCGCCGGGGTTGAGTATCCGCGATGCATACTGAAGGTGTCCATGATCCAGGCCATCGTCTGGGGGTTCGTCCCGACATCGGGCGCAGGGATGTCCGCTTCCGGACTCATCAGGACAGAGATCTCCGTCGCGTATCGCCGCGTCAGGTGCTCAAGCTCGTTTTGCGACAGCTCCTTAGGACTCACCACGACGCCGCCCTTAGCGCCGCCGTACGGCAGCCCCACCAGGGCGCACTTCCAGGTCATCCACATGGCGAGCGCGCGGACCTCATTGAGGGTGACGTCCTGGTGGTACCGGATGCCCCCCTTGGTGGGCCCCAGCACTGTGCTGTGATGAATGCGATGGCCCGTGAAGACCCGCACCGACCCGTCATCCATCTTGACAGGGAAGTGGACGGTCAGCTCGCGTTTCGGATAGGCCAGGAACTCTCGAATCCCTCGCTTAAGCGGCAAATGGTCAGCGGCACGATCGAATTGTCGAAGCGCCGAATCCCAGGGATCTTCCTTCGGCGCCATCACCATGGCCTCCACGCCCATCCTCCATCCTCCTCCGCTCTGCGTCTCGCCGGACGACGCGCCCGGCGCCTATCGGACCAGGGTCGACAGAGGCACGATGGCGACACCCTGCCGGTCGAACTCGTCCAGCATTCGCGCGACCACGCGTGGGGTCAGCTTCTGGGCATGACCGATCGCAATGGCCGTCCCCTTCTCCACCGCCAGGGTGATGAGACGCTGGACCTCGCCGCGTATTGCGTCCTCTTCGTCGACATTGTCGAGGAACAGCGTCCGGGCGGCCGTTGGGATCCCCATGTCCGCGGCCATCGATTCGGCAACCGTCTCAGTCGTGGTCCGGCTGTCGAGAAAAAACAGCCCCCGCTCCCGGACCACGTCAAGGACGGCGCGCATCAGCCGGCGGTCGGCGGTGCCTTTGGATCCCATGTGATTGTTTACCCCAATGGCCCCGGGGACGGACTGCAATCCACTCCGAACCGTGGTACGGATCTGCGCGTCATCCATCGTCATGGTGACGCCCCCTGGCCCCAGTGCTCTGGTGTCATCGGTGGATTCAATCGGGAGGTGCAAGATGACCTCAAGACTGGCGACGCGGGCACGCCGCGCGACCTCGGACGAATGGGCCAGCCCCGGAAGCACGGCAACGGTCACTGGTCGTCCTATGGCGACGATGTCTTCGACGTCTTCCAGGCTTCCGCCTGCATCGTCAAACACGATTGCCACGCGCGGACCCGGGGAACGGGGCGACGGACTGATCAGAGGCCCGCGGGTCTGGGACCCGGGGGTTGGGGCCCCGGGCGTTGGGGCCCCCGGGCGAACGGGCCGCGGCCTCACTGAATCCGGGGTGGCCTGCGCCGCCATACGGGGAGGGGATGAAGGAGGCGGAGCCTGCCGGATCCTGGAGGCCAGCCAGACGCCCCCGCCCGCACCGAGCAGGACCACGAGCGCGGCGACCGCGCTTTGCGGACCCAGACCAGACCGGCGCCGGCGGCTCACGGGGACTCGAGGGACAGGACGCTAGCGACGCTGCGCGATACGCTGCTTGAGCACGTCGATGGCCCGTCTCACCTGCTCGTCCATGATCCGGGTGACGTCCGCCTGGGACTTGCCTTCCAGGCCGTCGCCCACCGCGATATCGGGCGGGATGCCCTTCCCATGAATGTCGTGGTCCGCGGGCGTCAGGTATTTGGCGGTCGTGATCGCTGCTCCCCCGCCTCCGGTTACCGAGAACACCGACTGGAT
>JBQTJG010000492.1:0-6792 GCA_052387355.1 Armatimonadota bacterium | reverse complement strand
TGCAGCCTGCGATCACCTGCGCATCCGGAGGCCGCATCCGCACGCGGGAACCGAGCCCAGCCCTCGAACGTACCCCATCCGCGTGTCCAAACGGGACGCGCTCGGGAATCGCCTGCATGCAGCGGGCATCGACGCGGCGCCGCATTTCGTGCCGCCTCTCCACCTGCGGCCCGTCTATGCGCACCTGGGCTATCGTCGAGGCGACTTCCACATCGCCGAGCGTGCAACGGAAGAGTTGTTGTGTCTGCCTGTCCATCCGCAGCTCACCGATGGTGAAGTGGAACGCGTCATCGGTGTGCTGTATCAGGCGAAGGAGACGTATGAGGCATCCGCGATCTGAAAAGGCAGCCGCCCTCATGCAGGCGCGGGCCCAACATGATTCGCTGCAGGCGTCACGCGCCGGCCTTCGGGACGTCATCGACCTGAACCGGGGGCACACCGGTTTCGTCACCCCAGCGCACATCCGCGACGCAGCCAAGCGCGCGATCGACGAGGGCCACACCCACTATGAAGACGTGCTGGCGCTGAAAGAGGCGATCGCCGGCAAGCTCGAGCGCGAAAACGGTATCCGGCGGCTCGATCCGAAGACGGAGATTGTGGTTGGCGGCGGGGCCCATCTGATCCTCTTCGACCTGATGCAGGCGTTCGTTGACCCTGGGGATGAGGTGATCTGCGCCCGGCCCGGATCGCCCACGTACTTCTACTACAATACCGTCCTGAACGGCGGCACGCCGGTGTTCGTCTCGCTCCGCCCGGAGCGCCGGTTCAAGCTCGACCCCGCCGACGTGGCCGCGCGCATCACGTCTCGGACGAAGATCATCGGCCTGACGACACCCGATACGCCTGCGGGCGCAGTGCAGGAGCGCGACGACCTCGAGGCGATCGCGCGGATCGCCATCGAGCACGACCTCCTGGTCGTCTCGGACGAGCTGTACGAGAAGATCAACTTCGGTCCCTCCCCTCACGTCAGCATCGCGTCGCTTGATGGCATGGCGGCGCGAACCATCACAGTGAACGGCCTCTCAAAATGCTACGCCATGACCGGGTGGCGCGTGGGCTACGCCGCGGGGCCTGCGCCGCTGATGCAGGTCGTCGCAGCGGTCCACGCGACGAACTGCATCTGGCTGAACACGCCGGCTCAGTACGCTGCGCTGGCGGCGCTGACCGACCCGCAGGATGCCGTCGATGAGATGGTGGCCGAGTACCGGCGGCGGATGACGATCCTGGTGGATGGCCTGAACGCAATCGACGGCATCGCCTGCCACTTTCCGGAAGGCGGCTACTATGGCTGGCCCAACATCGCGGCCTTCGGGCAAAGTGCGGTGGAGTTCGCGCGGACCTGCCTGATGGAGGAGCGCGTTATCGTCGGTCCCGGCGAGACCTTCGGCCCGGGTGTGAGCGGCTACCTGCGCGTCTCCTGCTCGCCGACCGAGGAGGAGATCCGTGAGGGACTACGTCGGCTGACACGGGCCTGCGCGAAGTTACGCGAGGCGGCCCCCAGGAGATCACGATGATTATTGACACGCACGCACACGCCTTCGCCTGCCGCTACCCGTTTGCGGCGGCCCTGGACGACCCCGTCTGGCAGGTCTCCGAGCGCATGCGCGCAGGCTTCCTCCAGCGCATCCGGAACCGGGAATGGCCCTGGATCGAGCACTATGTGGAGCGCATGGATGACGCGGGCATCGATCTCGTCTGCATCAACAACGTCGCCTGCACACTCGCGGGAGCGCGAGACATCAACGATACCTATGCGCGCCTGAAAGCCGAGAGCAATGGACGCATTGAAGTCCTGGCGACAATCCCGGTCGTCCCTGCTGAGCGGGGGGCCGACGAACTGAGGCGCGTGGTGCGTGAGTATGGCTTCAAGGGGGCCAAGGTCTACCCAAAGCTGCAGGAGATGGCTCTAGACGATCCTGCGATGTACCCGATCTACGCCGCAGCCGCCGAGCTCGGCGTTCCCATCCTCACACATGTCAGTGCCTTCCCGTATTCCTACACAGGCCATCGCGTCCCGGGAATGGATCACTCTCTCGACAACCTGATGCGCCTCTTCGACAGCGGGATCTTGAAGGAATTCCCAACCCTGGTTGTCATCGGCGCGCATCTGGGCGGCGGGCTACACTACTACAGAGATCAGATCGCGCGGCGCACGCCGGAGTACGCGCCCTACTTCACCCGGCTCTACGTGGATATCGCGCCCGCAACGAGCTTCACTGCTGACGAGGTTTTGGCGGCGGCAGCGGTTCACGGCGAGGATCATGTCCTCTTCGCGACCGACTTCCCATTCATCTCCGCCGAGGCGGCGAGCCAGACGGTGGCGCACGTGGACGCGATGGGTCTGCCCGAAGGGTTCAAGAGCAAGTTGCTTGGCGCGAACGCGGCGCGGCTGTTGGGGCTGTCGCCTCGATGAGGACGGACAAGATCCACGCCCACTCATCAGCTCAAAGCCCGTGAGTGAGATCCTGGTCGACCGGCGGGGCGCGGTGGCCCGGGTCCGCCTGAACCGGCCCGAGCGGTTGAACGCCATCGACGTCCCGGCGATGCGCGACGCGCTGACGGGCGCGCTGGATATGCTTGATGCCGACACGACAGTGCACGTTGTGATCCTTACCGGTGCCGGGGACCGCGCGTTCTCCACGGGATGGGATCTGTCGAGCCTGGGCGATCCTGCTGAGGATTACGACGACGCGACCCTCATGCACATCCTGACCGAGAACGCCACGGCGCTGATGAGGGTCTGGGAGATCCGCCAGCCGATCATCGCAGCTATCAACGGATACGCGCTGGGGGCCGGCGCGAGTCTTGCCCTTCTGTGCGACCTGGCGATCGCGGCCGAGACGGCGCAGTTGGGCGAGCCGGAGATCCGCCACTGGGCGCTGCCCCCCGTGCTCGTCATGCCGTATCTGGCGGGAAGCAAGGCCGCGCACCTCCACGCCTACACTGGACAGGCGATCTCTGCCGGCGAGATGTTGCACCTTGGCCTCGTCAATGCCGTGGTGCCGCTTGGCGCGCTCGAAGACGCGGCATGGGAGCTCGGCGAGCGCATCGCCCGCGTCCCGCCGCTGTCGGTGCAGACCGCGAAGCGCTCGCTCAAGCAGGCCTATGAGCGCATGGGATTTAAAGAAGCGCAGCACCACCACCGTGCCCTCGACGCCGCGCTGTTGCGCGCCGACGTACCCGAGAAACGACGCCTGATGGAGATCCTGAAGTCCCAGGGCCTGTCCGAGTTCCTGAAGGCGCGCGACCGATGAACATCGGCTCCTTTCCCGCGCGGCGCGCGTTGCTATCTCCCGGAGACCTGGCCGTCGTGGACAGCGGCCGGCGGGTGACCTTCGGCGAACTCAGTGCGCGGTGCGACCGCGCTGCGCGCCGGCTCCTCGACCTCGGCGTCACGCACGGCGACCGGGTTGGCGTGCTGCTCCCCAACTCGCTGGAGTGGCTGGAGAGCTTCTTTGCGGCCGCCAGGATCGGCGCGATCGTGGTTCCGATGAACTGGCGGCTTTCGCCCGAAGAACTCACCGTCGTGTGCGCGGACGCCGGCGTCGAGACGCTGATCTACGCACCGGAGATGGTCGCGATCGAAGGACTGTTCGCGCGGCATGCGTTCCGCCAGCGCATCGTGGTAGGGGAACGCGCGCAGGATCAAGCATCGGCGAATGCCGAAGCGATCGCCGCCCAGGGCGCGGCGCCGGTCGATCCCCGCGGCGGTGACGAAGACCCGCTGCTCATCATCTACACTTCCGGCACCACCGGGCGGCCCAAGGGCGCGGTCCACACGCACCGCCACTGGTTCTGGGCCGCCACCACGGTGACCGCCAGCCAGGATCTCCGGCCCGGGGATCGCGGGCTTGTCGTCGCGCCGATGTTTCACGTGGGCGGGCTCATCATGTCCACCATCCACATGTACATGGGCGCGGCGTCGGTGTACATGCGGGCCTTCGATGCTGAAGAGATGCTCAGGCTCATCCGCGAAGAGCACGTCGCCCACTTCCTCTGTGTGCCGACGATGCTGAACATGATCCGCCAGCACGAGGCGTTTGAGGCCGCCGACTTCTCCTCGGTGCGCTGGTGCTTTGCCGTCGGCGCACCGACGCCGCCCTCGTTGATCGAGGCGTTCTCGCGCCGCGGGCTCTGCGTCCAGGTGGCCTACGGGCTCACGGAGACTGGCGGACCAGCCGCCGTGATGCCTCCGGCATCGGTGCTGGAGAAGCTCGGGTCTGTGGGGGTGCCGTTCTTTCACACAGACATCCGGGTCGTGGATCAGCATGGCGCTCCTGCCGCGATAGGAGCCCTCGGCGAGGTAGAGATTCGCGCCCCGCACGTCATCGATCAGTACTGGCGCAATCCCCAGGCGACCGCAGCAGCGCTGCACGACGGGTGGCTTCGGACCGGCGACGTCGGTCGGCTGGATGCCGACAGCTACCTGTATCTGGTGGATCGCAAGCACGATCTCATCATCTCGGGCGGAGAGAATGTGTATCCTACGGAAGTCGAGCGCGCCATCGTTGAGCATATGGCTGTGGCGGACGCCGTGGTGTTCAGCCTCGCGGACGAGACGTGGGGCGAGATCGTCTGCGCCGCCGTCCAGCCGCAATCACACGCCCATGTGACCGAGCCGGACCTCATCGCCTTCTGCCGGACGCGGCTTGCCGGATACAAGGTGCCGCGCCGGATCTTCTTCCTGCAGGAATTGCCGAGAACCGCAACGGGCAAGTCGCTGCGGCGGGAACTGCGGCTCCGGTTGGGAGCCAGGAGATGAGCGAACTGCTCTCTCCACTGGGACAGGTGCTCGCACTGACCCGGCGCTATCGCATCATGGACCTGGCGCGGGGACGCCGCGATCTCATCGCGATGGGCCGAGGCGATCCGGACCTCCCAACCCCGGAGCATATCGTGGAAGCCGGCCGTGAAGCCCTGAGCGGGTGGGGGACCCACTACACGGCGCCCGAGGGGGCGCCTCGCCTCCGCGAGGCCATCGCCGCAAAGCTGCGCGCGGACAACGGTCTCGCCTATGAAGCGAAAGACATCCTGGTGACGACCGGGGCGCAGGAAGCGTTGTTCCTGGCCATGCAGTGTCTGCTGGGAAAGGGCGACGCGGCCCTCATCACCGATCCCTGCTACGGCGCCTACACGCAGATGGCGCTGACCGCCGGGGCTCAATTGATCCCGGTCCCGGCGCGTGATGGTCTGATGGAACCCGACGTCGAGGGCCTGGCGCGGGCCGTGACACCAGCGGTGAAAGCGCTCATCCTCATCACGCCGAACAACCCGTCCACCAACGTGATCAGTCATGCGGCGCTCCAGGGGCTCGCGAGGCTCGCCGTTGACCGCAGCCTGATCGTGATCACAGACGAGATTTACGAGAAGCTGACGTTCGACGGCCACCAGCACCACTCCATCGCCGGTCTACCGGGGATGCAGGAGCGGACCGTCGTGGTCAACGGCTTTGCCAAGACGTACTGCATGACCGGGTGGCGGATCGGTTACGCGGCCGGCCCGCCGGCGGTCATCACATCCATGACGCGCCTGAAGCAGGCGATCTCGATCTGCGCGCCCGCGGTATCTCAGGCGGCGGCGCTGGCAGCGCTCGAGGGGCCCCAGGCATGCGTGGCAGACCTCCTGGAGACGTACGCTCACAGGCGCGCGGTCGTGCTGCGGGCCCTCGATGCGATGCGTATGCCCTATGTGCCACATCAGGGGACCTTCTACGTCTACGCCGAGGTCGCCGGGAGCGGCATGCCCTCCGATGCGTTCGCCGAGGCGCTCCTGGAAGAAGGCGGGATCCTTGTCTTTCCCAGCACCGAGTTCGGCGCCGGCCGGCGCCATATCCGGCTCTCGCTCCTTCAGCCGGCGCCCGTGATCGAAGAGGCCATGGCCAGGATCGCGCGCGTGTGGCACGCGCATGGCGGCGGAGGAGACACATGATAATGTTGCTCGTCCATACCAGGGGAGGGGACACATGACGACGATGCTCGCACAGCGGCTCTCCAGCCGTGTCGACTTCGACCAACGGCAGCGCGAGGACCTGATGCGCATGGCCGGGTCGATGAGTGACGTGATCCGGCTCAACCGCGGCGATCCCGATCTGCCGACGCCTCCCCACATCCTGGCGGCAGCCACTCGCGCCATCGAGGAAGGACGCACGAAGTACACACACTGGCAGGGCATCCCAGAACTGCGGCGGGCGATTGCCGAGAAGCTGCGCCGCGACAACAACCTCGACTACGACCCCGACGAGATCGTCGTGACTACCGGCGCCCAGGAGGCGCTCTTCGTCACCGTCATGGCCCTCGTCGAACCTGGCGACGAGGTGCTCATGGGCGATCCGCATTACACGTCCTTCTCCCGCCTGGTGAAGATCGCGGGAGGGACGTTCGTGCCGGTGCCCACTCTGGTTAGCGAGCGCTTCATCATCCGTCCAGAAGAGGCCGAACGCCGGATCACCGGCAGATCCAAGCTCCTGGCCATCACGTCCCCGGACAACCCCACTGGCGTGGCACAGCCGGGGAAGACGCTCGAAGCGCTCGCAGCGATTGCCAGAAAAGCGAACCTGCTCGTGCTATCCGATGAGATTTACGAGAAGCTCCTCGACGGCACGACCCCGCACGTCTCGATCGCCTCGTTCCCCGGCATGAAGGAACGGAGCGTGGTCGTGAATGGCTTCTCGAAAGCCTACAGGATGACCGGGATGCGGCTCGGGTATCTGGCCGCCCCACGCGACGTCGTCGAACGGCTTGAGGTCTTGAAAGCCAACCTGTCCATTTGCCCGCCGTCCGTTTCGCAGTGGGC
>JBQTJG010000491.1:0-3095 GCA_052387355.1 Armatimonadota bacterium | reverse complement strand
GAGCACACGCCGTACGAGTCGGGGCAGGCAGTCTGCGTGAAGCTGGACCAGGGTGACTTCCAGGGACGCGACGCGCTGGCGAGACAGAAGGCCGAGGGGTTGAAGCGAAAATTGTGCTGCCTGGTGTTGGTTAGCCCGGAGGCGATCGCGCTAGGGAACGAGCCGGTGTTTGAGGGCGAGCGTGTGGTGAGCCGGGTGACAAGCGGCGGATATGGATACTTCGTAGGGGAGAGCATCGCGTATGCATATCTGCCGACGGCGCTGACGGCGGTGGGCACGACGCTTGCCATCGAGGTGGATGGGGAACGCATCCCAGCCACAGTGCAGCGGGATCCGCGCTTTGATCCGACGAACGCTCGAATCAAAGCTTAGAAAGAGGCTGTCTCATAGTCGAACATGAGGGGGACAACCCAGGGGTCGTCGTCAAGCCACCGTTTCTTTATCTGGCCTTTCTGGTACTCGGTCTGATCTTGAATACCCTTTGGCCCATGCGGGTGCCTGTCGGCATACGATTTCCACTGGGCATTCTGCTGGGCGCCCTCGGTCTGGGCTTCATGGCCGCGGCTCTGCGGGCATTCCGACACGCCGGCACTAACGTGGAGACGGACAGACCCGCCACCGCATTGGTGACTGCGGGCCCTTACAGGTCTTCCCGCAACCCCATTTACTTGTCGCTGACGTTCATCTACGCGGCGATCGGAATCGCCGCTAACAGCCTGTGGACCCTGGTGCTGCTGGTGCCCCTCCTGGCTATCATGCACTATGGAGTGATCCTTCGGGAGGAGCGGTACCTGGAACGTAAATTCGGGGAGGCCTACCGCCGGTACACATCGTCCGTGCGGCGCTGGTTCTGAACGCACAGGCAGATCTCACTGTGCCTAGCCTACGCTATGTTGCTACGCCGTCCAGCCCGTCTGCGTTCTCGTCGCGCAGACGGTTGCACAACATCCCAAACCGCGTCCGGATGTCTGACAGCCACCTGCAGGAGCACTCGCGCCGAGCCGTCCGGCCTCCGGCGACCCTGCTCCCAGTTGCGCAGCGTCTTCACGCTGATGCCGAGTAACGCAGCGAACCCGGCCTGCGACAGCCGATAAACGGCGCGAAGGCGCTTCACGCTCGGCCCGTCCGCAACGAAAGAGCGGGAAGGCGCCGCGTCACCACGCAGGATCGCGCCACCTTCCCGGACACTGGCGATGAGTTGGTCAAACAACCGGGCATTCATCAGAACTCCTCCGTAACCGTCTTCCTCAGTACTTTGAGTTGCGCGGGGCTCAAGTCGTCCCGCTGGGTCTTCGGGTAGATGAGCAGCATGACCAGCCAGTGACGCCTGGTAGCCAGTAGTAGATCACACGAACTCCACCGCGTTTGCCCCGTCCTCCGCTCGCCCAACGCATCTTGCGCAAGCCGCCGCTGCCCTTGATGAGGGTGCCGGCGGATGGGCGGCTGGCCAAAACGACTTGGAGCCTGCGGTACTCATCGTCGGACAGCAGGCCGAGCAGTTGCCGGGTGAAGATTGTTGTCTCGACGAGAACCATATCACGAATCCACCTATACGCCAATGGCGTATCCCACGGATGTGCCCTTTCCTCACGGGGTCCATTAGGGTTATCGACGATTGCGAGCGCATCGCGGCATCCTCTTCTACCTCGGAGACACGGCAGTGCCCATCGGTCCGCAGCTCAATGCGTTGCCGCTTCCAGGTCTGTGGCGGACACGGCCTTGAGTCGGTCCGGACCACCGCGGAGGTCTCGGCCGGGCAGGTATCCTTCGGAAGACGCCAGCGAGATCAAGAGCTGACGCGGACGGCCAGCTCCACGAAGCAGCATAACGCATTTGCCAGCCGCATCTGCTTTGGCGTCCGGGCGCGCACCCGCAGCGGGAACCTCGAGATCCTGTTCTTCTCCTCGCGGCTTGAAGGGGGAAAGTTCTTCGAACTTCCTGTATCGGCAGATCTGAGGCTCGCCGCCAACACCTAAATCCCCGCCCCGGGGTTCCGGCGATCGGCGCCACCCTCCACGTCAGCGTCCTCCGCGATAGTGTGGCATCATTATGCTATACTGCAAAATGATGCGGGCGCGGACGATGATCTATCTGGAGGGCGAACAGCATCGGGCACTGCGCACGGAGGCGGCCCGGGAAGGCATTTCCATGGCTGAACTGCTGCGCCGGCTTGTGAGGCGATACTTGGAGGATCGCAAGGGTGCCCCCAAGGTCCCGCGCGCCGCGTACGTGAAACTCGTCAACCTTGGCGCTAGCGGCAAGAGCGACGTCTCCGAACGTCATGACGAATACTTCGCCAGGGCGATCCGTCGTGGACGTTCTCGTTGACACGGGAGCCTGGTACGCGCTGGCAGATCGCTCCGACCGTCATCACAAGGCGGCGCGCCAATTCTACGAACGGCAGGCCGGCACGGCGGCGCTGATCACCACCGACCTCATCCTGGCCGAGACGTTCGCCGTCTTGACCGCGCGCCTGGGACAAGCGGCGGCGTTGACGCATTGGGGCGCGTTGCGTGAGGCGCGGATCCCGGTGCTGACCCCAGATCCCGTCGATCTTGAAGCCGCGTGGCGCATCGCGCAGGCCTTTTCCGATCAACACTTCAGCTTTGTCGACTGCACTACGTTCGCCATGATGGAGCGCCTGGGGATCACCGACGCCTTCGCGTTTGACGCGCACTTCCTGGTGTATCGCTTCGGTCCAGGGCGCCGTCAGGGGTTCCGGCGGTTTCCTCGATGAATAAGCCCCAATCCTAGATGGCGACCCGGTAGTGGGTTCAGGAGCCGATACATCCTTAAATGGGATGCATTGGTGGACTATCGTCGGGTGCTACAATCAGGTCACACGTCTTACGGAGGAGTGATACAGTGGCGATCAGCCTCAAGCTCGCTGCACCGCCCACCGACGAGGAAATCATCGAGTTGTCCAGGCGCAACCCCGGCTTCCAGTTCGAATGCAGCGACGTCGGGGAGCTGCTTGTGACGCCTGGGAGCAGCGAGACGGGTCGACGCGAGGCGGCGCTTGTGATCCAACTGGGCCGCTGGGTAGAAACTCACAGCCCGGGGGTGGTGTTCGGACCTTCGGCTGGCTTCCATCT
>JBQTJG010000490.1:0-2498 GCA_052387355.1 Armatimonadota bacterium | reverse complement strand
AGACACCTTGGAGTACGGCTTGGAAAGGAGACCCGCTGCGCGGGCCGAGTCGGTGCGTTGCAGCATGAACAGCATACCAAACCCACGCTACATTTCCTACGTCAAACCTTTAATTTTAATGATTGGTTTGCCATGAGCTTCCACGAGTTCTTCGGCAAGGCTACGGGCCAACAACCCTATCCCTACCAGCAGCGCCTTGCTGTAGAAGACTGGCCTGAGCTGCTCAATATTCCGACGGGTTTGGGTAAGACCGCAGCCGTGACGCTTGCCTGGGCGTGGAAACGCGCCCTGAATACCAGTGGCAAACGTGACGGCGAGCCCGATCCGACCACGCCACGACGGCTCGTCTGGTGCCTACCCATGCGGGTCTTGGTGGAGCAGACTGCGGAAAACGTCAAGGCTTGGTTGTCCCGTCTCGGCTGGCTCGACGAACCGGGTCGCCGCAGGGTCTCCGTGCATCTCCTTATGGGTGGCGAAGACGATCTCAAGTCCTGGGCGGAATGGCCAGAGGACGAAATGGTCTTGATCGGCACCCAGGATATGCTGCTATCGCGTGCACTGATGCGCGGATATAGCATGAGTCGCTATCAGTGGCCGGTGCACTTCGCCTGGCTGCATAACGACGCGATGTGGGTGCTTGATGAAGTTCAATTGATGGGGCCAGGCTTGGTGACCAGTGCGCAACTTGAAGCGTTTCGCCGCGATCTCGGTTTGGCCTCGACCAGCCGCAGTCTGTGGGTCTCCGCCACGCTCAAGCCGGAATGGTTGAAGACCGTGGACTTCGATCCCGCATCATTGAATCCACCGTTACGACTGGACGAGGAAGAAAAGATGGTGCCGGCGGTTCGGGCGCGGCGTGAGGGAGTCAAGTCACTTACGCGATGCGAGGTAGCACTCGTCTCCACCAAGCCTAGTAAATCGGAGAGAGCCGAAGAAAGTGAGAAGGTCAGCAAGCTAACCAACGACGACATCACGACCTACCTAAAGGCGTTGACTGAGCAAGTCTTTAAAGCCCATCAACCGGGTACCACCACGCTTGCAATCCTCAACACTGTAGAGCGCGCGCAGGGGTTGTTCTCTGAACTGGAAGCCCGCTTCACGCCACCGAGAGGGCCGAAGAAGTCGTTGACAGCAAGTCCTGTCCTAGCGTCCGGCCCTGAACGGCTGCTGATCCACTCCCGCTTCCGCGCCGAAGACCGTCGCGCGCATGAAGCGCGTTTGCATTCGCACCCACCCGCCGAAGGGCGAATCCTCATCGCCACCCAAGCCATTGAAGCAGGCATCGACCTGTCGGCTCGCGTGCTGTTCACGGAGCTTGCACCCTGGGCGTCGCTCGTGCAGCGCTTTGGCCGTTGCAACCGTTATGGCGAGTTCAACGAGACCAGAGATGCGCAGGTCATCTGGATTGACGTGGCAGACGCTAAACCCTATGCCACCGAGGAACTCGATGACGCGAGGAAGATTTTGGCGACTCCGAATTTCAGGAGCGCCGCGCCCGCCGATCTCCCACCCATTACCGCGGATGCCCCACCGTACCCGGTGCTCCGGCGCAAGGATTTTATTGACCTCTTTAACACTGACCCCGACCTTTCCGGGTTCGATGTGGACATCGCGCCTTACGTGCGCGACGCAGACGATGCCGACGTGCTGCTGTTCTGGCGTGGGCCGGACGGGGAGTTTCAGGGTGAGCCTGCCGCATCGCGGGACGAGTTGTGCCGTGCCGGGCTGGGTGCCGCAAGGAAACTGCTGGATCGTCTGAAAACCGGAAACGTGTTCGTGTGGGACACGTTGGCACGCAGGTGGACAACGCCAAAGCCACGAGACCTTCGCCTGCGGCCCGGCATGACGCTGATGTTGAATGCTGCCGTGGGCGGCTACACGCCGCAAGTCGGCCTCGTCCCGGAGAGTAAGGCCGTGGTTCCGGTGATCGGCCTGCCTGAGAAGCAGTCGCTGACCGAAGAAGCGTTCGACGATGACCACCGCAGCCTCTTGCAAGTGCCGGTAACGCTCCCGCGTCACCTCGCCGACGTAGAGAGCGAGGCTAGTGGGCTTTGCAAGACTCTGAAGGTGGAAGAAGCCCATGCGGTGATCCGCGCCGCTCGCTGGCATGACGTGGGCAAGGCGCATGAAGCCTTCCAATCGATGCTCAGATACGCGCACGAGAAGGGATCGAAGGAAGCTCTGGGCGGTGGGCTTTGGGCGAAGTCGGGTGGAAATTACCGGGGACGCGCGATCTATCAGGTGCCGGGCGAAGACACGCCACGCAGCCGCTTCCGCCACGAGCTCGCTTCTGCACTCGCCTGGCTCAATCAACACGACGAGGGGGCCGGGACCAACCTGATTGCGTACCTGATCGCAGCCCATCACGGTAAGGTGCGGATGTCGCTGCGCGCGCTGCCGCAAGAGAACGAGGCTCCCACTGGCCGACTGTTCGCACGCGGTGTCTGGGACGGCGACACGCTCCAAGAAGTCCGCTTCGAGGACGGCGAGAGCGTGCC
>JBQTJG010000489.1:0-4420 GCA_052387355.1 Armatimonadota bacterium | reverse complement strand
GACGCCCGCGCGACGGGCGCGCAGGCAGTACTCATAGTCGGCGAAGCAGCGGAAGAATTCGGTCCGTGGATAGCCGATCTGCGACACAACGGTTCGGTGAACCAGCAACCCAGCCCAATACGCCAGGTCGACCTCGACGGGCCGGTCTTCGTCGCGAAGCGCCGGGGGGATGGGAACGATGCGGTTGCGCCACCGGGCTCCGCCGAAAGGCCCGCGTGACGACAGTTGGACAGGGGCGAGTATGGCGGTCGGTCGCCCCTCGCGCTGCAGGCGCGCCGAAGCGGCCAGGAGCCCCTCGAGCGCTCCCGACTCGGGAATGACGTCGTCATCCAGCAACCAGGCCCAGGTGAAGTTGCAGCGACTGGCGATGTAGAGGGCGCGGGCGAACCCGCCCGCCGATCCCACATTCTCCGCGAGGTCAACAAGCCCGACATCGGGGAATTCCTGCCACAGCGAGCTGCGCACATCGTCGTCAGGATCGTTGTTGATCACGATCACCGCGTCCGGCGTGCGTGTCTGCGCGGCGAGGGCGGCGAGATTCGCCCGCAGGAGAACCGATCGACGGTACGTCACCACGAAGGCCGCCACGCGGTCACCGGTCTGAAGGCGGTTCCCTTCGATCCCGGGATCCGGACGTCGATCGTTGACGCTTGATTGGAGTTCAGGCGCCGGGATGCTCATGCTCCCCTCGCGATGGGAGAAATGCGAGCAGGATAAAGATAAATGGCAGGAGCTGGGCTCGCTGCCTGGCAAGAATCCCGAAATTCGAGATGGTCGAAAAGAAGAAGATGAACATGAGCGCATAGAGGACCGCGAAGGCGAGAAAGGCGTTTCGCCGCACGCTTCCAATGGCCCGGAGCACGCCGCGAAACCGGTAGATCACAAGCGCGATCAGCACCATGCCCTCGATGGCCGTCGCCATCGCCAGGACATTGCTCGCCTCCCAGGGAAAGGGACGAAAGAGGACGGTCACGACTGCAAGGCCGAATGCCGCGGGATTCGTTGGAAAGCTGCCTTCGAACGCGGAGCCCCCCTGCTGAGACTGCTCCTCTTCGGCTTCGAGAAACGAGCTCACGCCTTCCACAGAGACGTCCTCGACGCCGCTGAACGTCGCGGCGCTGCGCACGACAAAGAAAGCCAGAGCAGCGACGATCGCGAGCGTCGAGAGCCTGATCAGTGGGGTGAGCATGCCCGCGCGAATGGGCCGCAGGAGCACGGCTGCAGTCAGGCCCACCGCGGCGATCCCCGCGACATGCGGACGAACGGCCATGACGCCACCGAGCCCGATCAGCGTCGCGAGCATGCTGCCGATCTGCAGGCCCTGGCGGTAGATCAGCGCCACGCCAAAGGTTGTCATCCCGAGGAAGAACGCGATGAGCGCGTCCTTGCCCAGGCTGTTGGTCCAGATCACGAGGGACGGCGCGAAGAGGACGAGCGCCATATACCAGCGGCGGCTTCCCGAGGGGCATGCCGTCACGAACGCCTTGTAATAGAACAGCATCCCCATGCTCCCGAGAAAGGCGAACACGATCCACGCACCCACATGTGTCGGGGTTGTGATCAAGTAGAGGACGCCTGTAAGGTTCTCGACGAATTGCGTACCCCAGAAATGGCTCAAGTCGGGCAACTGGCCGGCAGCCAGCGTGGCCGCAATCTCCGTGCCCGCGATGTGGTATCCGATTGAATCAACGCCGCCGCCATAGACGCCGTACGCTATATAGAGCTTGAACGCCACCGAGCCCAGCTTCACCAGCCAGGCGAGCACCAGGACCTGGAAGAGGAGCGCACCATCCGGTTCGCTTCTGGCGGCCCGGGCGAAAATGAACACCGCCAGCAGGCTGAAGACGGCAAGGAGGACGACCGCGGCCGCATCCACCTCAATGGTCCCCGTGAGGGACGCGACGGCGGCCAGGGTGATGGCCAACAACAATGGGAAGATCAGCAGACGGTTAAGACCGCCCGGGCGCTCCTGAGCCAGCACCTGAAACTCTGCCACTGGGTTCACGCTCCTAGGTTTTGGGCGCCAGATCGACGACGAAGGTGCGGGACACTTCGCCGGGATGGATCTCGATATCCGAGACAAACTTGAATCCGACGGCCTCGAAGAAGCGCACCGCCCGCTCGTTCTGTTCCCAGACCACCCCGCGGACCTTGAGCACGCCGCGGCGACGGAACTCGTTCATGCCGGCATGGATCAACGCCGTGCCCGTCCACAGGCGCCCCCGCGCTTCTTCTTTGACCCCAAACGAGAGGAACTCTGCGTTCACGCCTTCTTGCTTGCTCTTGGTGTAGCGCCCGGTCTCCAGGAGCCGCCGCAGCCGGCCTGAGACGATCAGCGGCGGGAACGCCAGGATCAGCGGCCACCAGGTGTGCCGGACAACCTGCCAGAAGACAGGCGACCAGTCGCAGATCCCGGCGACGAACCCCTGCGGCACGTCATCCTCCTCGGCCACGAAGCAGAAGGCCATCCGCGATTGCGTGAGGGCCCGGTAGAACCCGGTCACGACGTCCTCCCCAAGTTGCGTAAGCAACCCCCAGGAGATCGTCTCCATATGGAGCCGGGCAACGACCCGGCTATCGCTGGGCTGCGCTCTCCGAACCAATGGCCTGCACGGTTGCTGCCGCCGAGTCGCCGAGCAGTTCCTTGCGAACGAGCAGCCTTTTGTAGACGTCGAGGACGCACCCGATCACCCGCCGCTCATCGAACTCCTGGAGCGCGCGGACCCGGCTGGCCTGGCCGAACCGGCGCCGCAGCCCGTCATCGGCCACGAGGGCGAGGATGGCGTCGGCCAGCGGAGTCGCCTGCTGCGCGGGCACGAGGAGGCCGTTGCGCCCGTGCGCGACGACCTCGCGGCAGCCTCGGATGTCGGTGAGGACCAGCGGCTTCCCCATCGCGGCCGCCTCGATGGCCGACCGGGGGAAGCCTTCGCGGTATGACGCGAGCACGAACACATCCATCAGGCTGTACAATTCGCGCATGTCGGTCCGCATGCCGAGGAACCGCACGCCCCGCTCCTCCGCGACGCGGACGACATTGGGCGGGACCCCGTCCTGTTTCGATGCCTCAGCGGGTCCGACGACGATGAAGGTCACGTCGGGCCGGGCGCGCCTGACCAGTTCCACGGCGGCCAGGAACTCTCGATATCCCTTCTCCCACACCAGCCGGCCGACGGTGCCCACGACCAGACTCTCTGCCGGGATGCGCATGTCGGCGCGCAGCCGCTCGATGTCGACCGGGTTGACGGCCGCGGGATCGAAGTGCTGCAGATCAACCCCGTTACCGAGATAGGCCGACCGGGCAGGATCGATGATCCGCAGCCGCGTGAGCAGATCCAGATCCTCACGACTCTGGCAGAACTCATGGTCGGACCCGCATGCCGCCAGGCGCTCAAGGGTCAAGAAGAACCACCGCGCCCGCGGGCCGCGATCGATGCCGTAGAGACCGTGCACCGTGTTGACGACGATGGGGATGCCTGCCAGACGCGCGGCCACGCGTCCCAACACGCCGGTCTTCGGCGCGTGGGTGTGGACGATGGTGAACCGCTCCCGCCGGAACAGGCGCCAGAGGTCGATCAGCGCCCGCAGATCGGCGAGCGGGTTCCATCTGCGGTTCAGGCTCTCGATCGCATGGTACGTGATCCCCACCCGGGTCAGGCCAGCCGCCGCCGCCCCCGGGCTGCTGATCCCGGCCACCGCGTAGCCCTCCCGCTGCATCGCTGTGAGCTGCGGCAGGAGCATGTAGCGCAGAGTGATATCCGCGGTCGCGACATGGGCGACCGTGATCCGCCGGCTCACGGTGACACCGGCGCCTCGACGTCCGGCGCAGGCCGCGCCCGGCGCCTGCCATCCGCGACGGTCCGGACCCACTCTTCGCCGTGGAGGTACGAGCCGAGCTTGCAGCGGAAGAAGAACCGGCCGTCGCTCCGCTGGATGGGCACCCGCATCAGCGCGTGCAGGTCGATCTGTCCATAGGGATTCTTCCGGGTGCCGCCGATCACGGCGGTCTGGTACACACGGTCGACCACGCGTTTGGCGGCGACCGTCGTCCGTCCCCATGGATACGCGAAGTGGACGGGTGCCCTGCCGAGGCGCGCGGCGATGAGACGGTTGGACGCCTCCAGTTCCTGCTCGATCTCACGCGGGGTCAACTGCGTCATGTCGGGGTGCGTATGGGTGTGGGCGCCGATGGTCACGAGCCCCGACCCCACCATCTCCTTCGCCTGGTTCCAGGTGAGCGGCCACCCACGCTGTGCCTCGCGGAGGGACATCTCGAACGCAAACGGCCGGCGGTCTTCGAGGTAGGACGTCGCCAGGTAGATCGTGGCAGGGAGTCGATAGCGCGCGAGGATCGGGAACGCGTGACCGTAGACATCCTCGTAGCCGTCGTCAAACGTGATGACCACGGCGTCGCGCGTATTGA
>JBQTJG010000488.1:0-2148 GCA_052387355.1 Armatimonadota bacterium | reverse complement strand
GGATACCGAACTTGATGGGAAGGTCCTTTCCGGTAAGAACCGCGTAGACGCCCGGGAGCGCCTCGGCGCGGCTCGTGTCGATGCGCTTGATCAAAGCATGGGCGTGGACGCTGCGCAGCAGCCTCCCGAACAGCATCCGCGACAGGTCGAGGTCATCGGCGAACTTCGTCTGTCCGGTGCACTTGCCCATCCCATCGACTTTGGGCAGGGGCTTGCCGATGATCGAGAACTCGTCCGACGAGAACTCACCCGACACGGTAGTCCCCCTTCCCGTTGCCCATGGCTACCGGGTCGACATCCCCCGCCTGCATGCGCGAGGCCGCCAATTCTACCGCCTCGAAGATCTTCACGTAGCCCGTACAGCGGCACAGGTTGCCTGAGAGCGCCTGCTTGATCTCGTCACGGGTGGGCCTCGGCGTCGCCTCGAGCAACGACATCGCCGCCAGCAGAATCCCCGGCGTGCAATACCCGCACTGGGCCGCCCCCAGTTCCGTGAAGGTCACCTGCAAGGGATGGGCCGTGCCGCCCTGCGCCATCCCTTCGACGGTCGTGATCTCGCGGCCCTGAACTTCGACGGGCAGGACCAGACACGAAAGCCACGGCTCACCATCGACAAGTACCGTACAGGTGCCGCACTCGCCGAGCTCGCAGCCGTGCTTGGTGCCGGTGAGGTTCATCTCCTCGCGCAGAACCTCGAGCAGGGTCTTGTGGATGGGCACGGCGATCTCATGGGTCTCACCGTTGACGTGAAGTGTAACCAGCGTTTTTGACATGCTTATCCTCTGGCCGCGACGTGATGAGCGCGGCCTTCCGACGCGTGATCTACCGGCCAGGGATACGACGGGGCTCCCAGCCGCCTTGAGATGAGGTCCGCCGCCCTGCGCACGGCGGCCTCTGCCTCCCGCATTCTCTCCTGCGTGAGCCGGGCTCTGAAGCCGACGACGGTGATGGTCGCGACGGTCCGCCCTCTTGCATCCAGGATGGGCGCGGAGACTGCCCGCACACCCGGCAGGTATTCCTCGTCATCGACGGCATACCCATGCTGCCGCACTCGCGCCAGCTCCTTGCGGTAGCGTGCCGGAGTGGCGATCGAGTTCGGCGTGAACGCGGGCAGTCTTTGATGATTGAGGAGCGCCGTGAGCTCGTCGGCAGGACGGCCGGCCAGGAAGACTTTGGCCACGGACCCGGCCAACGGAGGGAGCCGGTGGCCAAGCGGTGCGACCACTTTCAACTGATGCTCGGACTCGGCCCGGTCGACGATGATGGCCCCTTCCCCGCTCGGGACGTGCAGTGTAGCGGTCTCTCCGAGGGCATCACGTAAGTGGACGAGGGAGGGACGAGCCACCTGGCGGAGGTCGAGGCGCCGCAGTGCGGCGTTCCCAAGCTCGAGCAGCGCATGGCCCAGGCGGTACGCTCGGGAGTCGCCGTCGCGCTCCACGAACCCATAGTGCTCAAGCGTGCCGAGAAGTTCTGAAAGGGTGCTCTTGCTGAAGCCGAGCTGGCGGCTGAGGTCTGTGAGGCGGCGGGCTCCGTCGTCCGCGCTCAGTGCCTGCAGGACGAGGACGGCCCGTTCAATCGAGGGCACGAGGCGCAGAGATCGCCTGGGAGACGTGCGCTTCTGCCTCGCAACCCTCGTCATGTTCAGTATCCCGAACAATGTTCGACATAGGAGACACCCGTACCTGCCGGATCGCCAAGGCCGTCAAGGCCATCGCGCCGCGAGACCACTGAGAGTGCGACGCGGGGTGGGGCAGTCCCGTAGCTCGTCGGGCTCATAACCCGAAGGTCGGAGATTCAAATCCTCCCCCCGCTACCACCAATGCTTCGCCGGTGGCCATGTCGAGGGCTCCGGCAAGGTTGCCCGCCAATTCGGCCTCTAGGTGCGCGTCTGGACGGCCGAGGTTGACGGGCTGCGCGTTTCGGCCCATCGTGATCGCCCGTTGAACGGGGGAAGGCATCCAGCTCCCCCTACGAATAAGCAAGGCAGGCAAGGGGAAAGAGCCACGCCGCCCATGGAAACCTGCACCCGACCATCCATGGAAGCGGGCGGCGGCCGAAGCGACCCGACGGAAAGAACTGCGTGAGGCGGGGGTGACATTTTCGCAGAACAGATAGAGTGACAGAGTCGCTGAACTACGACAGGCCCCG
>JBQTJG010000487.1:0-31353 GCA_052387355.1 Armatimonadota bacterium | reverse complement strand
CACGTTTCAAGCATGGGAAACGTCGCGCGCACACTCAACGCGTCAGGATCGCCGGCATAGATCCCGGCCAGCAGCGGACCGGCGAGGCGGTCCACGACGGCATCGCCCAACCGGCGTCGCAGAAGGTTCCCGATCGACTCATCGTCTGATCCTTGCCGTCGGGGCAAGACGAGGTCTCCTGCGACCCGGAGCTTCTCGGCCCGCGAGAGCAGACGGCTGCGCACCATCGGCCACACCCTGGTGGGGATGCCCAGCGCCATCCCTTCGGGAAGTGGATGCAGTCTGCCCCGATAGGCGACGTACACCGCACGATCGGGTGTGGTCCCGATGAGGCGATCGCCCAGACCCAGCATGCGGCAGAGATCGGCCGCCCAGGGTTTCGTTGCGAGGAACGAGTCGGGCCCGGTCTCGACCAGGCAGCCGCTGATGCGCTCGGTGTGGACCTTTCCTCCCAGGCGAGGCTCTCGTTCGATGAGGGTGGATGTGATGCCGAGGTCACGCGCGCGCCGGTCAGTGGCCAGCGCGTAGGCGGCGGCGAGGCCGGTGACTCCTCCGCCGGCGACAACCACGTGCGGACCGGAACAGGGTGGACCGCCGCTCAAGGGGCCACGGGCTCGACCGCGTGCGACTGTACCAGGTCGGCGAGGGCGTCGATCAACAAGGGATGGTCGTTGAGCGAGGCGGCCCGGACGAACCGCATACCCAGGCGATCCGCCAGAGCCTTCGCCTCGATATCGAGATCGTACAGCACTTCCAGGTGGTCGGCGATGAAACCCACCGAGCACACCGCGACAGACCTCGACCCCGTATCGTAGAGGTGCTGGATCGCATCGCGGATGTCAGGCCCGAGCCAGGGGCCGGCCGACCGACCGGCGCTCTGAAACGCGAACGTCCACTGCCGGACGCCGGTACGGGCGGCGACCGCCACCGATGTCTGGCGAAGCTCATCGGGATAGGAATCCCCCCAGGTCATGATCCGTTCCGGCAGGCTGTGGGCCGTAAAGATGACCGGCACCGTTCCTCGCTCGTGCTGTGGAACGACCGCCAGCGCTACGTTCAGCCGGGCGGCCAGGGCGTCGAGAAACAGAGGATGCACCCCCCATCGCTCGACATAGCGCATGATGAGTGGCGGAAGCAGGTGCTTGCGCGCGACTTCGGCCGCGCCGATGTAGGCTCCGATGCTCATGCGCGAGTAATGCGGCGCAAGCACGAGACCGATGCCCTCCGTGATCCCGTCAGCCGCCATCGCCGCCACGGTCTCCGTGATGAAGGGTGGCGCGTGTTTCATGCCTACGTACACGCGATAGCGTCCCGGGGTTGCCACATCGAGTCTCACTTGAAGCGCCGATGCCTGACGGTGCGTCATCTCGTGCAACGGCGACCGGCCGCCGATCGCGCGATAGCGCCCGGCCAGCTCCTCCAGGAGCTCGACCGACGGACGGCGCCCGCCCCTGATGTGGGTGTAGTAGGCCCCCAAATCATCGAGACTCTTGGGACTGCCGTACGCCATCACGAGGACGCCGATCATCGTCCGCCCGGCGTGGCTGCGAATGAATACTGATGCACCAGGTCGACCAACCGCCGCAGGTGGTCTTGAGGCGTCTGTGGCAAGACGCCGTGGCCCAGGTTGAAAATGTGGCCGGGCCGGCCGCTCGCATCGGCCAGAATGGCGCGCGCGGCCCTGGCGACGGTCTCGAACGGCGCCAGCAGGATGGCAGGGTCGAGATTGCCTTGAATGCCTGCGGGCCCGATCTGCGCCCAGGCATCACCGAGCCTGACGCGCCAGTCGACGCCGATCACCTCGCCGCCCGCGTGCGCCATCGAGCGCAACAAGCCGGCGGTGCCGGTGCCGAAGTGAATCACAGGAACGTCGAGCGCCCGCAATCCATCAAACAGCCGCCGCATGTGCGGAAGCATCGCTGTCTCATAATCGTTCGGGGCCAGGGCGCCGATCCAACTGTCGAAGATCTGCACCGCCTGCGCGCCGGCCGCGACCTGCGCGCGCAGATACGCGAGCGTGGCGCCGGTCAGGCGTTCCATCAATCGCGCCCACAGTGCCGGCGCCTGGAAGAGCATGCGCTTGGTCAGCAGCAGGTCGCGTGAGCCACGGCCTTCGATCAGGTAACTGGCGACCGTGAACGGCGCGCCGGCGAATCCGATGAGCGGTACCGTGGCCTCGCGCCGGATCAGCCGGATAGCTTCCAGCACGAAGGGCACGTCACGTTCGGGCGCAAACGGACGCAGCGCCTCGACGTCTGCCTCGGTGCGGATCGGCCTCTCGATCACCGGACCGATCCCTTCGACGAGATCGAACGGCACCCCGAGGCCCAGCAGCGGCAGGGTGATGTCCGCGAAGAGAATCGCGGCGTCGACGCCCAGTTGCGTGACGGGCAGGAGCGTCACCTGCGCGCACACCTCGGGCGTGCGGCAGAGGTCGAGCAGGGAGTACCGCTCTCGCAGCGCCCGATACTCCGGCTGGGAGCGGCCGGCCTGGCGCATGAACCAGACCGGCGTGCAGTCGACGGATTCGCGGCGGCAGGCGCGCAGGAAGCGGTCGGTCATGGGACGTTGGTCGTCAGGACCGCGCCTCGGCTGCAACCGGCGCCCCGAGCAGCGTCAGGATCTCGCGCACCGACCGGTGGATGCCCGTCAGGATGGGCGTGTCCCGCAACGTATACTTCCTACCCTGCGTCATGCGCAGTGCATGAACCAGATCGAGGAACGCCTGCAGGTCGTCGGTCTCATAGGCCACGATGAACTCCTGATCGTCAAGCCCGAACGAGTACGCCAGGAGCTGCTGCACCATCGGGTACTGATGCCCGATCTTCATATGTTCGTTCATCATGGCCTGCCGGGTCTCGCGATCGAGCAGATACCAGTCCGCGGTCTTGACGAAAGGGTAGACGATCAGGTAAGCGGCACGAGTGCCTGTGAACATCGCCTGCTCCTGGGTCGTCGGTTTCCTCACGTACGTCGAGGGCCGCACCATTCCGAGCAGGGTATGCGCCACCGTCAGATGACGGCCGACGCCGGACTGCAACAGGCGCGCCGCGGTCTCTTCGAGCGTCTCGATCGAAGGCCCCAACCGCCAGAACAGCATGTCCACATCCGCACGCAGCCCGACCATCGAGTACGTGAACGTCCGCACCCGCTCCGCCGACGAAACGGACGCCTTCTCGAACTCCACGGCATCCTTCAGGCGGGCGTCATCCGGAAGCCGGCGCCACGCCGGGTCGAGCTTGAGCGCCAGCACGTGCACGAATCTCCACGGTTCGTCCATTTACTCGTCCTCCCGCGCCAACCAGCGCGCAGCGTCTGCCGCGGCGTACGTGATGATGATGTCGGCCCCGGCGCGCCGGATCGCCGTGAGCACCTCGAGCACTGCTGCGCGTTCGTCAAGCCAGCCATGCTGGGCCGCGGCCTTGAGCATCGCATACTCCCCGCTGACCCAGTAGGCGGCGATCGGCAACGCGGTCGCCTCACGCGCGGCGCGAATCACGTCCAGGTATGCCAGCGCGGGCTTGACCATGATGATGTCGGCGCCTTCGGCGACGTCCAGGGCGATCTCGCGGAGCGCCTCGCGCAGGTTCGCCGGATCCATCTGGTAACTGCGGCGGTTTCCGAACTGCGGGGCCGATCCTGCCGCCTCGCGGAACGGACCGTAGAAGGCCGAGGCGTGTTTGGCCGCGTACGCCATGACCGCGACGTTGGCATGGCCCGCGGCATCCAGGGCGTCGCGGATCGCGCCCACCTGGCCGTCCATCATCGCGCTCGGCGCGACGACATCCGCCCCGGCCGCCGCATGCGAGACGGCCGTGCGGGCCAGCACCGGCAGCGTCGCGTCGTTGTCGATCTCGCCGCCCGTTGCGACCCCGCAATGGCCGTGGTCGGTGTAGCCGCACAGGCAGACGTCGGTCACGATCACGAGGGATGGATGCAGGCGCCGCAGCCCGCGCACGGCCTCCTGCACAATGCCGGTCTCCGCGTACGCCCCGCTCGCGTCGGGATCCTTGGTGTCAGGGATGCCGAACAGGAGGACCGCGCCGATGCCCAGATCGAGCAACACGTCCACCTGGCGATTCAGTTCATCGGGCGAGAACCGCATCTGTCCCGGCAGGGACTGGATCGGCTCTCGAGTTCCACGTCCCCCGCGTACGAAGAGGGGCGCGATGAAGCAGGATGGATGCAGACGCGTCTCTTGGACGAGGCGGCGCAGGGCTCCTGTCCGCCGCAGCCGTCGTGGACGGCGGACCAGACTACCGCGGAGCGCGATCTCGGGCATGCCTGTCTCCTTTCAGCGAGGCGCCGTGATAGGACACCAGGGCTCTCACGAGCCCGTCAACCGAGTGTTCTTCAGCGATGATCGCGGTCCGAAACCCGTGCTCGATGACTGCCGCAGCAGTGATCGGTCCGATGCAGGCGATCGTCATGGCGCGCAGCGCCTCGCGCTCCTCTTCCAGTAGCCGGACGAGACCGTGGACCGTCGACGCGCTGGTGAAGACCACTGTATCGACCGCCTGGCGGGAGATGAGTCGCCGGATGGGCGCGCGAGAGCGAACCGGGGCCAGGACGGTGTGGTACGCGGTCACCTCGTCGACCGAGGCGCCGCGCGCACGAAGCGATTCCCGAAGCGCGGGGCCGGCGGCCTCGGTGCGAGGCAGCAAGATGCGCTGACCATTGACACCGCGCAGTTCCTGCGCCACGGCCGCGGTGAGATACCGGGACGGGACAAGGGCGACCTGAATTCCTGCCCGCCGCAACGCCGCGGCGGTCGCCGGGCCGATGGCGGCCCAACGGACACCCCGCGCCTGCGCCGCCCCCAGGTCGATGCCCAAGGCCCGCGCGCGCGCCACACATGCCTTCGCCCCGTTCGCGCTCGTGACGACGACCCAGTCGTAGCGGCGGAGCCGGGTCAACGCCTGATCGAGCGGCCCACCCGAACGCGGTGCCGCGATGCTGATCGTCGGCACGGCGACCGGTTCTGCACCCAGGCGCCGCAACCGTTCGCAAAGCGCCCGGCTCTGCGCGCGAGGCCGTGTCACCAGGATCCGGCGGCCGGCCAGTGGTAAGAGCCGGGCCCTCATGAGGAGACCCCCACCAGGAGGTCCTCTGCGCCCAGCGCACGCAGCCGGACCGCCAGCCGGACGCCCAGCACTTCCCGACGTGAGGGCTCGCCTTCCGCCGCGTCGCGCACGATGCGCCCACCGGTCGGGTCAAGGACTGCGCCTTCCAGGACGAGACGCTCGCCGGTACAGGTTCCCAGCGCCGCAATCGGCCGCAGGCATCCGCCGCCGAGCGCGGCCAGAAACGCCCGTTCAGCCTCAACGGCCGCGCGGGTAGGAAGGTGGTCGATCGCCGCCAGGCGCGCTCGCAACGTACCGTCGCCGGCCCGGGTCTGCGCGACCAGCGCGCCCTGCCCGACCGCCGGCAGCATTACCGAGGGGTCAAGCGACTCGGAAGCGCGCGCGCTCAGGCCGAGCCTGGCGAGCCCGGCGGCAGCCAGCACAAGCCCGTCGACCTCGCCGGCCTCGAGCTTGCGAAGGCGGGTGTCCACATTGCCCCGGATGCCGCGCACGTCCAGATCGGGCCGCGCGGCCAGCACGAACGCCTTGCGCCGCGGGCTCTCCGTGCCCACAACCGAACGCGGCGCCATTGTGCGCAAACCAGCGCCGTCGCGCGTCACCAGCACATCGCGCGGATCTCCTCGCCGGAGAAACGCTGCCAGCACCAAGCCCTCCGTGACGTCGCTCGGCAGGTCCTTCGCGCTGTGAACCGCCAAGTCGATGCGGCCGTCGAGCAGGGCGGCTTCGAGATCCTTGACGAACGCTCCGACCCCGAGCGCGACCGTTGGATGATCGGGGTGACGGTCTCCCTGCGTACGAATCGGGATGGTTTCACAGCGCACGCCGGCGCCATCGAGCGCTGCCGTGACCAGGGCGGCCTGCGCCATGGCCAGCGGGCTGCCGCGCGTGCCGACACGCACCATCACTGGATCGTTCCTTCGAACCGCGCCCCGTTCGCCCGCGGCTGGCGCGGATCGTCCCATGCGTGCAGCATCGTCAGAAAGACGGCGTCGAGAAGGTCACTGGCGTCCAGGAGGGTGCGGACCTGCTCTTCATCCAGCATGCCGCCGCGGCCGCGCGGCTTGGTGACCAGTTCGAGAACGACATGGCGGAAGTAGCCGAACGCCTCCGCGGCGTTCGCGGGTGTCATGCCTGCCGCCTGCAGTTCCGTGCCATACTGGTGTCCCCGGTCGAGGAGGCGCTCTCGGAGTTGCTTCCGCGCTCCGGGCTCGCCGATGAAGCGGACCACCGCGGCGAGTAGCTCGCGACCGTGAGTACGGGCTCTGGCACGCATGCTCTCATCGAGGGTCGAGAACCACGGACGGGTGTGAAGGGGTTTGGCCGGTCCTCTGGCGAGCACCCGTGCACTGCGGCGCTCGACCAGATCTCCGAGATCCTCGACACGCGGAATCTCGCGCTGGAGCAGCGCCCTGAGGTCGTCTTCCTTGAACCGTCGGTGGCCACCGGGTGTCCGATAGGTCTTGATCCTTCCGGTATCGGCCCAATGGCGCAGGGTCGCCTCATCGACCCCAAGCCGCGACGCGGCTTCGCCGAGTGAGAACCATCGATCCACGTGTTCCTTTGCCATGCGCGCGGTCACGGCACTATTCTATAAGAATCTATGTAATCCTGTATCTGCCTACGCCCGTTCTCCGTGTCTTCTGCGAGGAGATCGATCCAACCGCTGCGAATGTACGTATTCATGAGGGTCCAGACAGGCGAGGGGTTGGGGGGGAACACGGTATGAAGGGCCAGCGCACGGTGGTTCTTGCGGCTCTACTCGCGCTCGCGGTCTCGGGCGCGACGGCCCAGGCGCAATCCCGAGCAGGATGGCCGAGAAGCGTGACGATCGGGTCAGCATCGATCGGCGGCGTCTACTTCGTCGTCGCCGGCGGGTATGCGCGCGTGATTGGCGAGCGGATGGGGATCTCGGCGACCAACCGTGTCACGGGCGGCCCCGTGCAAAACGTCCAGCTCGTGCAGAGCAAGGAAATCGAGCTCGGCATGATAACCACGGGTCCGGCTTTCGAGGGGCTGAACGGTATTGGAGAATTCAGAGGAAAGAAGACGGACGCCATCCGGGTCGCGTTCCCGATGTATACGTCCTACGCCCACTGGATGGTGAACGCGGATTCGCCCATCCGGTCCGTCGCGGATCTCTCCGGCAGGGTGGTTAGCCTTGGACCGCGGGGCGGCTCCGCGGAGTTCGTCGGCGATCGCGTCATGGAACTGTTCAACGTGAAGCCCCGGCGTGTGGTCTATCTGGGATTCGCCGACGGCGCCTCCGGGATGCGCGACGGCGTGGTCGACGCGAACTTCGGGGTGATTGGCATCCCGGTGCCCGCCTGGGTCGAGACGTCGATCAACCGGCCGGCGCGGTTCTTCGGATTCACGAGGGAGCAGATCGAAACCCTGACCGAGCGCTACCCCTACCTCGCCCGCTCGGCGATCCGGGCAGGAGTGTACCGCGGCCAGGACGCGGTGATCCCGACCGTCCAGATGTGGAACGCGGCGATCGTACACAAGGACATGCCTGAAGACTTTGTCTACGAGCTGGTCAAGACCATGTTCACGAACCGCGACTTCCTGGCGAGCGTGCATCCGACCGCCAACGAGACCCTGCCGGTCAACGTGTTCTATGTCAAGCTGCCGCTCCATCCAGGGGCCGTGAAGTACTTCCGCGAGCAGGGCGTCCGGCTGACGGACGAGCAGATCCCTCCAGAGATGAAGCGATAGCCCAGCGCGCACCGAGGACGCCGCGGTGACCGATCGGTCCTCCGGCCTCCCCGTCGACATCGCGCAGCTCGCCGACGCCTCGGAGATCCCGACACGGTCGCTCCGAGGCTCCTTTGTGGCGCTCGTGCAGGTCATTGCGGCCGCCATGGCCGTCTACCATGTCCTACAGCTCGGCCAGTTCCTTGGCGTCCTCACCGATCCCCAGAAACTCTATGGGGTCCACCTGACCTTCGTGCTGGTGCTGGCGTTCCTGCTGATCCCGGGGCGGCGAGGCGCCGATCGCCCGACGTTCTTGGACTGGGCGTTGATTCTCGCCAGCCTGATCATCGTGGCCTACATGTTCGTCACCTTCGAAGATCTGACCGGGCGGGCCGGTGTCTTTCCGACACGAGAGGATGTCGTTGTCGGGACGCTCTTGGTCATCGTCATACTCGAAGCCTCGCGCCGCGCCACCGGGTTTTCGCTGCCGATCATGTGCGCGATTTTCGTACTGTATCCGTTTGCTGGTCCCTGGCTTCCCGGGCTGCTCTCTCACAAGGGCTTTTCGTTCAATACGGTCGTTTCATTCCTCTTCAGCGACAACGGCATCTACGGCGTGCCCATCGCGGTCTCCGCGCGGGATGTCTACCTCTTCGTCCTCTTTGGCGCGTTCATCGAGGCCTCGAACATCGGCAAGTTCATCGTGGAGCTGGCCCTGAGCGTGGCGGGCAGCCGGCGCGGCGGACCAGCCAAGGTGTCGATCATCACGAGCGCTCTGTTCGGGACCGCGAGTGGCTCCTCGGTCGCCAACGTGATGGTCGATGGAGTCATCAATATCCCACTCATGAAGGCGACCGGATTTCGGGGTGCGGTGGCCGGTGGCATCGAGGCCATGAACAGCACCGGGGGTCAGATCGTGCCGCCTGTCATGGGCGCCGGGGCCTTCCTCATGGCCGACATCCTTGGGATTCCGTACTTTCAGATCGCAGTGGCAGCAGTGGGGCCCGCCATTCTGTACTACGTCGCGGCCTATTGGATGATCGACCTGTATGCGGCGTCTTCGAACCTGCGCGGTCTGGCGCGATCAGAGTTGCCTCGCTTCAGATCGGTCATCGTGCAGCACGGCTACCTCCTGATCCCACTGGCCGTGCTGCTGTACATGATCATGGCCCGCGGCGCCTCGCCGTTCCGGGCCGCGCTATACGCGATCGCCGTCACGCTCGCCGTGTCGTGGCTGCGGGCCGACACGCGCTTGACCGCGCGCAGGATCGTCGGCGCGATGGAGGACGGAGCCAAACGCACGATCGAGATTGGGATCAGTTGTGCCGCCGCGGGGATCATCGTCGGGGTGCTGTCCCTGACCGGGCTGGGCGGGAAGTTCTCGGAGCTCCTGATTGACTTCGCCGGGCGGAACCTCTTCCTCGCCCTGATCGCCACAATGGTCGTGGCCGTCGTCCTCGGGACCGGGTTACCGACAACCGCCGCATACGCGATCGGCGCAAGCACGCTGGCGCCCGCGCTCATCCAGCTCGGTGTGGCGCCGCTTGCCGCGCACATGTTCTTGTTCTATTTCTCTGTCATCTCGGCGATTACGCCGCCGGTCGCCTTCGCGTCCTTCGCCGCCGCGAGTCTGGCCAACGCGTCCATGTGGGACACCTCGATCCAGGCGATGAAGCTGGGGATCGCCGGCTATATCGTCCCGTTCATGTTCGTATTTGGACCGGCCCTCCTGGTGGGTCAGGCTTCGTGGCCGGCTACTGTGGGGGCCCTCGTCACGGGGGCGATCGGTACCCTGTGCCTGGCAGCGGCTGTCATCGGCTACTTGGTGCGGCCGGCGACCTGGCTGGAACGGGCCGCCTTGCTGGCCGCGGCGCTGCTGCTCATCAGAGCAGGACTGGCCACTGATCTTGCAGGGTTTGCGTTACTCGCCGCGACGTTCGCGCTCCAGCGGTCACGGTCGGTCTCGGAGCCTCCGCCGCCGTCTCAGTAATCCCGCACGATTGTCCACCGCAAAGTCACTCTGCCCCCACCGATGAATACAGTGGGATTCCTCCTGCTGTGCCATGCTGGCCAACGTGCAGAGCGCGACGATCATCGGTTTCGAGGCGCTGCCCGTGTCCGTCGAGGTCGACGTCGGACCGGGTCTGCCATCGTTTGCGATCGTTGGGCTTCCGGACGCGGCCGTGCAGGAGGCTCGCGAGCGAGTGCGATCGGCCATCCGCAACTCGGACTTCGAGATGCCACCTCGCCGGACCGTCGTGAACCTTGCGCCAGGAGATCGGCGCAAGGTAGGACCGGCGTTTGACCTGCCCATCGCTCTGGCCATCCTCATCGCCACGGGTCAACTCCCGCAAGAGGCGGTCACGGGCTACGTGGCGCTCGGCGAGCTGGCGCTTGACGGATCACTCCGGCCCGTACCTGGTGCGATCGCGGTGGCGCAGGCCACGTGCGCGCTTGGGCCACGCGGGCTGTTGCTACCCGAGTCAAACGCACGAGAAGCTGCTGTTGTCGAGGAGGTTCGGGTCTATGCGATGCCCTCGCTGCGCGCCGCCACGCAACACCTCATCGGGACGCGGCCGGTCGCGCCGATGCGCGGAGCGGCGTGCGGGCCGCCGCCAGATTCGCCGGCGTCGATCGATCTCTCGGACGTGCGGGGACAGCCGGCCGCACGTCGTGCCCTTGAGATCGCGGCCGCGGGCGGGTTCAACCTGCTCTTCATCGGCCCGCCCGGAACGGGCAAAACGATGTTGGCCCGGCGCCTGCCGACCATTCTCCCGACGCTGTCGCGCGCCGAAGCCGTGGAGGTGACCAGGATCTACAGCGTGGCCGGGCAACTGCCGACGTTCAGCGGGTTGATCTGGCGCCGGCCGTTTCGGTCTCCCCATCATACGGCGACCGCTTCTGCCGTCATCGGCGGTGGCCCGCCATCGAGGCCGGGCGAGGTGACGCTGGCGCATCATGGTGTGCTGTTCCTGGACGAACTGCCGGAGTTCCGGGCGGACGTGCTCGAGGCGCTCCGTCAGCCGCTCGAGGATGGCGAGGTGGTCGTTGCACGTGCCCACGGCGCCGTGCGCTTTCCGGCAACGTTCGCGCTCGTCGCGGCCATGAATCCCTGTCCCTGCGGCTTCAGAGGCGACCCGCGCCGCGAGTGCATCTGCACCCCGGCGCAGGTACAGCGGTATCTCACTCGCCTCTCCGGTCCGCTGCTCGACCGTATCGATGTGCGCGTCGAGGTCCCGCGTCCGCCCACCGACGATCTCCTCTCGGCCAAGACCGGCGAGGCATCGCAGATGGTCCTGGCTCGTGTGATCGCCGCGCGCGAGCGCGCCGCAACCCGCCGCGGCGGTGCGTCCGATCGCGTCTCTGTCCAAGACCGCGATCGCCTGAGACTGGTCGATCGAAGCGCGCTGGTGTTCCTCCGTAGCGCCGCCGATCGACTCGCGTTTGGGGCGCGGGCCACGAATCGCGTGCTGCGGGTCGCGCGAGCGATTGCCGATCTCGAAGGCGCCGAGACGGTGGCCACGCACCATCTCGCTGAAGCCCTCCGCTACCGTGTGCTGGACCATTCCGTCTCCCTGACGACTTGACACCGTGTGCTAGTGTATAGGATGAACTTTTCGGCCTCTCCACCCAAGCAGCAGGGACCGCTTGCGGAGACGGAGGTGGTGGCAAGTGTCGGACTCAGTTTGCTGCCCGGCATCGGTCCACGGACGATCAGCCGCTGGGTCGAACAGACCGGCTCGGCTGAAGCTGCGTGGCGCACGCTGCCCGCGGTGCTCGGCCCTCGGGCGGATCGGGACGCCGTCCTGGCGGCGTGGCGTTCGCTCGATCCCGGCGTCGTGGTCGCCAGGGCGCGCGCCAAGGACATGGTCGTCCTCGCGAGCCGCGACCCGTCCTATCCTGCGCTTCTACTGGCGATCCCGGACCCTCCACCCGCGCTCTTCGTCCGAGGACAACTCGATGACGCGCCGGCGGTTGCGATCGTCGGCTCGCGACGCGCAACTCCGTACGGACGAGCGGCAGCCGAACGGCTCGGTTGCGACCTGGCCCTCGCGGGCGTCACGGTGGTGAGCGGCCTGGCACGCGGCATCGATGCTGCAGCGCATCAGGCCGCGCTCGATGGGCGAGGACGCACCATCGCGGTCTTAGGCTGCGGGGCCGATCTCATCTATCCGCGCGAGCACCGCCGGCTGGCCGATGCGATCATCCAGACCGGCGCGTTGGTCAGCGAGTTCGCGCCCGGGACACCGCCGTTGCCCGGCCACTTCCCCAGGCGCAATCGCGTGATCAGCGGGCTGGCGATGGGCGTGGTCGTGGTCGAAGGCGCCGAAGACAGCGGTGCGCTGCTGACGGTCGATTACGCGCTGGACCAGGGCCGTGAAGTCTTCGCGGTACCAGGCAGCATTTTCAGTCCGAAGAGCCGGGCGCCTCACAGCCTCTTACGGCAGGGCGCGCGTGTGGTGGAAGATGCCACCGACATCCTTCAGGAGCTGGGGCTCGCCGGCGGGCGCCTTCAGTCAAAACGCAGCAATCTACGCACCGGCCCATGGGACGGGACAGCGCGGCCGGAGTCAGGAGATCTGCCCGGCTCAGGAAATCAGGGCCAGGAAACGCGGCTCCTCTCCCTGCTGGCGGCCGGCCCGCAGCCGTTCGACGAGTTGGTTGATGCGAGCGATCTGCCGACTGCGCAGGTGGCCGCGCTCGTGACGATGCTCGAGTTGAGGGGTCTGATTCAGACGCTTCCGGGGCAGATGGTGATGCGAACGCCTCGAAGTGGTACACCCTAGCTGGCAAGGATACGACGGGAGGATCGAGTGGCGCCTGCGAAGTCCCTGGTCGTGGTGGAGTCGCCGACAAAAGCCCGGACGCTTTCCAAGCTGCTGTCCCGGCCCTACGAGGTCAAAGCGTCCATGGGCCACGTCAAGGATCTCCCCAAGAGCCAGCTCGGCGTGAACACGGAAGAGGACTTCACGCCCAAATACATCGTCATCAAGGGCAAGGGTCCGATCATCAAAGAGCTCAAGGCTGCCGCCAAGAAGGCCTCGACGGTCTACATGGCCACCGACCCGGATCGGGAAGGCGAGGCCATGTCGTGGCATCTCTCCGAGGTCCTGCGTCCGGTCAACCCATCGATCCGCCGCATTGAGTTTCACGAAGTGACCAAAGACGCGGTGCAGCAGGCGCTCAAGCACCCGCGCGAGATCGATCAGAATCTTGTCAACGCGCAACAAGCCCGGCGGATCTTGGACCGGCTCGTCGGCTACAAGCTCAGCCCGCTTCTGTGGCGCAAGATCCGGGGTGGGTTGAGTGCGGGACGGGTGCAGTCGGTTGCCGTGCGGCTCATCGTGGACCGCGAGCGCGAAATCGAGGCGTTCGTGCCGCAGGAGTACTGGTCGATCGCCGGCACGTTCCAGACGATTGCCGGCGAGACATTCAGCGCACGGCTGCTCTCGCGCAATGGCGAGCGCTTCGGCGCGCCGGCGGATGAGGGCGCCGTTGTGATCACCAGCGACGTCGATGCGCGCGCGCTGGTCGAAGAGCTGCGACGACCCTCGTACACCGTCGGCGAAGTGCGGCGCAAGGATCAGGCACGGAACCCCTCGCCGCCATTCACGACGAGCACGCTGCAGCAGGAATCCAACCGGAAGCTCGGGTTCTCAGCGTCCCGCACCATGGCCGTGGCGCAGCAGCTCTACGAAGGACTCGACACCGGTGACGGCGGCACCGTGGGCCTGATCACCTATATGCGCACCGACTCGGTGCGGGTGGCCGCCTCGGCACAGCACGAGGCGCGGGATTTCATCGCGCGCTCGTTCGGGGACGCGTACGTGCCCGAGAAACCCCGGCACTATCGGTCGCGTCGGGACGCGCAGGACGCCCATGAGGCGATCCGGCCGACGAGTCTGGCGCGCACGCCGGACCGCCTCAAGCCGCGCCTGCGGTCCGACCAGTTCCGGTTGTACCGCCTGATCTGGGAGCGGTTCCTGGCCAGCCAGATGGCCTCGGCGATCCTCGACACCCTCTCAGTCGACATCACCGGCGGGAAGTTCATGTTCCGCGCCACCGGCAGCCGGGTCACGTTCCCGGGTTTTCTGATCCTCTACCGTGAGACGACCGATAACGGTGATGACGAGCGCGAGGGCTGGCTGCCGCCGCTGTCATCCGATGATCCGCTCAGCCTTGACGAGATCACCCCGGAGCAGCACTTCACGCAGCCCCCGCCCCGCTACACCGAGGCGTCGCTCGTGCGCGCACTCGAGGAGCGCGGCATCGGCCGGCCGAGCACCTACGCGCCGACGATTGAGACGATCAAGAAACGCGGCTACGTGGCGTCACGCGACCGGCGCCTCGTCCCCACCGATGTGGGTCGGATGGTCACCGACCTGCTCGTCGAGCATTTTCCCGACATCGTCGACGTGGATTTCACGGCGAGCCTGGAAAGCGACCTCGACCGGGTGGAAGAGGGACATGCCGATTGGCTGCAGATCGTTCGCTCCTTCTATGAACCGTTCGAGAAGACGCTGGAACGGGCCGAGGAGAACATTCCCGTTATTGAGATGCCGGAGGTCGAGATCGGCGAGCCCTGCCCGCAGTGCGGGCGGCCGCTCGTCCGGAAGCACGGCCGCTTCGGCGAGTTCATCGCCTGCACGGGGTATCCCGAGTGCAAGTACACCCGGCCGGTGGGCATCGGGGTCGCCTGCCCGCGCTGCGGCGGCGAGATTGTCGCCCGCCGGACCAAGCGGGGCCGCACCTTCTATGGCTGCAGCACCTACCCCTCATGCACCTTCACATCGTGGGACCGGCCCAGCGATCGGCCGTGCCCGCGCTGCAGCAGCCTGATGGTCATCAAGATGACGCGGCGCGGGACCGAGCTGCGCTGCATCAATGCGTCGTGCGGCCACAGGGAAATCCCCGGCGAAGTTTCGCCTGCCGCGGGCGCCGCATCACCGACCGTGCCTGCGGCGCCGGGCACGCCGACACCGGTGGCGCCCATGGCACCCGTCGCGCCAACCAGATAGGCCCATGCCCGAGGCACGCGCCGGTCGCCATGCCCCCTCGAATCACCTCGATCGAGACATCGCGGCCTTTCTCACGACGCTCGAAGGGGAGCAGGACGTTTCTCCCCATACGCTGGCTGCGTACCGGCGCGACCTCGAGGCCTTCCAGCGGTTCACGGGGCGGGAAGGCATCGCCGGGTGGGACGCTGTCACCCCGGCCGTCGCCCGCCGGTACCTTGCCGTCCTCTACCGGCGTTACGCGCGGAGCTCGATCGCACGCCACCTGTCGGCGCTGCGATCCTTCTATCGATACCTCCGGCGAGAGGGGCGGGTCGAGGCCAGTCCTATGCGGCTCGTCGCGTCGCCCCGGCGGCACCGCCGCCTTCCGGGCGCGCTGACCCACGAGGCGATCGCCGCCCTGCTCGCTGCGCCCCCTCTCGATCGTCCCCAAGGCCTGCGTGATCGCGCCATCCTCGAGCTGCTCTACGCCGGCGGGCTACGCGTCGGCGAGCTGGTCGCACTCCATGTTGCGCAGGTGGGCGGCGACGAGATTCGCGTGCGAGGGAAAGGGCGCAAAGACCGCGTCGTCCTGATCGGCGCACAGGCGACCGAGGCGCTGCGGCGATACCTCTCTGACGCGCGGCCTGACCTGGCGAAAGCGTCCGGTGGGCGCCGCACCCCCAGCCATGCCGCCGGCCGCGCCCCCAACCGCATCACTGATGCGGTGTTCCTCAGCGCACGGGGCGGACCGCTCTCGGCGCGATCAGTGCAGTTGCTCGTCGATCGCTGGGTGCGCGCTGCCGCCATCCAGCAGCGCACCAGCCCCCACGTCCTGCGGCACACCTTCGCGACGCACCTGCTCGACGGCGGCGCGGACCTGCGCGCCGTGCAGGAACTCCTCGGCCACGCAAGCATCGCCACGACGCAGATCTACACGCACGTCTCCCGCGACCACCTCAAGCGCGTCTACGCGCAGGCTCACCCTCGGGCCTAGCTCACCGACAGCGCGGTCCCCACCGACTCGGCGGATTGCTCACTCGCCTTGTCCGCCGCTGTCGGCCCGTGCTATACTCCCTTGGGATTGCCGCGCCGCGCGGCAGCGTTTCGACGCAGGCTCCCCGCAAAGTCGGCCGCGATTTTGCGGGGTTTCTGTGCGGGCGTGGCGCCGCAGAGGCGTTTCAACACGCACGTCTCCTGACCCGCCGAGGGTGCCTGCGAAGGCCTCGGCCCAGCCTGCGGGGATGAGGGGGACGGAGGAGATCAACCAGATGGGAGGCCGGTGGGCGCCGGATCCCAGGGGAGGCAGTCGGTTGCCAGTCGTCACCATGAAGCAGTTGCTCGAAGCGGGGGTGCACTTCGGGCACCAAACCCGTCGGTGGAACCCCAAGATGTCCCGCTTCATCTTCACCGAGCGCAACGGCATCCACATCATCGATCTGCAGAAGAGCGTGCCGCTGATCGAAGAGGCCTATCGCTTCGTTCGCGACGCCGTGGCCCAGGGCGGCGACGTGCTCTTCGTCGGCACCAAGAAGCAGGCGCAGGACGCGATCCGCGAGGAATCCGCGCGCGCCAGCCAGCCGTTCGTCAACCAGCGGTGGCTGGGCGGCATGCTCACCAACTTTCAGACGATCCGCAAGCGCGTCGAGCGGCTGCGCGAGATCGAGGACATGCGTGTTCGCGGCGTGATGGACGTGCTGCCCAAGCGCGAGCAGGCGCGCCTGGCCGAGGAGGCTGCGAAGCTCGAGAAGTTCCTGGGCGGCATCAAGTTGATGCAGCGGCCGCCCGCGGCGGTGTACGTGGTCGACACGCGGCAGGAACACATTGCCGTCGCAGAGGCGCGGAAACTGGGGATTCCCGTTGTGGCGATCCTCGACACGAACTGCGATCCCGACGAGGTCGACTATGCAATCCCGGGCAACGATGACGCGATTCGCGCGGTGCGGCTTATCACGAATCGCGTGGCGAACGCCTGCATGGAGGGGCTCGAGGAGCGTCGCAAGCACGAGGTGCACGAAGAGGAAGCCGAAGCCGCCGGAGATGTCGACGGAGCCGAGATGGTGACTGCCGAAGTCGGCGAGCACGAGTTCCAGCCGGCCGCCCTTGAGGGCGAGGGGACGCGAGGCTAGCGCATGACCGTGACGACCGAGATGGTCAAGACACTTCGCGCGCGCACCGGCGCCGGCGTGATGGATTGCCGGCGCGCGTTGGAGGACGCTAAAGGCGACCTTGACGCCGCGGCGGAGCTATTGCGGGCCAAGGGTCTCGCCGCTGCGGCCAGGCGGGCTGGTCGGGACGCGTCCGAAGGGGTCGTCGAAGCGTATATCCACCCCGGCAACCGGCTCGGTGCTCTGGTCGAGGTGAACTGCGAGACCGACTTTGTCGCGCGCACCGACGAGTTCAAGACCCTGGTCCGGGAGCTGGCCATGCAGGTCGCCGCGACCTCGCCCCACTATCTCTCGAAGGACGACGTGCCCGCCGAGGTGATGACCGAGCGGCGCGCGGCGATTGTGCGAGAGCACGCCGGAGTCGCTGAAGCGGAGATCGAGCGCCACGTGGCCCAGTGGCTCGCAGAGGTCGTGCTCCTGGAGCAGCCGTACATCCGCGACACCGGCCGGCGTGTCGGCGACATGATTGCCGACGCTGTGGCCCGCGTCGGTGAGAACGTTCAGGTTCGACGGTTCGCGCGCTTCAAGCTCGGCGATTAACGCACAGACACTGCCGCATGGGGAGAGACGATGGCGGTCGCATCGGATCCTGTCCACCGCCCTGCGTACCGGCGGATTCTGCTCAAGCTGAGCGGTGAAGCCCTGGCCGGCGATGGCGGTGCGGGACTCGATGCCAATGTCCTGCAGCTCGTCGCCACCGAGGTGCGCGACATCCTCCAGCGCGGCGTCCAGGTGGCGATCGTGGTCGGCGGCGGCAATATCGCGCGTGGCGTCGACCTGAGCCGCCGGCTCGGGATCGACGAAGTCACCGGACACACGATGGGAATACTGGCCACCGTGATCAACGGGCTGGCGCTGATGGACGCGATGGAACGGGTCTCCCTGGTCGTCCGCGTCCAATCCTCGATCGAGATGCACCAGGTGGCCGAGCCCTTCATCCGCCGCCGGGCGCTGCGGCACCTCGAGAAGGGCCGCGTCGTCATCTTCGTCGGCGGCACCGGCAGCCCGTACTTCAGCACCGATACCGCCGCGGCACTGCGCGCGATTGAGATCCAGGCCGATGCGCTGTTGATGGCCAAGCGCGGCGTGTCCGGAGTCTATGATAAGGATCCGCGCCACCACCCCGATGCGGTGATGTTTTCTCACCTCGACTACATGGATATCCTCAACCGCGACCTGCGGGTCATGGATGCGACTGCAGCGGCGCTGTGCAAGGATAACAACCTGGACATTGTGGTCTTCGACGTCGCGAGTCCCGGCAACATCACCCGCGCGGTCGCCGGCGATCCGATCGGCACGCTGGTGGGAGGCGCCCGCCGATGACCGACGAGGTGCTGGCCGATGCCAAAGCGCGGATGCAGAAGGCGATCGAGGCGACGCGCCGCGAGTTCGCCAGTCTTCGGGCGGGGCGCGCCCACCCGGCGCTCCTCGAGCACATCCGGGTGGAGTACTACGGCACGGCGACCTCGCTGCAATCGCTCGCCTCGACCACTGCGCCCGAGGCACGGCTGCTTGTGGTCAAACCGTATGACAAGAACGCCGTCAAGGACATCGAGCGCGCGATTCTCCAAAGCGATCTTGGACTGAACCCGACCTTCGACGGCACGGTGTTCCGCCTCCCCATCCCGGCCTTGACCGAAGAGCGCCGCCGCGATCTGGCCAAGATCGCGCGCAAGCACACCGAGGAGGGCCGCGTCGCTATCCGCAACATCCGGCGCGAGGCCAAGGAGATGCTCGAGCAGTTCGAGGAAGACGGCGAGATCTCCGAGGACGAGAGCCGCCGCGGGGTGGAGCGTCTGCAGCAGGTGACCGACGAGACGATCGCCCAGCTCGACCGCCTGCTCCAGAACAAGGAACACGAGATCATGGAGGTCTAGAACCGGGTGATCGACGTGCTTGGACGCGATCTGGATGAAGCTCGCTCCACGCTCCAGGCCGCCGGGTACCGGGTTGAGGTGACTGAAACGCGGACACGGCGTCCCGTGCTGATCAGTGGGCCGCTGCGCGTGATCCGCCAGCGGGACCCCGGTGACGGTGTCATACACCTCGTGGTCACGCACGAGCACTACGAGCCCGCGCCGAGGGTCTCGGGTGGCTAGCCGCCACCCGGATCCGGTGCCGGCAACACTCGACCGCCTCCGCATCCCGACGCATATCGCCATCATCATGGATGGGAACGGCCGGTGGGCGACCGCTCGAGGCCTACCCCGCGTGGCCGGTCATCGCGCGGGACGCGACGCCATCCGTCCCACGATCGAGGGCTGTCGGGAGCTCGGCGTACGCATCCTCACGCTGTATGCCTTCTCCACTGAGAACTGGCGCCGGCCGCGTGACGAAGTGGGGGCGCTGATGGACCTGCTCCAGGAGTCCCTCATTCAGGAGGCCGAAGAGCTGCACCGGAATGGTATCCGTCTCAGGATCTCCGGGGATGTGGAGCAGATGACGCCGGCCATCCGTCGAGAAATCCAGCGTGTCGAGGCGTTGACCCGGGACAATCAGGCGCTGGTGCTGAACTTCGCGTTGAACTATGGCGGCCGGGCCGAGATTGTCCGCGCGGCCCAGCGAATCGCGGTCGAGGTCCAGGAGGGGCGGCAAGCGGCGGAGGCGATCGACGAAGCCACTCTCGCCGCCCACTTGTATACGTCCGGGCTTCCTGATCCGGATCTGCTCATCAGGACAGGCCGAGAACAGAGGCTTTCGAACTTCCTCTTGTGGCAGTCGGCCTATGCCGAGCTCTATTTTGCGGACGTCTTCTGGCCCGACTTCACACGCGACCACCTCATCGCGGCGATCGCGGAGTTCCAACAGCGGCAGCGGCGCTTCGGCGCGGCGCCCCATGGGTGAACCGGCGGGCCCCTGGGCGCGCGCGGGGCTCGCCCGCCGGTCCGCGACGATTGCGGTCGGCGCGCCGCTGCTGGTTGCGGCGCTGTGGTTCGGAGGCCTACCGCTCGTTGTGGTCGTCGTGATCCTGGCCGCCGCCGGCGCGTGGGAGTTCGAGCGCCTGGCCCAAACGACCGGGGTCCACCCATCTCCTGCGCTCATGGTGGGGGCGATCGTCTTCCCACTGCTGGCAGGCGTCGGGGAATGGGAACTCGCATGGAGCGCGGCGGTCGCCATCGTCGCAGCGGCTGCCGCGCTGACCCTCCTTCCCTCGCGCCGCGCACACGCGCTTGGCGCCGTCGGGGCCGACGTCCTGGGCGCGCTCTACGCCGGCGCGCTGCTGGCGTACGTGCTGTTGATGCGGGCCGAGTTCGGATTCGGTCCCATGCTGGCGGTGCTGGGTTTCATCTGGGCGAACGATATCGCGGCCTATCTCGTTGGCGTCAAGTGGGGACGGCATAAACTGGCGCCGGCGATCAGTCCGGGCAAGAGCGTGGAGGGTTTTCTAGCGGGCCTGGCCGCCGCGGTGGCCGTCGGCGCGGCGGTCGCGATGGTGGTCCGATGGCCCCCCGCACGGCTCGGCGTGATAGGCTTGCTCGTGGCGCTGGCTGCCGTAGTCGGCGATCTCTGGGAGTCGGCGCTCAAGCGGACTGCGGGCGTGAAGGAATCGGGAGACATCCTACCGGGCCACGGCGGGGTGCTCGACCGATTCGACGCGGTGCTGTTCGGAGTGCCAGTTGGGTATTACCTTTGGGGGTGGCTGTTGTGACCCGACTGGTCCTCCTGGGTTCGACGGGCAGCATCGGGCGGGCGGCGCTAGAGGTTGCCGAGTCGCTCGGCGATGTGGAGATTGCGGGGCTCGGGGCGCGCGCAAGCGTCGATCTCCTGGCGGCGCAGGCCCGGCGCTGGCGGCCGCGGGCTGTGGCGATTGAAGATGAGGACGCCGCGGGTCGTCTCCGCGGAGATCTGCCGCCGGGGACCGCGCTGCTCGTCGGACCGGATGCCGCGACCACGCTGGCGTCGATGGACGGCGTCGAAGTGGTGCTGGTGGCCGTGGTGGGTGCAGCGGGACTGCGTCCGACGCTGGCGGCGCTGGAGGCGGGTCGTGACGTGGCGCTGGCGAACAAGGAGACACTCGTGGCGGGCGGTCACCTGGTGGCCGCCGCGCGCGATCGGACCGGCGCGCGCCTGCTGCCGGTGGACAGCGAGCACAGCGCCATGTATCAGTGCCTGGCCGCCCAGGACCGCCGGGCGGTCCGGCGCCTCATCCTCACCGCCTCGGGCGGACCATTTCTGCGCCGACCGCTCGGTGAGTTGCGCAGCGCAAGTGTGGAGGAGGCTCTGGCCCATCCGACGTGGAATATGGGCAGGAAAGTCTCGATTGACTCCGCGACCCTGATGAACAAGGGGTTGGAGATCATCGAGGCCTGCTGGTTGTTTGGCGTCGATCCTGCGCAGATCGAGGTCGTCATTCACCCCCAGAGCCTGATCCACTCGATGGTGGAGTTCGTGGACGGCGCGACGATCGCGCAGATCGCGGCCCCGGACATGCGCGGTCCGATCCAGTATGCGCTGACCGCGCCCAATCGGCGGCCCGGGCTGGTCCGGCCGATGGAATGGGACCGGCTCACCATGACGTTTGAACGGCCGGAGCCGGATCGGTTCCCGGCACTTGCGCTCGCCCGGCACGCGTTGAAGCGAAGTGGGACTGCGCCCGCGGTGCTGAACGCAGCCAATGAGGTCGCCGTTGGGAAGTTTCTCCAGCGCTCGATCCGGTTTACTGAAATCTCCGAGACGGTGGGCGCCGTGTTGGGTCGTCATGTGACGCGGCCCGCTCCGACGCTCGACGCGGTCCTCGACGTCGATGCCTGGGCGCGGCGCGAGGCCGAAGGCGTCATCGGTCTAGTGAGGTGACTGGTATGCCAAACATACTCGCAGCCATCGTCGCCTTTGGCGCGATGATCTTCTTTCATGAACTCGGACATTTCCTGGCTGCACGGCGCGCGGGCGTGCGGATTCACGCATTCGCGATCGGATTCGGCCCGAAGCTCATCGGGTGGCAGCGCGGCGAAACCCTCTACTCGGTCAACCTGCTGCCCTTCGGGGGCTTTGTCAAGATGGAGGGCGAGGATCACGACGGTTCTGTTGGTGCAGGCAGCCTCCGCTCCAAGAGTGTCGGCGCCCGTATGGGCATTATCGCGGCCGGCCCCATCATGAATCTGGTGCTGGCCGTCGTGATCCTGGCCATTGCCGCGGCGACAGGCGGGGTGCCGACATCGGCGAGCACCCGCGTCGGCACCGTCGAGCCGGGATGGCCGGCCGCGGCGGTCGGGCTGCAGCCCGGTGATGTGATCACAGCCATCGACGGGGTGCCCGTGTCCTCCGGCGAGCAAGTCATCGAGACGATTCACCGCAGTGCCGGTCGTCCGCTGATGCTGACGGTCAGGCGGGGCACGGAGGACCTCACCTTCAAAGTGACGCCCCGGCTGGATCCACAGCGGGGGATCGGGCGCATCGGGTTCTCGCCCGAGCCGCAGTGGACGCGCCTGAGCCCGCTGCGGGCCGTCGTCTGGGGCGTGGAGCGGACGGGTCAGTTCACCGTCATGCTCGTTGACGCCGTAGGCGCCCTGATCCACCAGGGCAAGTTCTTCGACAGTCTCGGTGGACCGCTGGCGGCGGGCAACATGCTGGTCCAGGCCGCGGCCTCCGGCGCGCAGACCTTCCTTCATATGGCGGCTTTCCTCAGCGTCATGATCGGCGTCTTCAACCTGCTGCCCATTCCTGCGCTTGACGGCGGCCGGCTGGCCTTCCTGCTCGTCGAGGCGGTCCGCCGGCGGCCGCTCGATCCTCGCCGGGAAGGCTGGGTCCACATGGTCGGGTTCGCCCTCCTCCTGTTGCTCCTGTTCGGCCTCACGGTCCGGGATATTCGCCGGTTCTAGGTTCGTTCCGCAGACGGCGTGGGGACAGGGGAGAATCAGGTCATGCATCGACTGCGCACGCGCAGGGTCAGGGTCGGGAAGGTCGAGATCGGTGGCGGCGCGCTCGTCGCCGTGCAGTCGATGACCATCACCGACACCCGAGACGTCGACCGCACGCTGTCACAGATCTACCAGCTTGCGGCCGAGGGGTGCGAGATCGCCCGTGTGGCGGTTCCCGATGTCGAGGCTGCCGAGGCGCTGGCCGCGATCAAGCCTCGCAGCCCGCTGCCGGTCGTCGCCGACATCCACTTCGACCACCGGCTGGCGTTGAAAGCCCTCGAGGCCGGCATCGACAAGCTGCGGATCAATCCGGGCAACATTGGCGGCCGCGAACGGACCCGCATCGTCGCGCGCGAGGCCAAGGCGCGCGGCGTCCCGATTCGCATTGGCGCCAACATCGGCTCCCTGTCAAAGGCGACGCTGCGCAGGTTCGGCCGGCCCTGTGCCGACGCCCTGGTCGAGAGCGCGCTTGAGGACGTGCGCGTGCTGGAAGATCTGGACTTTCGCGACATCGTCATCTCGGTCAAGGCCAGCGAGGTCCCGATGATGATCGACGCCTATACGATGATCAGCGAGCGGGTGGACTACCCGCTGCACGTCGGGGTCACCGAGGCCGGGACCGCCTGGGCGGGCGGTTTGAAGTCCGCCGTGGGGATCGGCGCGGTGCTCGCTCGCGGGATCGGCGATACCATCCGGGTGTCGCTAGCCGCCGATCCGGTCGAGGAAGTGCGCGCCGCCTATGAGATCCTCAAGAGCCTCGGTCTGCGGACCCGCGGCGTGCAGTTTGTCGCGTGTCCATCATGCGGCCGGGCCGAAGTCGATATCATTCAGATCGCGCAGGAGGTCGAGCGGCGCCTTCGGCACATTCCGGCGCCCGTGAAGGTGGCGGTCATGGGTTGCGCGGTGAACGGACCGGGCGAGGCCCGGATGGCTGACCTCGGGATCGCGTGCGGTCGCGGGATGGGGTTGATCTTTCAGGACGGCAAGATCGTCGCCAGCCTGCCGGAAGATCAGTTGATCGATGGCTTGATGGAGCATGTCTGGAGGATCGCGCGCGAGCGCTACGGGGTCACCGACGCGCCCGGCGCGCCAGCCGCGGTCCCCGCGATGCGCGGCGGCGGTGGGCCGGCATGATCCCCTCGTGGGAAGTGATCGCCAGGTTGTTGTTGGCCGTGGTGCTGGGCGGCCTGATCGGCTTCGAGCGCGAGAGCGTCGACAAGCCCGCGGGGTTTCGCACCCATATCCTTGTGTGTGTCGGCGCGGCGCTGTTCGCGCTTATCTCCCGCGAGGGCTTTTTCGGTTCAGGCGCCGACCCGTCGCGCGTGGCGAGCAACATCGTGGTCGGGATCGGCTTCCTGGGGGCAGGGACGATCTGGCGCACCGGTGTTGGTGTCCAGGGGTTGACGACGGCGGCCAGCCTCTGGAGCGTGGCCGCGATCGGCACCGCCGCGGGCATCGGGTTCTACCCGGGCGCCCTCGGTGCGACCGCGATCGTCGTCGTGGTGCTGGCCCTCATGAAGAGCTTCGAGCGGCGTCTGCCGCGGCGAGGGTCGGGCCGCTGCACAGTGCTCATGGCCGACGTCCCGGGTCAGCTCGGCAAGATCGGCACCGTGCTCGGCGCGCTCGGCGTGAACATCGACCGTGTGGAGTTCACCGAGAAGCTCGACGAGAAGATCGTGTTGGACCTGCAACTCCGGCTCCCGGTCCGTGTGAGCCGCGAAGACGTGCTCGTCGCCTTGGGGGAAATCGAGGGCGTGGCCCAGGCGCGATGGGAAGGCGCGGCGCCTCATCATTCCCCTGGGGGATAGCCACCGGGTTTGCTATAGTGATGCGAGTGACCCACACGCGATGCCCTGAAGGAGGGTGGGAATGCGCAATATCACCGTGGATGTGCTGGCGCGTACACCGGTTGCGCAACATCAGGTTGAGATTGTGGAGCGAAAAGGCGTCGGCCATCCGGACTCGATCTGTGATGCGATCATGGACGGCGTGTCGATCGCCCTGAGCGGGGAATACTTGCAGCGGTTCGGTCGAATCCTCCACCATAATATCGACAAGGCCTTCCTGGTCGCCGGCAACGCCGAGATCCGGCTTGGCGGCGGGATCGTCACAGAGCCGATGCGTCTGATCTTCGGCGACCGGGCCACAGCCATGGTCAACGGCGAGCAGGTGCCGGTCAGCCGCATCGCCATCGACACCGCGAAGGCGTGGATCAGAGAGAACCTGCGTTTCGTCGATGCCGAGCAGCACGTGACGTACGACGTGCAGATCAAACCAGGCTCCCCCGAGCTGGTGGACATCTTCTCGCGCAGCGAGCCGACGGCGAACGACACCTCGGCGGCGGTCGGGTATGCGCCGCTGTCGCCCACTGAGCAGACCGTACTCGACGTGGAGCGGCTGATGAACTCCCGGACGTTCAAAGAGCACTTTCCCGAGGTCGGGGAGGACATCAAGGTCATGGGTTTCCGGCGCGGCGACGAACTGCATCTCACGGCCGCCGTCGCGATGGTGGATCGATTCATCGACAGCGAGGCGACGTACTTTCGCCGCAAGGCCGATCTCCACGACGCGGTCATGGACCACATTCGAGCGAAAGCCGTATTCGCGCAGACGCATCTGTATGTGAACACGCTCGACGAACCCGGCCGGGGTCTGGGTGGGATGTATCTCTCGGTGACCGGGACGTCGGCAGAGAGCGGCGATTCGGGCCAGGTGGGTCGGGGCAACAAAGTCAACGGCGTGATCGCGCTGAACCGCCCGATGGGCACCGAGGCTGCGGCAGGCAAGAACCCCGTCTCGCACGTGGGGAAGATCTACACGATCATGACCCATCAGGTGGCCAACAAGGTCTACCATGACGTTCAGGGGATCCAGGAAATCTATATCTGGCTGCTCAGCCAGATCGGCTCGCCTATCGATCAGCCGAAGGTCGCCGCGGCCCAGGTGGTGCTGGAGCGGCACGCCCGGCGCAGCGTCGTCGAGCGACGCGTGCGGGAGATTCTCGATCATGAGCTTGCGAACATCACCCAGCTCTCGCGGGATCTCGCCGAGGGGCGGTACCCGGTCGTCTGATCACCCGCCGCATCCAAGATCGGTTGTCACCGCCGCTGTTGTGGCGGTGCTGCTCATCACGCCCGGTTGTCAGATTCGCCGCCAGGCGGCGCCGGTGGGTGTCGGGCTGCTGCACGTGAGAGGCGTGGCGAGGGCCACGGATCGCGCCGCCCTCAGCCCGGTCGCCTGGGCGCCTGATGGTGGCCGGTTCGCCTACGGAGGCCGTGACGGCGTCTGGGTGCACACGCTCGGAGACGCCGCCGGCGCAAAGATCGCGCCGGGCGAGACTGTGACTGCGGTCGCCTGGTCGCCCACCGCCAACGTGCTGGCGTACGTTGATCGAGGCGCGCTCTCGATGGTGCGGCTCGACGGCCGGGGTCTCCGACGAATCCCAGTGCAGGGACTCGTCAGCCAACCCGTCTGGGCCCCCGGTGGAGATCGTCTCGCCGTCATCGTTCGCCAGCCCGGGAACGGAAAGGCGACCTCTCGGCTGTGGCTGACCAGTCCCGACGGGGCGACGCTGCGGCAGATTCTATGGAATCCGCCATCCGGCCGAGACATTGTCACGCTCGGGTGGTTCCCGGACACCTTGTATCTCTTCGTCGGGCTGGCGCCGTCCGAGGGCGGGGCCACCGTCGAATGGTGGAAGCTGAGGATCTCCTATCCGGAATTCCGGCGGCTGCCGAGCCCCCCACGGCCTGCACTCGAATCATCGATCGCGCCCGACGGTCACTGGGTGGCCTTTGTGGCCGAAGAGTCGGAAGGTGCGCGCGCGTAGGCCATACGCACCGATGGCGGCGGGGTGCGTCCTCTCTCCTCCGTCGCGCGACGGATCTCCGGCCTGGCCTGGTCCCCTCACAGCGACAAGGTGGCGTATGGGTCGCTTCAAGGGGAGGCTCAGGCCGAAATCCACATCGCGGCTGTCAACGGCACCGCGCAGATTCTTGTGACGGGCTACCCGCTGGAGTTTCCGGATCCTGCTGCGGACCTCTCCGTGGTCTGGTCGCCTGACGGCCGGCAACTGGCCTATGGGACGAACACCGGCTCGATGGCCGGCCCCGTCTGGCTGGTCCGATTCGGGGCACGATAAAGACAGAAGACGATGTGCGGGAATTGATCGCACGCAATCAGCGTCAAAATAATAGTAGGCGAAGCTCGCTCGGAGGATTGGCCATGCCCATCTACGAATACCGCTGCACGCAGTGCCGGCATGTCTTCGAAACCTATCAGTCCGTCGGCGAACCCGCGCCGAACTGCCCTCAGTGCGGCAGCCTGTCGAGGAAAGTCTACGCGTCGGTCGGTCTGATCTTCAAGGGCAGTGGATTCCACACTACCGACTATCGCAAGAGCACGTGGGGCGACGGCGATGCACCGGCGCCGCCGACAACCGACAAGCCGGTCCCGTCGACGACCGACAAGCCGGTCCCGTCGACAACCGACAAGCCGGCCCCGTCGACAACCGGCAAGTCGGCCCCGTCGACAACCGACAAGCCGGCGCCAGCGACGACCGATACCCCGGCGCCTGCGGCGTCTTCGACGCCGGGCGGTCCCGCAAAGTCCTAGCCTGGTTCAATGACCGACCAACCCTGCTGCGGGTGGTGACGGCAGGGTTCGTAGCGTTCGTGGCTGCGGCGCTTGCGCCGGTGCCTTCGGCGGTTTCTGCGCCGGCCAGGACACCCGTTGCCTCACAGGCGGCCGTGATCGAGTTGGCCGGCATCGGGTTCGCAGGCCGCGCCCGGCTCGGCGCCTGGACGCCGGTGTCGATTGATGTCGCGGCCGTGGAATCCGACATTGACGGGACGCTGGTCATCGAAGCGCCGGCTATTTCTGGCGAACCGGTCCTGAGGTTTGCCGCGCCGGTGCGTGCCGCAGCAGGCGCACGGGTCCGGGTGTTCATTCCCGCGATCTTCTCCGATCTGCGAGCGCCCGGGGTCGTCCACCTCGATGTCGACCGCAGCCGCGTGGCCACGCTGGCACTTCCACGCCTTCGGCCCATTGAAGAACTCGTGCTTGTCCTCTCCTCCGAACCGCTTGGTCTCGAAGCGGCGGCCGCCAAAGTTGGACGGCTGGATATCGCCTATGTCTCCCCGGAAGCGCTCCCGCCTGTCTGGCAAACCTACGAAGCGGTGCGGCTGGTGGTCGTGCGGGATCTCGACGACCGGCGCATCGACGATACCCAGCGGCAGGCGATTCGCAACTGGGTCTGGGCCGGCGGGCGCATGCTCGTCATGCCCACGGGAGATGACACGAGACACTTTCAGGGGCCGACGCTGAAACCGCTCATGACCGGTACGGCTGGGGGGCGCCGTGGTCGAGGACAGGTGATCCGCTGGGATCGTGACGCGGCCGATCCCGAAACGCGAGGCGATCGTGGTGCTCAGCCGATGTGGGAAGCGGCGTTGGCGGCGACGCCGGCCTCTTTTCCTACGGGTCTGGAGGGGACGATCGCAGCCGGCCGTCCGGTGCCGCCGCGCATACACCTGATCGTCGGCCTGCTGGTGATCGTCTATGTCGTCGCAGTGCGCCGGCTCGCCCGAGTCCTGGCCCGGATGCGTCCGGCATCGCTGCTGGCGGCTGCGCTTTTCATCGGCGCGGCGACCCTCGCCACCGCGCAGGTGGCCGCCTTCGCCCGCGGTGAGGCCTCAGGCGTCGTCAGTTCGACTGTTGTGGAGTCGATCCCCGGGACCGGGCACGGTCTGCTTCATGTGTTCGCCCGCACCGTGTCGTCGCACCGCGGGCCCTTCGAGCTGACGGCGGCGGACGGCCTGCTCTTACGCACCCTTCCGGCTGCGCCGGTGACCATCGTGCGCGGGGCCGGCGTCTCCATTCGGGGAGAGGGGACAGGCATCCAGGTCGTAGGCGCCGCCGTGGTACCCGCCGCCGTGTCGGGGACCTTCGCCGAACGCCCCGGCGGGGCGACAGTCCAGGTGGTTAATCGATCCGGCCGGCCGATGGAGAAGGCATGGATCCATAGGGCCGGCAGGTTACAATCGGTACCGCCGATCGGCGAGGTCGCGCGGCTTGTGCTCGACGATCAGCAGTGGCAGGCTCCCGATCGTCTCGGCCGCACGGAGCCCAATCACGCCTTGCTGTTCTGGGCATTCTCCCGTCTCGATGCCGATGCTATACTCAAGGCAACTCCGGCCTGGCTGGTCGGCTGGTGGCGCGATCCGGCGCTTGCGATGAGATGGGATGGCCGTCTCGAGTCGCCGTTGCAACTCGTCCTTGTGCCACTGACCGCGCCACCATGATTCACTGAGGTGTGGGATCACGCGAGGCTTGAATCCCGTCGCCAGAGGCGATCTCTATGCCCGACTCGGCTCTCCCCGAGGCATCCGGGTGCAGACCGTCTATCTGGTGGCGTGCAGCGCTTTTCTGCTCCTCTCGCTGCCCCCCGAGATCGGCCGGCTGGATCTGCGCGACGCCAATCTCCTCCTCGCCTTTCTGGTGGTGCAGAACGTCGGCGTGACATACCTGTGTTCCGCCATCGCATCGTCAGAACTCTTCATTGAAGGAGAGAAGGGTCTGCCTGACCTGGCGCTCTCAGCGTTCTCGCCCCGGACGATCGCCGTCGGCAAGACCGCCTCGGGTGCGGCCTACGCCCTCTATCTGCTTGGCATCGCGCTGCCGCTCGTCGTCCTGGCGACCGCGCTCCGCGGCGCGCGGCTGGCGCCCATCGTGTGGGTGGGAAGCTTTACGGCCGCGGTGGCCACCGCGGCTGGCGCCTGGGGAGCCTGGTTGAGCGGCCGGTTCAGTTCGGATTTCACGCGCAGTTTCGTCCACTGGGTCATCCTCGGCGCAATCTTTGGTGGGACCGCCCTGCTGCCGGGTCAGTGGTGGCCGGCGAGTCCGCTCCGGCTGATCGATGAGACGGTACGCCACGGCGCCACGGGATGGTTGGCGGCGGCGGCGGCTGTATACCTGGCCCTGGCCGCCTGCGCGCTGATGCTGATGTGGCGGCAGGTGCGGCACGCGCGCAGTCAGGAAGGCGGGGGATAAGCCGTGGAGCACGAGCTGCTGCTTCAAGTTGTCGAAGGCGCCCGCCGGCGCCTGATCGCACGCCGCGCGTGGCATTGGGGAGGACGCCTGGCGCTTGTCTGGGTCGCGGTCACGCTGGCACTGGTGCTGGTGCGCACCATCATGCCGGTGGAGATTCCGTTCATGGCCGTAGCGCTTGCCGGTCTGGCAGCAGGATTGCTCGCGGTTGTCATTCTCAGACTCGTGACGCCCGTGTCCCCCCTGTTCGCTGCGCAGGTGCTCGACCATCGATGCAGCTTCGCGGATCGGCTATCCACCGCAGTCGAGGTTGTGACCGGCCGTCATCCTCCTACGGGGCTCACGGCGGCGTTGATCGAGGATGCGATGCACCACGCCGCGGGTGTGGACCTCGGCCGCACCATTCCGACACGGCCGGATCGCACCATGGTGGCGGCGCTGGCGATTGCGGCCGCCGCGGTGATCGCCGGAGTGGGGCTGACCGGGCTCTCCCTTCCTGGAACGCCCGCACGCGACGTGTCGCAGACGATTCAGCGGGAGGGACGCCGTCTCCAGCGCGCAGGAGAAACCATGGAAGAGCGAGCACGCGCTGAGCGGGCCCGCCTCTCGCGGCGAGCCGCCCCGTCGCTGCAGAGATTGGGCGAAGCGCTTCAGCGCGAACGGCTCGAGCGCCGCGAGGCCCTGGCCCGCATCGAGTCGCTGGGCCGGCAGATTGACTCCGAGCGCCGGCAGGTGCAAGTCCGCAGGGAGCAGACTGCGGGAAGCCCCCAACGGCCGAGCCCCAACCTGCCCTCGGAGCTGTTCAGGCAGCGCGCGGCGGCTGATCGGGCGATTCGCCAGATCCGCGAGATCGCCGAACGGCTCGCGCAGAGCCGGTCTCCGGAAGAACGTGAGACGTTGATGCGCCAGCTCGCCGCTTTGGCCGGCGGTGGGGACGAGGGGAATGTTCCGGCGCGCGCCAGGCAGCAGGCCGAAACCGCCAGACAGCAGCTCGGCAGTGGCGACACCACAGGCGCCAGGCGCACCCTCCAGCAGAGCGCCACCGACCTCGACGATCTGCGTGCGATGCTCGCCGATGAGGAGGGGCTCCAGCAGGCGCAGCGCGACCTGCAGCGTTCAGCGGAAGGGATCGCCCGTGGCCGTTCCGCCGCCGTGGAATCCGAAGAGACGCCTCGTGCGGGCGCGCAGCCCGGTGCCCCTGCGCCTGGCAACCGGCCGCCGTCCGAAGGCAGGGGCCCGGACGGGACCGAGCCTGCGGCCGGCCCCAATCCAGGAACAACGCCCGGGCAGGGCGCCATCTCGGAAAAGCTCGGTCAGCGTACGGAGCGCCTGGAGGCCAACCGTCAGCAGAGTCGCGTCCAGGGTCTGCAGGGTGCGGGGCGGGTCACCACATCCGTGTTGTTAGGTCCGGGCCGCCCGGGCCGCATCCGGGCGCCGGCCGGGCCGGCCGTGGCATCGGCGCGCGCCGATGCCGACCGGTACATCTCGAGGATGCGCATCCCGCCGG
>JBQTJG010000486.1:0-3954 GCA_052387355.1 Armatimonadota bacterium | reverse complement strand
CGCGTTCTCGATTCCCGAGCGCGCGGCCGCGTTCTGGCAGGAGCGGCTCAGCCAGCATGGGATCGCCTTCGAGGGGCCCAGGGCGCGCTTCGACGAGCAGGTGTTCGTACTCCAAGACCCAGATGGGTTGCCGCTCGAACTCATCGCGTATGCCGGTGCAGAGGCGCGCACCGGATGGCAGGACGGTCCGGTGCCGGCGCAGCACGCGATCCGGGGATTCTACGGCATCACGCTTGCGGAGAAGGGACACGGCGAAGGATGTGAGCAGGCCATGAGGTTTCTCTCCGAGGGCCTGGGGTTTCGTCTCGTGCGCGAGAGCGGGAACCGATTCCAGTTCGCGATGGGCGCCGGGGGCCCGGGCGCGCTGGTTGATGTGCTGTGTCTGACCGGCGCGCCGCAGGGGCAAGTGGCGGCGGGGACAGTCCACCATGTGGCCTGGCGCACACCCGACGACGCGAATCAGGCGGCCTGGCAGGAGCGAATTGCCGGCCGTGGGGTGAGCGTGACCGACGTGCGCGACCGCCAGTACTTCAGGTCGATCTACTTCAGGGAGCCAGGCGGGGTCCTCTTCGAGATCGCCACCGATCCGCCGGGCTTTACGAGAGATGAGTCGGTGGAACAACTCGGGACGCGGCTGATGCTGCCGCCGTGGCTCGAGCCGAGGCGGGGGATGCTTGAGCGCTCCCTGCCACGTCTGACGATGCCCCCGATCAGCTAAGGCGATCCACGCCGCTCTCGGAGGGCTCGTCGGGCTTCGGCCTCCTGCCAGCGACGATGCTCACCCGGCGTCTCGGGGGCAAACGGCGGCACCGGCGCGGGCAGATGGTTGGACCCGATGTGGACGGCGGTGAGGTAAGCGGTGCAGGTGTGGCGGACCGCCCCGGTGATCGGGTCCTCGGCCATGACGCGGATGCCCACCTCCATCGAGGTCCGCCCCACGTAGTTGATGGCCGCCTTATGGGTGACGATGTTTCCGACGAATATCGGCGCATAGAAGTCCAGCGCATCAAGGGAGGCGGTTACGACAGCCCCACGGGCATACCGCACCGCAACGATCGAGGCGAACTCGTCCAACTGCAGCAGCAGCGTGCCCGCGAACATCATGTTGCCTGCCGCGGCGTCTTCCGGAAAGACGATGCGGGAGGCCTCGATGGCATACCGCAGGTCGAGGTCAGCTTCCACGTCGGCTGCGTGTATGCGCCGGTCCGCTATCCGTCTCATCCGTTCCTGCTTCCGGTGCTGCGCCGCCACGGCCGCCGCCTCCTCGGCCGCGCCCGCCGGGTCGATCACCGCTCCCACCGGCTTCGGGCAGCCTGTCTCGTCCACGGCCACCATCCCTAGATGGGCTGAGGTCGCGCGCCGTCGCTCCCCGGTACGCGGGTTCTCGGTTTCGACCTCGACGCCGACCTCCATCGACGCGCGTCCGACGTATTCCACCTGCGATTGGAGGATCACCAGGTCGCCCACGCGCACAGAGCCGAGGAAATCCAGGTGATCCATGCTCCCCAGCACGACAGAGGACCGCGCCAGTCGCAGGGTGGCGAGCGTCGCCGCCGAGACGATCCAGTACATCATCCGGCCGCCGAAGAGAGTCCCGAGGATGTTGGCGTGCTCGGGCAAGACCAGGTGGACGAGTTCCTGGCGGGTGTCGGCGATCGAGGTCAAGTGCGTCTCCTTTCGTTCAGCACATCCAATGGCAGTATGGGGAGAGTGATCAGCGGAGGGTCTTGAGAAACCCGATCCACGCTGGCTGCGGCACGAAGCCCAGCTTGGAGTTGATCGCCAGCATTGGCGCATTGCGGCTGCTGTTGGTCGTCCGGATCTCACGGTACCTGCGCCGCTGCGCGTAGTCGAGGGTGCGCAGTTTCAACGCCGTGGCGATGCCCTGCCCCTGGTAGACGGGAATGACGCCCGTCAGGTCCTGGTGCAGCAGGCCCGGATCGCCGTCGCTGCGCTTCATATAGCTCTCCCCGACGTAGAGAGCGCCGCGTTTCGCCAGGAAGAAGGCGTCCGGCAGAGTCCGAGGATGCTGCGCCTCCTGGGCCACGAAATCCTCATACGACAGCGGCGTCGGCGGATCAGGGTCGTCCTGGGGCGTGGACATGTCGAGGATGGAGTGCACCTGATAGATGGCCTTGAGACAGTCAGGATCTCGCTTCAATTCGTCCTCCAGGGTGGTGATGGAGATCCCCAGGTTGGCCATGCGCTCCGCGTACCGGCTAAACTGCAAGAGATCCACCGAGGACACATTCAGATGCGACTTGAAGTCTCGCACGTGCTCGACAAACCCGAAGTGACCCAGAAACGCGATCCCGCGGTTGAAATCCTCGCGGGCCCCCGCCGTCACACGTTCGGCGCCTCGGACGTGCAGCCGGTCGAGGACTTCACGCATGAGCCGACTGCCAATCCCCTGTCCTTGATACTGGGGATGGACTTGTACGCGGGTATTGTATTTCGCCGGATGGTGCGCCCACGGAACGTGTCGGTAGAAGGCGACGCCGACGACTTCTCCCGTCGCGCGTCGCTCGGCGACCAGGTAATCCGAGATGTACCGCCTGGGGTCGACGCGGGCAATGTCCTGGCGGACTTCTTCCGGAGTCACTCGCTCATCCGAATAGATTGCGTTGTAAATAGCGGCAAGCGCGACGTCGTCCTCATTGCGCAGGGGCCGGATGATGACGTCTTCGTGCGCTCGCATCACGCGGGATACGGCTCCGGCCCGGGCTCAGGCCGTCGTGAACTCCCGGATTTGTGCGACGATGGCGCGGGCCTTCGCGGCAATGACGTTCGGCTCATCGGCCCGGCCGACCAACTGTGAGCCCATCGCCACACCCACGGCGCCGGCGCCGAGGAATCGGGCCACATCGTTGACGCCGATATTGCCCACGGCTAGAAATCGTGCCGTTGGGTACGGCGCCTGCAGCGCGCGCAGGTACTCAATGCCCATCAGCCCTGCCGGGAAGAGTTTGAGAACTCGATGGCCGCGGCGGAGCGCCAACCCCACCTCTGTCGCGGTCAGTACCCCGGGGATGTAGAGGACGTTGCGGGTATTCGCCACGTCGGAGACATCCTTGAAAAAGCCAGGCGAGACCAGGTACGCCGCGCCCGCCTGAAGGGCCGCCTCGGCCTGCGGGCCGGTGGTGATGGATCCTGCCCCGAGAAAGACGTCGCGTCCGACAATCGATCGGAGCGCGTCGAGGGTCTCGACCCCTCCGTCCGCTTCGAGCGTGATCTCGATGAATCGAATCCCTCCCTGGTGGAGCGCATCGACCACGCGCTCGACGCGAGGCGATCGCACGCCGCGCAGGATGGCGATGACCTTCTCGTCGAGCAGTGTTCTTGCGACGTCCGCCGACGGATGCAATGTCGTCACCTCACAGGCTTGGGGCCGCGGCCCGCCAGCACGGCCACGACGTCCTGCCGTGTGCACCACGGGACATCGCCCCAATAGGTTTGCGCCAACGCCGCGAGCGCGGCGCCATAGCGCAGGCCAGCGCGCAGGTCTCCCTCCAGCGCTCCCCACAGGAGACCTGCGGCAAAGGCATCACCGCGTCCGATCGGATCGACTTCCGCGCCCGAGATCGCGGGCTCGTGATGTACTGTGCTGCCATCCGCGAGATAGGCGCCGTCCGCCCCTGCCGTCACGACCGCCGCGCCCGCGGGAGCGTGTTCGCGGAGGCCGGCCGCCAGATCCGGGGTCTTTCCCGCGAGCTCGAAGACCTCGCGGGCGTCTTCCTGCGTGGCAATGATGAGGTCGACGCCCTTGAGTAACGGCTGCAGCGCGGTGCGGGCGCGCTCGGCGGTCCAGAGCTTGCGTCGGTGGTTGACGTCGAACGACGTCCGTACGCCACCGGCTCGGGCTTCACCAAGGAACTTGGCGACGGTGTCGGCGCAGGACTCGCTCAGCGCCGGTGTGATGCCTGTGACATGCGCCCACCGAGCCGCACGCACATA
>JBQTJG010000485.1:0-5896 GCA_052387355.1 Armatimonadota bacterium | reverse complement strand
AGGGCAACGCAGGATGGCCAGGAACCGCCTGTCCACAGGGATCCTCGGCGGCGCCTAGTGCTGGTGAGCGTGGGCGGTTCGGAGCACTTCTTCCCGCAAGATGTCTTTGCCGTGTTCCTTCTGCATGTGCTCTTGGGCCCGCATTACGATCTGGTCCTCGCCGTCGCCGTGCACCACGTGCCCTGCGGGGCACGTCCAGTGCATATGCATCTGTCCCACCCCCTCGTCTGACCATCGCCCCTGCAGCTCAACGACTTCCTCGTCATCCAATAGGTCGAGGTGTGCAGGGGAAAGAGAATGAGGAGGATCGCCCACGGAATAATGGACGCGAGCACGACAAGCATGAACCGCCGGGTCTGTGAGGCCAAAGGTGTCTTCATATCGCCTTCCCTTCTCACGCGGACTTCGTTCAGTTCCTCGCCCGCGAGAGGCGACCTGCCTGAGCAAGGCCGGGCAGCGGGTCTACTTGTAAGCGTCTACCGGAATCTGTCTGTGGGAAGACGAGTGCTAGGCGGGACATTGGCCGAATCGCCTGATTTGTGAGACCACGCCAGTCACCGCACTCGAGGTGCCGGATGCGCTTACGAAGTCCCAGCGGCTTGACGCTGCTGGTCCGGTTCACGGTCACAAGCGCGCTGATCGGCGCGTCCTTTGCGCTGACGCTTGGTTGGCTGGTCGGCCACGAGGTGGCGCGCGCAGCTCTGACGGAGGCGGTGGCTACTACCGCGCAGGCGGCAGACATGCTGCTGACGCCGTACCTCGTCAAGGGCGACTTCGCACATTCTCTCTGGCCAAGCCGCCTTGACGACCTCGACCGCCTAATCGGTCGCCATCTTAACGATCGCGGGATTATCCAGGTCAGACTCTGGAATCATGCGGGTGTGGTGGTCTACTCAAATGATCGGGGCCTGATCAACCAGCGGTCCGCGGCGCCAAGAGACATGAAGTCAGCGCTTGGCGGGCGCGTCGCCGCCGCGATCAGTCCAGCCGTCGCCAACGAGACCGGGCCGGAGCGTTCTGTTCGCCGTGTGTTGAAGGTCTATGCTCCTGTTCGGCTTCTGGCCGGGCGCAGCCCGGAGGGAGTCTATGAGGTTCACCGCGATGCCGCGCCGGTGCTCGCGAGTGTCCAGACCGCCCGCGTTCGCGCATGGTTGTGGGTGTTCGCCGGGACCATCGCGCTCTACGCCTGCCTGTTCGGACTCGTCCGCCGCGCATCGAGCGATCTGGTCGCACAGCAACAGGCCCTGCGGGAAGCCTTTGAGGGCACAATCCGGGCGCTAGCCGCCGCGGTCGATGCCAGGGACGCGTACACCGGCGGGCACTCTTCCCAAGTCTCCGTGTATGCCGTCGCCATTGCCCGCGGTCTCGGCCTGTCGGAACAGGACATCCAGGTGGTGAAAATGGCCGGGTACCTGCACGACCTGGGCAAGATCGGGATTCCGGACGAGATCCTTCGCAAGACCGGGAGATTCGACGAAAAGGAATGGGCGACCATCCGCCGCCATTCGCTTATCGGCTTCCACATCCTCGAGCCGGTGCATATTGACGAAAGGATCAAACTGGCGGTGAAACATGCTCACGAACGATGGGACGGATCCGGCTACCCTGACAGATTAGCCGGAGAGGCGATCCCGATCCACGCCCGCATCCTGGTGGTCGCCGATGCATTTGAGGCGATGACCTCAGACCGTCCCTATCGTAACGCCCTGAGCACGGGCCATGCTATCCAGGAACTCCAACGCAATGCCGGAACTCAGTTCGATCCCCACGTCGTGAAGACGTTCCTCGTATGGCTTGGGGAGCCCAAGGCGGATGCGTACCCGCAGCCGAGGGCGGCATTCAATAGTTAGGCCGTCGTAGCAAGCTACACTGTTACGTCTCTTCAAGCACCGACAAGATATTGCCCGCGGGGTCTTTGAACCATGCAATCTTCGGACCCCCGCCGCGAAAGATACCCTTCTCGTCTGTCTTGAGCTCGCCTTCGTAGTGCTCGAAACGCACACCACGCTTGCCGAGCTCGTCTACGGCCTGCTCGATGTTGTCGACGGGAAAATTGAGGATAGTAAACGTGGCCGGAGTATGGTTCGCCTTAGGGTAGATCAATATCTCAGTGCCGCCGGCGATACGCAACTGCAACATATCGTGAGATTCGGACACGTCCAGCCCGAGTGTCCGGCCGTAGAACTCCTTTGCTCGTCGCAGGTCGTCTACCGAGAAACCGCTGAATGCTTTGGTATCTCTAAACATGGCTCCTCCTTACTGAGTTACACGCAATTTGTGGGCGCTAATATTAGTCCACGCCTGAGCCTGCGACCGCTACATCGGATGCCAGGTCCAGCTGCTGCTCGGGCTCGGAGCTCGCGGGCACGCGTCGCAACACGACCGCGACGAAGACTGCGAGGCCTATCGAGCCGACGGCGCTGATGGCAGCAATAAGCTGCAGTCCCTGAACAAACGCCACGCGAGCCGCATCGACCAGTGCGGCGCCGAGGTGCTCGGGTAGTTGCCCGGCTATCGCAACGGCGCCGCCAAGCGTGTCCCTTGCGACCGCCGCCGCCTCGAGCGGGATACCGGCCGGGACGGCACCGGCCATCCCGCTGCGGTACACGGCGATGCCGATGCTGCCGAGGATCGCGATGCCGAGCGCTCCGCCGAACTCGGCGCCGGTCTCCGAGATCGCCGACGCCGCCCCGGCCCGCTCGGGTGGGGCGGATCCCACGATCAGGTCGGTCGTCAAGGTGAACACCGGAGCGAGACCCAACGAGAAGGCGACGGACCCAGTCACGATGACCGCGAGCCCCGAGGCCGCGTCGACTTGGGTGAACACCCCGAAGCCGACGGCCGCGAGCGCCAGACCGGCAGCCATCACGAATGCGGGACGGACCCGGCGCACGATCAGCGGGGTCAGCATCGAGCCGACGATGAACGCGCCGGCCCAGGGCAACGACCACAGGCCCGCCTCAAGCGGCGAGAGGCCGAGCACCAGTTGCAGGTACTGCGGGAGGAAGAGAAAGCCTCCGAACAAAACGAGGATGCCGAGCCCGTAGGTCGCCAGTGAGGCGCTGAAGGCGGGTATCCGAAAGAGACGGAGGTCGATCAGCGGGTCAGCCAGCTTCAGTTGCCTGCGCAGGAACACAATGCCGACGGCGAGACCGCCCAGGATGGACAGGGCCGGCACCAACGCCAGACCGTCCTGGGCGATCTGCTTGAGGCCGAAGATCACCGCCAGCACAGCGGCGAGCGACAGGACCGCGCTGATCAGGTCCGGACGGCCGGCCATGGGATCCCGGTACTCTGGCAACAGCGTCGGTCCCACCACGAGCAGCAGCACCATCACCGGCACGCCGATCAGGAACACCGAGCCCCACCAGAAGAACTCCAAGACCACCCCGCCGAGTACCGGGCCGATTGCGGCGCCCACCGAGTAGCTGGTGATCCACACACTGATGGCGACCGTGCGCTGCTGCGGGTCGAGGAACATGTTGCGGATCAGGGACAGCGTCGACGGCGCCAGGGTCGCCCCGGCGAGCCCGAGGAACGCACGGGTCGCGATGAGCATCTCGGTGCTGGTCGAGAATGCGGCGAGCACCGAGGCGACGCCGAACGCGGCCGCGCCGATCAGCAGAAGCCGGCGACGGCCGATCCGGTCGCCAAGCGTGCCCATCGTGATCAGCGATCCGGCGACCAGGAACCCGTAGATGTCGATGATCCAGAGCAGTTGGGCGCTGCTGGGCTTGAGGTCCGCACTCAAAGCCGGCACCGCCAAATGCAGCACAGTAAGGTCCATCGAGTACAGCAGGCACGGAAGGGCGATCACAGCGAGCCCGATCCACTCTTTCCGTCCGGCTTGGGGTGGAGTGACGCCGTTCATGAGAGATCCTTTCTTCGTTTCGTAGGGAAGGAACCGAACGGGAGTCGAACCCGTCGCTCCGGGCCATGCGTTTGCATGAGACCGGGGTGCGCCCCTACACTACGGTTCCCTTCCTTACTCAACCACGGGTCGTTCTAACGACCTCCGCCGAGCGCGGCCTTTCGACGCTCCGCAGCTTCACGAACCCTCATGAGGGTGTGGCTCCACGGCTCCATGCCTTCGTCGGCGCTATCTCGCCACTCGCGTGGAATCTGCCCGATCGCTCCGTGCGTGAGCCGGAGTCGCGTGACTCCACCTTCCTCCGTCAGCCGGTACTGCAAGTGTGAGATTGCCGGAAACGACATGAACACCGGGCCGCAGATCTCCAGGAGCCTGGGCGGCTTGATGACCTGCACGTGTCCCCAAAAGTGCCCTGTGTTGTTCCCAAGGTCCCGGTACCAACGGCCGCCCGGCCACGGCTCGAGCTTCATCGGGAGCGGCGACTCCGGGGACGTTTCATGGTGCGGACCGAGGTGCTCCAGCAGCGTCTCGAACACAACCTCGATCGGCGCGGCGATCTCCTGATCCTTCGTGAACTCGAGCGCGTGAATTGCTTGCTCTGAGGTGCGTATCACGGTGGTCCCTCCTCTTGGTCTCTGGCTAATGGGCTCTTGAGAGCCACTCGTTCCCTCGCCTTCCGCTCGGCCCGCTCCTTGATTCGGTCGAGCTGGTGGGTCCAGAAACGTTCATAGGTTTTGACCCAGTCGTGTACAGGCTTCAACTCCTCGGCATTGAGTCGATACAGGCGGTGCTGGCCGCGCTTGCTCGCCGACACGACCCCGACCTTGCGAAGCACGCCGAGGTGCTTCGAAACCGCCGGTTGGGGCATCCGGAGTGTCTCGACCAGTTCCCCGACCGCGTGCGCCCTGCCGCTCCGGAGCACGTTGATGATCTCGCGCCGCCGAGGCTCGGCAATGGCGTTGAAGACATCGGTCGTGGTCGCGGCTCGTGGCATCAGGCTCATTATATTCCGACATGGGAATATGTCAAGCCTATGACTCCGCGGGAGGAAGACACGCACACGCCGGTGGGAACTATGATGTCCCGCTCGTGCGCGCGGCCAGGAACTGCATCGCCTCGATCCGCCCAGACGGGACCGATTCGTCCTCCACCAGGTGCACGAAGGCCGGCGCCGGCGCCTCCGGGCCCGGCAGGTGCGACAAGTCGATCCCTGGCTCGGCCAGCCGATGCATGGCGGTGTTCATGTCGCCGGGATCCACGACGTAGACTCTCACCCCGGTGCCTTCGAGTTCCGCTGCGAAGACGCGCGAGAGATGCTCCAGCGCAGCTTTGCTCGCACCGTACCCGCCCCAACCGGGATAGGCCTGCACGCCCGCGTCGGACGTTACATTGATGATCACGCCATCTCCACGCGCCTTCATCTGCGGCAGGATCAGTTGCATCAGGTGGAGCGGCGCGACGGCATTCGTCCGGAGCACCCGCAGCAACGCATCCCAGGGGTACGTCTCCAGCGACGGCATGGGGCTCGGTCCGATCTCCGACGCGTTGTTGATGAGGACGTCGACGCGGCCGAAGCGGTCAAGCGCGCGCCGCACGATCTGCTCGGCGTCCTCGCCCACGTCCGCGGCGACGGCGAGCACGTCGGTGGCGGCCGAGAGTTCCTCCGCGGCCTCGCGCAGCGCGGTCTCACCACGGGCGACAATTATCAGCCTGGCACCCTTGCCCGCGTACTGCCGGGCAATCTCGCGCCCCAGCCCGCGCGACGCGCCGCTGATCAGCGCGACCCGGTCACGCAGTGTCATGGCCAGCACACCGTGGTGGGTGGAGACTCACCGCACTCTGACCGCCCAGGCTGCGACAAAGCCAGCGAGGCAGACAGGAATCATCCAGTAGCCGGCCGTCGCCCAACCCATCGTCGCGACAAGCGTTCCAAAGAGGACCGGCCCGATGATCATCCCCAGATTCATACCAAGCGAAACAACTGCCAGTCCAATGCCCGCCATCTGCGGGCTGCGTATCACCTCA
>JBQTJG010000484.1:0-2108 GCA_052387355.1 Armatimonadota bacterium | reverse complement strand
CTGCCTCGATCCAGGCAAAGAACTCCAGCATGTCATCTACCCACCGCCACTGACCCCCCATCGCACCGGCCATGGCGTGATCGTTGGGGAGGGCGCTCGGGTACATGGCGCAGCCGAAGCGGATTCCGGTCTCCCGATACGTCTCGGCGAGGGCGAACGTGGGCGCCAGGCTCTTGTCAGTATGCGCCTGCAGAAGCAGCCTGGGGATGATCGTTCGTCGCGCCGCGTCCAGCATGGCCGGCTGGCGGTGTGGACTCTGCTCCCATGTCAACGCCGCGGCGCACATGCTGCATCCTGCTCGGAACGCTGTGCTGCGTCCCGCGCAGAGCACGGTGACGATCCCGCCGAGCGAGCGGCCGCAGATGAACAGACGCGACATTTCGACGTCAGACCGCTGGCGGAGGAGCGCCAGACTGGCCAGGACGTCCCCGGCTTCGGCGATCATCCGGGGCGCAAACAGCGCGCTATCCAGGGACCCGTCCGCGGCGCGGGTCGCCTCGGAGAATGGCGGGCCGTCTGAGGCGCCGTAGCCGCGGCGCTCGGGCACCAGCACCACGTACCCCTTCGCCGCTATGCGCTCGGCGCGGTCCTCCCAGCGCATCGCGACGCGCTCCTGGCCCATTCGCGAGCCGTGATTGAAGACGATGACCGGATGCGACCCGGCACCCGGCGGGAGGTAGAGGTAGGCGACCTGCTTCAAGCCATCATGCGTATACCAGAGATCCTCTGAGGGCATGACCGGCGTTACCGTTCAACGCGCGCCGTCACCAGCGGGCGATAGCCCATCAACAGCGGAAAGACCTCGACGCCCTTGACGTACGGCTTGATGGCAATGAGGCTGCGCGGGTGCATGATCGGGATCACAGCGACGTCATCCACCATTGCCAGGCGTTCGGCCTGCTGGAAACGGGCGAGCTTCCTGCGCCGGTCGGTCGTCGCATTCGCTTCGTCGATCAAGCGATCGTACGCGGGATTCGAGTAGTTGGCGAAGTTCGATGGCGCCCCGGTGGTGAGCAGACCTCCCAGGTGGTAGTTGGGATCAAGAAAGGCCGCGGTCCATCCCGTGAAGTTGCCGGCGAGCGTATTCTTGCTGAACCATGCGGTACGGTACCGTGAGAACTCCATCACACTCACCGACGTCTGGACGCCCAACTCTTTCTGGAATGCGGCCGCCAGCACTTCAGCGACGTCCTTGCCCGACGATCCGCGTGGATTGAAGGTGATCTCGAGCGGCGGCAGACCTCGGCTGCCGGGGAATCCGGCTTCGGCCAGCAACTTCTGGGCCGCTGCCGGATCATAGGCGATCCCCTTCATCTGGGAATCGTGGCCGGGAACGAACGGCGGGACGATCCCGGCAGCCGGCACCCCCACACCGTGGAAGATCGCCCGGATGATCTGTTCCTTGTTGATCACGTGGGCGAAGGCCCGGCGGACTCGGACGTCACGCGCAGGAGGATAGACCGCGGGGTTCAGGATAAAGAACGAGGTCGTCGCTCGGGGTACCTGCCGGATCTCCCTGGCCCGTACGGGGTCCCGGTTGAGGCGCAGGAAGTCCTCCACGGGGAGCTGCACCAGATCGACGTCCCCACGCTCGTACGCCGCGACGCGTGTACTGGCGTCAGGGATCACCTGGAATTCCAGACGGCTGATCGCCGGCGCGTTCCGGGATCCCGCCACCGCCTGCAGGACGATGCGCTGGTTGCGCGCCCACTCCGCGAGCCGGAACGGTCCGCTGCCCGCATCCGCTTCCTCGGACCAGTTTCCAGGTTTGCCTGCGACCTCGATCGCCGTGATGGACGCGGCGTTGTGGCCCAGGCGCTGCAGCACGTCGCCGCCGCGGTGCGGGAAGTTGGTCGTGATCTCCACGGTGCGCGTGTCCAGGACCCGGACCCCGCGCAATTCGGTGGCGCGGCCTGCCTGCACATCCTCCCACCCGACGATGTCATCGAAGACAAGGCGGGAGTTTGGCGAGCGCGTGGCGGGGTTCACCGCGCGCTCAAAGGATAGTTTGACGTCATACGCGGTCACGCGCCGGCCGGTGTGGAATCGGAGATCCTCGCGCAGCACGAACCGGTAGATCCGGCCATCCGGCGAGGTGGTCCACGACT
>JBQTJG010000483.1:0-36287 GCA_052387355.1 Armatimonadota bacterium | reverse complement strand
TTCAAGTCGCTGGCGCTCTTCCCCGGCCCTTCGTTCCTCGTCTGCCTTCTGTAGAGTCTCTTCGATACGACGCAGCACCGCCTCAAACCGCCGACGTTTGTCTTCCTCGACTGCTCGCCACTCCTCTGATTCCGCCTTGCGGCGACCGTCTTCTTCCTGCGCCCGCTGTTTCTTTCGCCTGTAGACCAAGATGTAGGCGACTGCAGTAATTGCAAGAACTGCCAAGAGGAACAGCAACGATAGGCTAGCTACGCCCATCAGTCGCCATCACCCGAGTGCGAACTCGATCGCCTGATCCGGCGTCATCGTGCCTCCCAGAGCCCACTGCTCGTCGAACCTCTCGCGTCCGAGTGCAGCCTGCAGTGCATGGGCGTCACTTCCCATGCCGGGCTGGTCGGCCAGCGGCACTGGGACGCCGATCTTTTCGCGCAGCGCCGCAGCAGCCCCGAAGAGGCCTGCGTGGCGCGCGAGAACACGGCGAACCGGCTATCCCCTTCGCCGCGCGGTCACACGACCACCCCACTGTGGCGAGCGACGTGGTCTTCCACGAGTTCGTCATGGCGAGCCAGCGCCTCACGCATGGCCGTAGGATCGGGTCCCAGAGCCCTGAGCTCCCGACCACATCGGTGAAGCAGAAGGTGACCGTCCCGCGTGGGCGGTCAGTCACGATGCGCCTCTAGGGAACGACCCTGGCGTTCGGGCCGCCGCCTGACGCCTTCCTGAGAAAAGGCCTTACGCGGCAGCCCGCCCCTTCCCTGCCCAGGCCTACCGCGCGTCTAGTCCGCCTGTTTGCGGGTCTCGAGCTGCCTTTTCCATCTCTGTGGGCAAGATCACAGGCTGCCTGTGAGCGCGCTGAATGAGGGCGCGGCCGTCTGCCAGGTACCGTAGTGGCAACCGAACGGCCCAGGGAGGGAAGGAAATGGACGCAATCGCGCAGGTGGTGCTGGCGGGATACAGTGCGATACGGATACTGGTGGGGTTGTCGGTGGCGGCCATCGGCACGATGGCCTATGCCCTGTGGGGTCTGACGGTGGCGACGGTGTGGGCTTTCCTGAGCGGTCGGGTAGTGCGACTGGTCCTGCTCATCCTGATCGTTACCCTCGCCGTTGTCCCTGCGATGTCGCAGACCGGTCGCATTCCCCTGACGGACCTGGGACCCGCGTTCTACCTCGGGCAGTTCCAGGGCGGACTGTACGAAGGCGGGCTCAATGTGATCCCTGCGGATCATGCCGTTTCGGGCGCCGCACAGGTGGCGCAGATTGTACCTCGGGACACCTCGGGCGCTCCGTCGTCAACTGGGCGTATCCTGCTGGTATCGATCGGGATGTCCAGTACGTCTCAGGAATTTTGCTCAGCCGCCAGCGAGGCGAGCAAGCGCTACCCGCACTACTGGCCAGGTATCACGAACACGGCCAGCACCCGGATCTGCACGGCAGCCCATACCTTCACGGGCCAAGCCTGGGCTGATCCCACCGTGGAGAAGACGACGCTGGAAGTAATTGACGGGGCACAGTCAGGAATGACCGCTTCCGAGTGGGCGGGGACGCCAAACCCGAAGAGCGGGGCGGACCCCTGGGTAGTATTGGCCGACCTTATCACAGAGGTTGGCTTCTCGAAACTACAGGTGCAAGTCGCCTGGGTGAAAGTGACAAACCGCACCGCGTCCAATACTCCCTCACTGCCTGCTTCAAATGCTGATGTGTACACGTTCATCATGCGAATGGGGAACGTCGTGCGGCGAGCGAAGGCCGAATACCCGAACCTTCGCATCCTGTTCATCAGTAGCCGCACGTATGCGGGGTGGTCGCCCCCAGTGCCCCCATCTCCTGAGCCCTATGCCTATGAGCAGGGGTTCGGGGTCAAATGGCTGATCCAAGCCCAAGTGAACCAGATGCGCGGCGGCTCGACTGATCCGCTGATCGGTCCAGTCACCCTGATCTCTGCGCCCTGGATGATCTGGGGGCCCTATCTCTGGGCTGACGGCACGACACCGCGATTTGACGGACTGACGTGGCCGAGGACGGACTTTGAAACGGACGGCGTGCATCCCACGGTCGCGGGTGAACAAAAGGTCGGGATGTGGATCAAGGATCACCTCAAGTCCAGTCCCTTTGCGATGTGCTGGTTTCTCGCTGGCGGTTCCTGCGCTGGCGCCATGGGGACGCGACCGCAATTAACTCTGACGGAGGAGACACGAGCGGTCTAAGGAATGCTCCGGAAGATACCCTGGATAATGAAGTAGGCGGCTACAAGGATCAGAAGGATCGCAATCCCGATCATTTCTGAAGCCTCCTACCCCTTTATGTCCTGATCGGGCTGTTCCATTCGTCATCTGTATGGTGGAAGCAGGAGCGTAGTCTTCCACACATCACCACAGCAACGGGAGGCGAGGGACATGAAGGATTACCTGTATCTGTTCCGAGGAGGCAACGCGGGAACCTCTCCCGAGGAGAGGCAGAAGAGCATGCAGCGATGGGGTGCCTGGATCGAGCAGCTGTCGAAGGCAGGAAAGTCCAAGGGCGGGTTTCCGCTGGAGAGCGGCGGGAAAGTCGTCTCGGGCCAGAACAAACTGGTGACGGACGGCCCCTTCGCGGAGTCCAAGGAAGGGGTCGGCGGCTACCTGATCGTCACCGCCAACGACCTGACGGACGCCGTGGAAATCTCCAAAGGATGCCCAATCTTCGCGGAGGGCGGCGTCGTCGAGATCCGGCCCATTATGCCGATGTGACGCCCGCCCCGACCGTCAGAGGCGAGAGATGAAGGAGTTCATGTTCCTGTTGTGGGGGGGCTATCCAGACCCAAGCCTCTCGCCTGAGCAGATGCAACGACACATGCAGAAGTGGACCGCATGGGTTGAGCAACTGACCGAGTCGGGGCGGCTCAGGTCGGGCCTGCCCCTTGAACGCGCGGGCAAGCTCGTTTCAGGACCGAATAAGCTGGTGACGGACGGGCCCTTTCCGGAGGCCAAGGAAGTCGTGGGAGGGTATTTCATCATCAGCGCACACGACATCAACGAAGCCGTGGAGATCTCCAAGGGGTGCCCGATCTTCGCGGACGGCGGGGCGGTCGAGGTTCGACCGGTCATGGAAATGAGCATGTGACCTACCATCGTGAGAGACGAGCGGCCTGACGTCCATTCAATCGCCGACCATCTTTTCCGACGCGAGTCGGGAAAGATGGTCTCGGCGTTGACACGCGTCTTCGGCACGCACAACCTGGTCTTGGCCGAAGACGTCGTTCAGGAAGCCCTCGTACAGGCGCTGCGGCAGTGGCCATTCGCGGGTATCCCGAGAAATCCGGCCGGCTGGCTCTATCAGGTCGCCAAGAATAAAGCGATCGATATCGTCCGCAGGGAGCAGACGCTGTCGCGCCTTGCTGCGGATCCAAGCGATGTGGCGGCACTGAGCCGGACGGCCGAGCCGCTCATCCACGAGCTATTCCTCGGCGAGGAGATCAAGGACGATACCCTACGGATGATGTTCACCTGCTGTCATCCGGCGCTGCCGCTCGAATCGCAGATCGCTCTGACACTCAAGATCCTCGGCGGGTTCAGCAGCGCGGAGATCGCCCGGGCATTGCTGACCCAGGAGGCGGCGATCCAGAAACGGCTGTACCGGGCGAAGCAGAGGATCCGCGAGGAGCGGCTGGAGTTCGAAGTTCCCTCAGGCGCCGAGCTCTCTTCGCGCCTGCAGGCGGTGCTGTCCGTCCTCTACCTGATGTTCAACGAGGGCTACAGCGCGTCGTTCGCCGAGCATCCGATCCGAAGGGATGTCTGCCTGGAGGCCATGCGGTTGTGCAAGCTCCTAACCGAGCATCCAGCCGGCAGTTATCCGAGTGTCTATGCGTTGATGGCGCTCATGTGTTTTCACGCCGCCCGGTTCGACGCCAGGCTTGATGACAGCGGCCACCTGCTCATGCTGAAATCCCAGGACCGATCGCGGTGGGACAGGAACCTGATCAGCGAAGGGTTCCGCTACCTCGAGCGGTCCGCGTCCGGCGGGGAAATCGACGAGATCCATCTCGAAGCTGGCATCGCCGCCGTCCACTGCATCGCTGAGAGTTACGAGAAGACCGATTGGACAGGTATCGTGCATTTGTACGATCTTCTGCTGACAATCAAGCCGTCGCCTGTCGTCGCGCTCAATCGGGCGATCGCGCTCGCCGAGGGCCAGGGCCCCACCGCCGCACTCGCCGCCCTGCAGCACATCCCGGACAGAGACGTGCTGGAAACCTATCCGTTCTATCCGGCCACGCTGGGTGAGCTGCACCTGCGGGTCGGGAACCTCGACGACGCAGCGCGCCACCTTGAGCGAGCCATCGCCCTGGCATCGTCCCCAGCCGAGAAGCACTTCCTGCAACAAAAGCTCAACGTGTGCCGCGACCGTCGGGCCGGGCGCCCGCTGGAGCACCCCACGGCCTGAGCTTCAGCGACTTCCATTGCCGTCCTAGCGGACGCCGCGCAGTCGAGCGTCGAGCGCGTCGCGCAGGCCGTCGCCCAGAAAGTTAAAGCCCATCACAACGGTAAAGATCGCCAGTCCGGGAAACGTTCCCACCCACCATTCGAAGAACTTCTGGCGGCCCGCGGCCACCATGGCGCCCCACTCCGGCGTGGGTGGGACGGCTCCGAGACCCACGAACGACAACGCGGCCGCGATAATGATCACGTTGCCAACATCCAAACTAGCCTTCACCAGTGTCAGGGAGACCGTGTTGGGCAGGATGTGCCGCCAGAGGATGCCGCGGGTAGGCACGCCAAGTGCGCGCGCGGCCGTCACGTACTCGGTCTCGCGGATGCCCAGCACCTGCCCGCGGATGAGCCGCGCGTACTCGGGCCACAGCACCAGGATGATCGCCAGTAGCGCGTTGACAAGACCTGGACCGAGCGCGGTCGTGATCGCCATCGCCAGGATCAGGGCGGGAAAGGCCAGCACCGCGTCGCAGATCCGCATGATGCCTTCATCCACCAGGCCGCCGGCGAACCCGGACATCACGCCCAGCGCGGTCCCCAGCGCCGCGGTCGCTCCTACGACGACGATCGCCGCCGGAATCGAGAGCCGCGCGCCGTAGATCACGCGGCTGAGAATGTCGCGGCCGAGTTCGTCGGTCCCGAATGGATAGCGGCCGCCTGGCGGCGACAGGCGATCTTCAATACGCTGATCAATCGGAGAACGCGGAGCCAGCAGGGGCGCCAGGACAGCCACACTCACCCAGAAGGCGACGATCACCAGACCGATCAGGGCGCCGCGGCTGCGGCGCAGCTCCGGGATCATCGGTCACCCGAGCCTGATTCGCGGATCCATCAAAGCGTAGGCTATGTCCACCAGAAAGTTTATGGCCACATACACGATCGCCACAAACAGCGTCACGCCCATGATGGCTGGGAAATCGAGTCTGCTTGCGGCGTCGACCGCGTAGCGCCCGATGCCGGGCCAGGCGAAGATGGTCTCAGTCATGACCGCGCCAGCCATCAGGTTGCCGAATGCCAGCCCGACCACCGTGATCGTTGGGATCAACGCGTTGCGCAGCGCGTGGCGGACGAGGACGAGACGCTCGGCCAGGCCCTTCGCGCGAGCCGTCCGAACATAGTCCGCGCCTAGAACCTCGAGCACGCTTGAGCGCGTCACGCGTGTGATGATGCCCATTGCGTAGGCTCCAAGCACGAGTGCGGGCAACGCCAGGTGATGGAGCGCGTCGACGACTGCGGCCCAGTTTCCGGCAAGCAGGCCATCCACGGTCAGCAGGCCCGTGACGATCCCGGGGGTGGTGAGGTGCGGGTCGATCCGCCCCGGCCCAGGCGTGATCCGCAACCGATAATAGAACGTCGCCAATGCCAGCAGGCCCAGCCAGAACACCGGCATCGAAACCCCGATGAGCGCCCCCATGCGCGCCACGTGGTCGGCCCATCTGTCGCGCGAGACCGCCGCGATCACACCCAAGGGCAACCCGATACCCACGGCGACCAGCGTGGCCGCCAGCGTCAGCTCGACCGTAGCCGGGATGAACGTCTTGAGATCCTCGATCACCGGTTGCTGCGTGGCGATCGAGGTGCCCAGGTTGCCGCGCGCCAGGTTCTGGACATACCGGAGGTAGCGCGCGAGCGGCGGCGCGTCGAGTCCCCAGCGTTCCCGGTATGCGCGCACGATCTCAGGATTGGCCATGGCGCGCTCGGAAAGCACCATGGCCAGTGGATCAGCGGGGATGAGAAAGGTCAGCGCGAACGTGAGAACGGTGATCAGGAACAGCACGGGGACGGTGACGAGCACCCGGCGTCCGATGAAGCGCCAGAAGTTCGTCAACCGCCTCTGTCCTCGCAAACACGCGCGGCGCCGATCGTCCTACCTTACATAATAATAGTCGAGGAAGTACACCGGATTATACGTGACCCCGCGGATGTTGGGACTGACAGCGATGTTGACCTTTGGCTGGATCAGCCCGACGAACGCGGCGTCACCGATCAAGAGTCTCTGGAGATCTATGTACATCCTGGCGCGTCTGCCGGCATCGGTGAGGCGGCCAGCAGTCGTCGCCAGTGCGCCGGCCCGGGCATTGTCATAGTAGACGCGCCTGGCGGCCGCCGAGCCTTTCACGGCGAAGGGGATCGCCCAGCCGTGCGGGTCGGCGAAGTCGGGCGTCCAGTCGGCAATCGTGATGGCCAGCCTGCCGTTCCGATAGTCCGCGCGCCAGGCGACCGTCTCGCGCGGCTCGAGCTGGAGTTGGACCCCTATCTGCGCCAGATCCGCCTGCAGTTTCGTGGCAAGTGTCTCGGCAGAAAGACCGCCGACGAGCACCCTGGTGGGATAGATCATCTTCACGCTGAACCCATTCGGATACCCGGCGTCCCGAAGGAGCCGCTTGGCCGCCGAGAGATCGCGCCGGGGTGCGAGCGCCGGATCAGTGCCCAACAACCCGAGCGGGATGATCGAGGGAATCTGCAACGCGGACCCGCGCATGAGCCCCTTGACGATGCCGTCGAAGTCAATCGCGTGCGCGATCGCCTGCCGCACCTTTCGCTCGGCGAGCGCCGAGGAGATTGACACGTTTGTGGTCATAGCCAGATAGGTCATGTCCAGCGTGCTGCCTTCAACGACCCGACCTTTGCCCGAACGCCGGAAGCGAGCCGTCAGATCCGCATCGAGGCTCTCGGCGATCTGGACGTCGCCACGTTCCACGAGTTCCAGTTGAGTGGCGGGATCGGGGATGTCGCGGACCACGATCCGGCTCCATGGGGACGGCTGCCGCCAGTAGTTCCCATTCCGCTCGAGGGCGACCTCGACCCCACGGGTCCACTTCTTGAGCACGAACGGCCCGGTCCCCGCAGAGTTCTGATCCAACCAGTCGGTGGCCTTGTCGGCTTTGTCGGCGTTGGCCGCATCGGTACCGTTGTGCGCGCGCACGGCCTTCGCGTCGACGACGGCGAAGTTGGGAGAGGTGAGGATCGGTAGGAACGCGGCGTTGGGTTCCTTGAGCGTGATCCGGACAGTGTCGGCGTCGACCGCCTCGATCGATGCGACGTGATCGCTGAACAACCAGGCGGGGTTGTCCTTGAGGTTCCCCAGCCGCCGATACGAGAAGACGACATCGTCGGCGGTCATGACGCCGCCGGTCTGAAACCTGACGCCCTTACGCAGGGTGAAGGTGTAGACCTTGCTATCAGATGAGACCGAGTACGACTGTGCGAGCAGCGGTTCCAGTTTCGTCAGGCTCCGGCCCTGATCGCCAAGCGTGACGAGCGTCTCGTAGACGGCGCGCATGATCTGCGGCGGTGAGATTTCGTACTGCCGGTGCGGATCGAGCGTACGGATATCCATCTTCGCGATCGCGGCGACCAGGACTCTTCCCGGCGCAAGGGACAGCGCCTGATCCGCCGCGCCGAACGTCAGCGCCATCACGCCCAACACAACCAATCCGGCCAGAGATCTCTTCACAGACGACCCTCCTTGGAGCTTCTGTTCATCAGGCGCGTGCCTCTCTTGAACTGATTCGGCCTTGGCCGGGAGGTGTCCTGTGAAAGGGACGGGCCTGGTCAGGCTTTGGCGAAGACGGCCACGATGTTTTGGCCACCGAAGCCGAAGCCGTTGGCGATCGCCGCCGTAACGCGGGCGTGCCGGGCGACATGAGGCACGCAATCCAGATCACACTCAGGATCCTGCCGGTCCAGATTGATGGTCGGTGGAATGAGGTCTTCGTGGATGCTTTTGACCGCGACCAGCGCGCTCACCGCGCCGGCGGCGCCCAGCAGATGCCCGACCATCGATTTCGGCGCACTGACCACGACCCGGTCTGCGTGAGCGCCGAACGCCTTGCGGATCGCACGCACTTCGGCCACATCGCCGAGGGGCGTGGACGTGGCGTGGGCGCAGATGTAGTCCACGTCTTGTGGGACAAGCCCTGCACGCTGGAGCGCCCGGCTCATAGCCTTGGCTGCGCTCCCCCCTCCCGGGTCGGGCGCGGTGATGTGATAGGCGTCGGCGGTGGCAGCGCCGCCCAGCGCGGCCGCGTAAATGCGGGCGCCACGGGCCTCGGCGTGGGCCCGGCGCTCCAAGACGAGTGCGACCGCCCCTTCACCGAACACGAATCCATCTCGATCCACGTCGAACGGACGGCTGGCGCGCTCCGGCTCGTCGTTCCGGCGCGAGAGCGCGCGCGCGTTCGCCATCCCCGAGATCGCCAGCGCGGTCATGGCGGACTCGCTGCCGCCCGCGATGATCACATCGGCGTCGCCGTCCCGGATCAGCCGCACGCCGTCGACGACCGCGAGCACCCCCGCCGCGCATGCTGCCGTTGAGGTCAGAGCCGGACCGCGGATCCCCAGGGAGATGGACACCTGGCACGCGCCGATGTTCGGCATCATCATCGGAACGTAGAGGGCGCTGACGCGCTGCGGCCCCCGGTCGTGGAGCACCATCATCTCGCGCTCGACTAGACTCATGCCACCGCCGCCGGTGTTCATGATGACGCCAAACCGGTCGGCGCTGGCCTCATCGACCTGCAGGCCGGCGTCCGCCAGCGCGTCCGCTGCCGCTGCGAGCGAGAACTGCGTGAAGCGCTCCAGGCGGCGCACCGTCTTCACGTCGGCGTACGGTGTGGGATCGAAACCTTTGACTTCCGCGGCGATCTGCACAGGCAGCGTTGAGGGGTCAAACGCCGTAATGCGCCCGGCGCCGGACCGGCCTGCGCACAGCGCCTCCCAGGTTTCGGCCGCAGTCAGGCCGACAGGGGTCACGGCCCCCAGGCCCGTGACAACGACATCGTGGCGGGGCGCAGTCACGATGTCTATGGTAGCAAAGTCCTGCGAGAAGGAGTACGCCCGGGCTCAAGCCGCAGGTGCGGCGGGTGGCGCCGGAGGGCTCAGGGCATCCACGACGGCCTGCACGAACTGCGCCTCGGGCACAGCGCCCATGATTTCTTGCGTCTCGTTGATCACCGTCTTCGGCACCGCGTAGACATTGTAGTGCTGGGACAGCGCGGGAAATTCGCTTGCCTCTACAATGTCGGCGCGAATGTGGGGAGAGGCGATGGCTAGATTCGCGGCCAGCCTGGCCGCCCGCGGGCATTGCGGTCAGGTCGGGGTGACGAAGACTTGAAGATGGGCGTCGCCCGGCAGCGTCTTCAGCGCTTCCACGGTCTCCAGGGTGACGGGCGCCCGGCCCTTCGAAACATCCAGAATGATGTCGATCAGTGTGACAAACTCGTACCCGGCTGGCATCCCGTAGTACCGCACGCCGTAGTCCTCAGCCCCGATAACCGCGAGGGCTGGCGTGCGAGCGATTCCATACTGCGACGCCAGCTCAGGTTCGGTGCTGAAGCTGTGCTCCTCCAGGATCACACGGTCGGACAGTCCGGCTACCTCCTTGAGGATTTGCCTGGTGTACTCGGCCATCTGCCAATCGTCTCCGGGAAGCGCCAGGCCACCGAGGCTTGGAGCGAAGAACACAAGACGGACATCGTGCGCGATCTCCTCGGCGAATCGCTTACGGAGAAATGCAGTATCCTGATCGTTGAGCAGCGCCATCGTGACTCCTTCCATTCGGTCTTTTCACATCGGTCTTTTCACGCAAACGCGGCACACGGAGGCGGTATTCCTCAGCCGGCAGGGATCGGAACGCCTGCGGGGAAGTCAAACAGTTGATGGACGAACAGCTCTTCGAGGAAGACCTCAGGGTCCTTGCGCATCTCCGCGGCTACCCCGAGGATCTGCGGCGCTACAGCAACCTGATCAAGCAGGCGCATCCGCGCGGCATGTCCGCGGTACGACTCGTGCTTGGCCGGCCCACGTCGTCGACCTCGCTGATCGCCGCGGTCTGCCGGTACGTCTCTGAAGGCGTGGCGGTCGCCAGCGCCGTGGAAGCGGCGGACCTGTTCGACGCGCCGCCCGCGCAATTCCTCGGCGAGATCTCGTCGAAGGCTGACTTCCCCGCGCCGCTGTTCGCCGCCGAGCACAAACGCCTCTGGCGCCTCGCCGATCTCGAAGCCTATCGCGCCGGGCTGGAACCCGCGGGGGGCGGTCCCGGGTAGTGGCCAAGGGCGCCCTCTGGGTCATCTGCTACAGTTGCGGCTTCAGGTTCGACAGCGGACTGCGTATGGATGAGGGATCGCTCAAGCGCGGCACGTTGGCGGCGAATTATCACACCTGCCCTAACTGCGGCGTGCGCGCCACGTACCGGAAGGCCGACTATGAAGTCCGCGCGGCGCCGATCGGACGCAACAGTCCCGATTGAGACAATCTTGAGGGGGATTTGACCGATGAGGAGACGGGGATGGATCGCTCTTGTCGTGCTGATCCTGGTCATCATCGAAGCAGGCTCTGCCCTCACACTCTACCTGGTCACACGGTTCACCCGCATCAGATACGCCCCCGTTTCAGTCACGTCGATCTCGCCCAGGTACAGGGAGATGCTGGAAAACCTCCTCGCCGGGAAGACGACGTACTTTGCGCACAGCCCGACCCTCGGGTGGACGATCAAGCCGAATGGCAACTCCCCGCTGTATCGGGCGAATTCGAAAGGGATCAGGGGCGATCGGGAGTACTCTCTCAACCCTTCGGGGGATGTGATCCGGATCTCCACATTCGGCGATTCTTTCACGCACTCGGACGCAGTGAAGAATGAAGATACCTGGCAGGAGGCTCTCATGAGGGTCAACCGGCGCCTGGAGGTCATCAACTTCGGCGTCGGTGGATTCGGCCTCGACCAGGCATTCCTGCGCTACCAGCAAGAGGGCGTCGCGTACAAATCCCATATCGTGCTGATCGGCTTCATGTCGGGGAACGTCTTTCGAACCGTGAACGTATTCCGCCCGTTCTACGTTCAGGGGACAGACCTGCCCCTCACCAAGCCGAGGTTCATCCTCGAAGACGACAGGCTGGTGCTGCTTGAGAATCCTATGAAGGACCTGGAGCAGTATCGGGAGCTGTTGGCGGCCCCAGGGCGCGTCCTACCACGACTGGGAGCTCATGATTACTTCTTCCACCTCAGATACCGGCGCGGACCACTTGACATCCTTCGCTCTGTCCGTCTTCTCAAGTTGGTGCGCTATGAGATCCTCGATCAAGTTCACGGAGCAACCAGGCGCGGATTCTACAACCCAAATTCTGAAGCCTTAAGGGTCACGACCGCGATCTTTGACCAGTTCGTCAGCACCGTGACCCGTGACGGCTCGCTCCCGATCATCGTCATCTTTCCTAACGGCGGAGACATCGAGCGCGTGTGGAAAGGTGGTAAAAGGCGTTATGCGCCCCTCCTGGAGCATTTCCAGTCAAGAGGCTACCGGTACCTCGACGTGCTGGATTGGCTAGATACGCACGCCAGGCACCTGCAAGTCAATGAAATTTCTCCCGACCACTACTCGCCTTTGGGAAACACGCTGGTCGCGGATGCCGTGTGGAACTATCTCTCGGCGAACAAGCTGGTAAACCGCATTACCTCTGGGCCATGAATGATGTGCCCACAGGGCCTGCGTGCAGGTACCGTGAGGGCAAGCGCCGTCCCAAGACAGACTCCATCTGGCGCGATGCGGCCCTGACCCTCTCGAGGTCCACGCCGGTCTCGATCCGCATGCCGTGCACCATGTAGAGCAGGTCTTCCGTGGCCAGATTTCCCAGTGCGCCCGGCGCGAACGGACACCCGCCCAGGCCACCGGCGGACACGTCCACTGTCGCGACGCCCACCTCCATCGAGGCCAGAACGTTGGCCAGGGCGGTGCCTCGAGTATCGTGAAAGTGCACCGCGAGGCGCTCCAGGGGGATCTGCTGTAGCAGTAGTTCCAGCAGCCCGCGTACTTCTGCAGGCGTGGCCGCGCCGATCGTATCCGCCACGCCGATCTCCCCGCATCCCATCTCCAGCAGGCTGGAGGCAACACGCCTGACCGCAGCGGGATCCACGCGCCCTGTGTACGGGCACCACCACGCAGTCGAGACATAGCCGCGGACCCGAAGTCCTCCACGGGTGGCCCCGGCGACGATCTCGCGGAAGCGCTCCAGGGATTCGTCGATGCTCATACCGATGTTCGCGCGGGCGAAGGCCTCAGAGGCCGCGGTGAACACAGCGATCGTCCGCACGCTGCTGGCCAACGCCCGTTCCAGCCCGCGACGATTGGCGACCAGCACCGCGTAGATCGTTCCATCACGCGGCCGCAGGCGCCGGATCACCTCGTCAGTATCGGCCATCTGCGGGACACGGTCCGGGCGCACGAACGATCCCACCTCGATCATTGGCGCGCCGGCGTCGGCGAGCGCCTCGATGAACGCAACCTTGGCGTCCAGCGGGACGATCTCGGGCTCATTCTGCAGTCCATCGCGCGGCCCGACTTCGACGACGCGAACTCTCTTGGGAATGCTGTTCGCGGGAATGCGATCCGCGGCGGTCACGATGACGGCTCCGTCACGTTTTCCACTTCGACGACGATGGCGCCGCCATCCACCTGAGCACCCGGCACGGCTCTCATTTTGGCGACCCGCGAGGCCCGCACGGCCCGTACGACGTGCTCCATCTTCATCGCTTCAACCACGAACAGCGGGTCGCCCGCCGCCACCATCTGTCCTTCCCGCACGAAGACCTGGCTGACGATCCCGGGCATCGGCGCTCTGAGATCCTGGGAATACGCATTGACCGCTCCGCGCCCGTCTGTTTCAGGACGCCCTCGCTGAAAGCGGTACACCTGCCCATCGATCTGAAGGAGGTGTGTTCTTCCGTCTACGGCATAATAGACGATGCTGGCGTGACCAGCCGAGGTGACCACGTACGCGCCGTCCGAGAGCGGTTGGATGGACAGTGCGACGTCGTTGTCCCCGACGCGCGCGGTCAGGCGGTCACCGTCGGACATCAGGTCGACTACCATGGCGATATCCCCAAAATTCATGCGAATCCGACGGGTGCTCATGGAACGCGCCATCCTGCCAGCCGACCCCACGGATCGACGCGCCGGCCGCCCGGCCGCCCAGGCTCCCCGGCAATCTGCGCAAGCTCCGACAGAAGCGCCGCGATCGCGGCGACCTGCGGGCCAGGCTGGGGAGCGCGCCAGCCTGAGAGATGCTCCGCGAGAAACTCTGTGGAGAGCGCTCCGGCCGCGAATGCCGGATGTGCGACGATCGCCCTCAGGTAGGAAACGTTCGTGCGCGGGCCGAGCAGCGCGTACGCGGCGAGCGCCTGCTGCATGCGCCGCAATGCCAGGGCTCGATCGGGCGCCCAGGCGATAATTTTCGCCACGATCGGATCGTAGTGGACCGGGATCTCCTGGCCTGCGCGGATGCCGGAGTCGATGCGAACCCCTGGCAGAGCCGGCTCGAAGAGGTAGAACACTCTCCCCGGGGACGGCGCGAAGTCCGCTTCAGGGTCCTCGGCGTAGACGCGGCACTCCACCGCGTGGCCACGGAGTCCGATGAGCTCCTGAGAGAACCCCAGCCGTTCACCGGACGCGATATGCAACTGCTGGTGGACAAGGTCGATGCCTGTCACCATCTCGGTAACAGGATGCTCCACCTGCAATCTCGTGTTAACTTCGAGAAAGTAGAACCGGGCGTCCTGATCCACCAGAAATTCCACGGTGCCGGCGTTCAGGTAACCCGCGGCTCGCGCCACCTTGAGCGCCGCCCGCCCCAGTTCACCCCGCAGCGCATCGTCCACCGCGACGGATGGCGACTCTTCGATGATCTTCTGGTGCCGGCGCTGCACGCTGCACTCCCGCTCTCCGAGGTGGACGACTGTCCCGTGCGCGTCGGCCAGGATCTGGACCTCGATATGCCGGGGGCGGTCGATGAACTTCTCCACGAGGATCGAGTCGTCTCCAAAGGCCCCGCGCGCCTCCCGGCGAGCCGATCCCAGCAGCGTGTCCAGGTCTTCAGAGCGCCGAACGATCCGCATTCCCTTGCCGCCGCCCCCCCCGGCCGCCTTCAGGAGCACCGGGAAGCCCATTCCTCCGACTGCCTGCCTGATGTGCTCATCGCTGGCCCCAGGCTCGTCATAGCCGGGGACGATCGGGACTTCGGCGTGCTCGGCCATCCGTCGAGCCCGTCCCTTGTCACCCAGCGCAGTAATCACCTCCGCGGGAGGTCCGATGAACGTGATGCCCGCATCACGGCACGCGGCGGCAAACTCGGCGTTCTCCGCCAGAAAGCCATATCCGGGATGTACCGCCTCCGCACCCGTGCAGCGTGCAGCGTCGATGATCCGCCCGATATTCAGATAGGATTGCGCCGCTTCCGCCGGGCCGATGGGTACCGCCTGGTCGGCCAGCCAGACGTGGGGGGACGTGCGGTCGGCGTCGGAGTAGACGGCGGCGGTCTGTACGTCCAGCTCACGGCAGGCGCGGATGAGGCGCACGGCGATCTCGCCGCGGTTGGCGATCAGGACCCTGGTGAACATCGCGTGGGCCTTTCCGTCAGTCAGCGCCCGGCGTCTCCGGGCAGAGACCAGTCCGGCCGGCGCCTTTCGAAGAACGCCTGCATGCCCTCCCGGGCTTCTGAGCCGGCGCGCAGCCGCGCAATCAGGTCCACGGTCATCTCCCTCGCCGACTCCCACGAGAGCTGTGGGACTTTATTGAAGAGTTCTTTGACCGCGGCCAGCGCGTGCGGCCCGCCGGCGAGCAACGCCTGCGCCCATCGGTCAATCGCGGTGTCGAGGTCGCCGGCCACCTCGTGCACGAGTCCCATGTCCCGCGCGCGCGCGGCAGAAAAGCGCTCACCGGTGAGAGCCGCCCACAGTACCTCGTGCCGCGTGACCTTTCGGAGCAAGAGTGGAAAGATCACTGCCGGCGTCAGGCCAAGCCGCACCTCGCTCAGCCTGAAGGACGCGCCCGGAACAGCGACAGCCAGGTCGCACGCGGCGACCAGGCCCACGCCACCGCCCAACGCCGCTCCGTGGACCCGGGCGATCACCGGTTTCGGGCACGTAGCGACCGACTCCAGCATGTCCGCCAGTCGTCGGGCGTCGGCCCGGTTCTCGTCAGGGGACGCGCCGGCCATCCGGCGCATCCAGCCCACGTCGGCGCCCGCGCAGAACGAAGCGCCCTCTCCCGCAAGGACCACATAGCGAACGTTGTCCCGCCCGGCGATCCCGCGAAACGCGTCGTCGAGGGCCTCGATCATCGCCTCGTCGAACGCATTGTGGACCTCGGGCCGGCTGAGCAGAATCGTCAGCCGCGCGGCGTCGACGTGCGTGCGGATGGGCGCCGCCATACCGGCTCAGATGCGCAACACGCCGGGTTTGGCGCCTTCGATCGGCGCGTTGAGCGTCGCAGACAGCGACAGCGCCAGCACCTCGCGGGTCTGGGCCGGGTCGATGATCCCATCATCCCACAGCCGCGCGGAACTGTAATAGGCGTTCCCCTCGTGTTCGTACTTGTCGAGAATCGGATGAACGATCGCATCCTCTTCCTGGGCGGAGAGGGCTTTGCCATCGCGGGCGAGCTGGTCGCGCTTCACGGTCACGAGCACACCGGCCGCCTGCTCCGGACCCATGACGCTGATCCGGGCATTGGGCCACATCCATAGGAAGCGCGGTTCGTAGGCCCGGCCGCACATGGCGTAGTTCCCAGCCCCGTACGATCCGCCGATAATCACGGTGACTCTGGGAACGCCGCAGGTGGCCACCGCGTGGACCATTTTGGCGCCGGCCCGCGCGATCCCCGCCGCCTCGTACTGCCGGCCCACGATGAACCCCGTGATATTCTGCAGGAAGACCAGCGGGATGCGGCGCTGGCCGCACAATTCGATGAAGTGCGTGCCCTTGTCGGCGCTCTCGACGAAGAGCACCCCGTTGTTGGCGACGATCCCGACCAGCATCCCATGGATGCGCGCGAAGCCGCAGACCAGCGTCGCGCCATACAGCGCCTTGAATTCCGCAAGCCGGCTGCCGTCGACGACGCGCGCGATAACCTCTCTGACGTCATACGACCGGCGCAGGTCGGTAGGGATGACGCCGTACATCTCCGCCGGATCGCGGACAGGCGCTTCGGGCTCGGCGATATCGAGGTCGGGCGACTTCCGGCGATTCAGCGTGCCGACAATGTCCCGTACGATCTGCAGGGCATGGGCGTCGTCCTCGGCGAAGTGGTCGACGACGCCGGAACGGCGTGCATGGACGTCTGCGCCGCCAAGATCTTCAGCAGTCACGTCCTCGCCGGTCGCGGCCTTCACCAGCGGCGGTCCGCCGAGAAAGATTGTCCCGGTCCCTCGGACGATTACCGCCTCGTCGCTCATCGCCGGAACGTACGCGCCGCCGGCGGTGCACGAACCCATGACTGCAGCGATCTGCGGGATGCCGGCCGCGGACATACGCGCCTGATTGTAGAAGATCCGGCCGAAGTGCTCTCGATCTGGGAAGACGTCCGCCTGCAGCGGCAGGAACGCGCCGCCGGAGTCGACCAGGTACACGCAGGGGAGCCGGTTCTGGGACGCAATCTCCTGCGCACGCACGTGCTTCTTGACGGTGATGGGATAGTACGTGCCGCCCTTGACCGTTGCGTCGTTGGCGACGATCATGACCTCGCCGCCATCGACGCGGCCGATGCCTGTGACGATGCCGGCGGCGGGCGCATCGCCACCATACATGTCCCACGCCGCCAGCGGCGCGACCTCAAGGAACGGTGACCCTGGATCGAGCAGAACGTCGATCCGCTCGCGGGCCGTCATCTTTCCAAGCTGACGATGCCGTCGGTGCGCGCGCTCCCCCCCTCCTGCGCGAACAATGACGAGACGCTCGCGCAGTTGCGCCGCCAGCGCCTCGTGGTGCCGGCGACTGGCCGCAAACTCCTCGCTGTCCGTCCTGACCAGGGCCGTGATCGTATTCATCAGTCCACGGGTGGATACCCTAAAGGATAGGCGATCTCCTGTGCGCACATGGGAAGTGCGACCAACGCGGGACGAGGGTATGGGGGGAGCGAGCCGAACGCCGCCGGCCTGAAGCGCCGGCGTTATCGTCTGGGGGGCGATTGCTCTTCGACGATGCGGCGCATGTCCTCGAGCAGCCGCAGGGTCTCGACCTCGAACGTCTCCTGGATCAACGTGAACTTGCCCAGTTGTTCGGACGTCAACGCCGCGGCGATAAGCTGCAACTGGCGTCTGCGCCGGGCGTCCATTTCCAGACGCAACTGATTGAACTCGGTCACCTTGATCCGGATCGCCTCATCATCACGCGGCGCCTGGGCCGTCAGTTGCCGGATCTCTCGCCGCAACGGAGGGACCCGGCGTCCCATCTCGATCCGGATGTTCTTGAGCGCCTTGATCCGAGGAAAGATCCGGGCGATCTGGCCCTCGTTGAGATCGAGTTCATCGACCAGACGCCAGATCAGGAACGCCTCGATGATGCGTTCCCCTCGGGGTGTGGGTTGGACTTCCTGCCCGAGGGCCGGGATGACAAGGGCCAACAGGCCCACCAGCAAACCGGGGATGACGCGCCGCACGGCAATCGTGCTCATCGCGGCGCCCGGTCAGTCACATCCGCTTCAGAGGTCAGGCCTGCGCGCCACGTCTCGAGCATCTCGCCCAGGGATGGGAGCGTGGTCGTCATAGTGTCGGTTACTAAGCCGCGCGCCTTCCTCACCGTAGGGTCGGAGCCACCGGACGGCGGCGTCATCCGAATCGCCACTGAGAGCGCCATCGCCACTGCCGCCGTCAGGGTGATCGTCGCCCACGCGTGGCGCGGCGAGGTCAGCCACCTGCGCAGGCGGATGGGAACGGGCAGCCGTTCACCCGCCATCCGTTCATGGAGCCGATCGGTGAATTCGCCCCAGAACCCGGGCGGTACGGTGAACCGGCCGGCCTCTTGCAGGGACGCGACTGTACCTTCGATAGCGGCAGCTTCCTCGCGGCAGCGCTCGCACGTCGCCAGGTGATCGGCGATGCCGGCACGCTCTTGCGGCGGCAGCGACCCGGTTGCGGCTTCAACCAGACGATTCAGCACATCCTGACAGCGCAGTGTCACGGTGAACGAACACCCTCCTGCACAAGTACCCGGCGCAGCGCGCGCAGCGCGGCGAACATCGTGGCCTTGACGGTCCCTTCCGAACAGCCCATGATGCCGGCGATCTCGAGATACGGCAGATCCTGATAGAGTCGCAAGACGACCATGGCGCGCTGGCGCGGGGGCAGCCCGGCAACCGCCCGCGCGACGAGCCTGCCGGTCTCTCGGCCTTCGGCCTCATCTTCGATGGCACGCCCGGCCGGCCGCTCCCGCAGGCTTTCTTCGTCATCCACCAGCGGCAACCGGCTGAGCCGGCTCCGCGTGTCTATGCAGAGGTTGACGGCAATCCGGTACAACCAGGTGTAGAGCTGTGACCGGCCGTCGAACCGCGGCAGCGCCCGGTGCACGCGGATGAAGACTTCCTGGGTCACATCTGCGGCGTCTTCGTGATCCCCGAGCATGCGCCGCGCGACCCGGTAGACGCTCTCCCGGTACTTGATGACGAGCGCCGAGAACGCGCTCTCCTCTCCGCGCCGGAAGGCCTCCAGGAGCTGACCGTCCTCGGTGTCTACCCGCTGCATCTTCACTGATTGTAACACCGACCAGCGCCGCGGGGTTTAGTCACCGCGGGTTGGTCACCGCGGACGGGGGGTTTAGTCTGTCATATGGAGGGTAAACGTTTTACCAGGAACCCCAGACGGGCGAAAACCTTTGCAGGTGTCACCGGGCTCAGGAGCGAAAGAAGCTCCATCCCAACAGATAGCAGCGTGGCCAGGAGGAATGCTTTCTACCTGCCTGACTGCGCACCAAGGAGGAGGAAGCAGATGGCGTTCGAGGTACCCGCACTTCCGTACGCGTACAATGCCCTGGAGCCCCACATCGACGAACAGACGATGCGGATCCACCACGACAAGCACCATGGCACGTATGTGACCAACCTGAACAAAGCGCTGGAGAGCGCGGCCAATCTACAGAGCAAGAAGATCGAAGAGCTGCTGTCGAATCTCGACGCGGCGCCGGAGAACATCCGGATGGCGGTGAGAAACAATGGCGGCGGCCACTACAACCACACGATGTTCTGGGAAATCATGAAGCCCGGTGGCGGTGCATTAGGTGGCGGGCTCGCCCAGGCCATCACTGCGGCCTTCAGCTCTGTGGACAAGCTGAAAGAGGCAATCAACACCGCCGGAGCGGGCCGCTTCGGTAGCGGATGGGCTTGGCTCGTCCTCGATAAAGAGGGCAAACTGGCCGTCACGAGCACGCCGAATCAGGATTCCCCTCTCTCAACCGGACAAACGCCCGTCCTGGGCGTGGACGTGTGGGAGCATGCCTACTATCTGAAATACCAGAACCGCCGCGCGGACTACCTGACGGCGTGGTGGAACACGGTGAACTGGAATGAAGTTGCGACGCGGTACGACAAGGCGAAGAAGGGCTAGGCAGGAAGGATCGGGGGCGAAGCCGAAGTCCATGCGTGAGCCTGAAAGGATCGGAAAAGATCATGGAAGAGACGGAACTCTGCTGCCCCTATTGCGAGACGGTGATGGAGCAGCGTTTCAACCTGCACATGCCTGAGCATGTCTGGTATGAGTGCTCGATTTGCGGGCACCGGGCCGTTCCCCGAGGCGGGTCGTATGTGACGCCCGAGGATGAGGCCGACACCCAACCGCCGCTGCACTACTAGCCGCAGGTTAGCGCTGTCCCTATCCCAGTCGCTCTCGGACCACGGTGACGACGTGGTCGGAGAGGCGCTCGAGCACAACCTCGCCGATCTGCGGGTTCATCATCTCTCCTCTTGGAGGTGAAGACCGGAGAGCGGTCCTGTCGCGTGGACGGCGTGACCTCCAACGAACGTCGCCCATACCCGAAGGTCAAGAAGGTCCCTGGGCGAGCCGGCAAATGGGTCGCGATCCACTACTATGAAGTCGGCCACCTTCCCGGACTCGAGTGTGCCCTGCCAGGCGTCTGTCCCCGAGGCGTGGGCAGCCCCGGCCGTGTAAGCGCGAATCGCTTCCGACAGCATCACACATTCCTGGGGATACCAGGAGGGACGGTTCTCGTCCTCGCGCCGCCGGGTGACCGCGGCGTATAACCCGCGCCAGGGATCTGGAGTTTCCACGGGTGCGTCCGACCCGAAAGCCAGCACCGCACCGCTTGCAGCCAGCGACCGCCAGGCGTACGCCCACCGGGACCGTTGCCCCCAGTATCGATCCGCGATGTCGCGATCGGCCGTGGCGTGGATCGGCTGCATCGACGCCGTGACCCCAAGCCGGCCAAGACGCGGAAGGTCGTCGGGGTGCAAGAGTTGGACGTGCTCGATCCGGTGGCGCGCGCCAACGCGCTGCGATGCGGGCAGGTGCCGCTCGAAGATATCCAGCACATCGTGGTTTGCTCGATCCCCGATGGCATGGATCGCGGTCCACAGTCCGGCCCCGACCGCCTGGCGGACGAGCCGGTCAATCTCTTCAGGCGTGCGTATCTCGATCCCGACGTTGTCCGGCTGGTCGTGGAAGGGTTCCAGCATGCTCGCCGTCTGCGACCCAAGCGTCCCGTCGGCGAAGATCTTTACCGGGCCGACACGCAGCATCTCGTCCCCGAGGCCGGTGCACATGCCCGCGGCTACCGCCGCGTCGAGGTGGCGGTCGGGCAGTGTGACGACGGTTCGCATCGCCAGTTTCCTGCGAGCATGCAGCCGCTGCAGGGCCACAAGTTGATCGGGTCCCTCAGTGGTCGCGCCGGTGAATGCGTGCACACCCGTGAGACCAAGGCGGTGGAAGTCGGCCGATGCGGCCACGATGGCCTGCTCGCGCATCTCCGGCGACGCAGATGGAACAACACGCTGAACGAGCAGGCGCGCTTCTTCCTTGAGGAGACCGTCAGGCTCTCCGGAGCTATCCCGACCGATCGCGCCTCCAGGCGGGTCCGGGGTTTCGCGCGAGACGCCGGCTGCCTGCAGGGCCGCCGAGTTCACCCAGAGCAGGTGTCCGTCCTTGCTGGTCATCGCGGCGGGGCGGGCGCCGGTCGCCGGGTCGAGGTCATGTCGGGAGGGAAACCGGCCTTCAACCCATAGGTTCTTGTCCCACCCTCGACCCAGGACCCAGGTGTCAGGAGACCGATCTGCCGCTGCCGCGGCAATCACGCGGACCGCGTCGGCGATCGACCGCGCCTCGCGCAGCTCCACCTGCAGCACCCCGAGCCCATAGCTGACGAAGTGGTTGTGCGCGTCGATGAGTCCCGGGAAGACCGAAAAGCCCATCAGGTCGACGCGGCGGGCCCGGGGGAATGCGGCGATCAGCTCATCATCTGTTCCAACAGCGAGCAACCTCTCGCCGGCGACGGCCAGCGCATGGGCCGAGACGACTGAGTCGCCATGGGAGTGCACACGTGCCTGCAGATAGATCGTCACGTCCATGCAATCACACTGATGGGAGCGTGGGCAACAGCGTGGCCATCTGAATTGCCGCGTGCGCGGCTTCGACGCCTCTGTTCACTTTGTCGCCGGAGCGCGCAGCCGCGTGCGCGGAATCGAACACCGCCAGGACCTCGTTGATCACCGGCACCCCGGTCTCCAGCGCGACCCTGGCCATCCCGGCTGCCGCCTGCCGCGCCACCAGGTCAAAATGCAGCGTCTCGCCCTTGATGAGGCATCCCAGGCAGATAATCGCGTGATAGCGCCCGGTCCGGGCGAGCCTCCGGGCGACGAGTGGAATCTCGAGCGCGCCAGGCACCCAGGCCACATCTACCTGCGGCGCGCCCTTCGCCGCGAGCACCGCCCGGGCCCCGTCGAGCAGCCGCTGTGTGATGTACTCGTTGTACCGGCTGACAACGATCGCGAATGCGAGACCGGTGGCATCGTCACTCCCGCGATAGACTGTCTCCATCACCTTCATCCAAGTTCAGCAGATGCCCAAGGCGGTGCCGTTTGGCCTTGAGATAGGCATAGTTTTCCTTATTCGGCGGGATCTCCAACGGGACGCGCTCGACCACGTGCAGGCCGTACCCCTCGAGCCCGGCGCGCTTCTGTGGATTGTTCGTCAGCAGCCGCATGCGCTGCACGCCGAGGTCTGCCAGAATCTGCGCGCCGATCCCATAGTCGCGCGGGTCCGGAGGGAACCCCAGCAGCTCGTTCGCTTCGACGGTGTCGCTGCCCTGATCCTGGAGCGCGTACGCCTTGATCTTGTTGCCCAGTCCGATGCCGCGGCCTTCCTGGCGGATGTAGACGATGACGCCGCGGCCCTCTCGCTCGATCTCGCGCATGGCCGCCTGCAACTGCTCACGGCAGTCGCATCGCAGTGACCCAAACACCTCTCCGGTCAGGCATTCCGAGTGCATCCGCACAAGTACGGGCACGCCATCGTCCACCATCCCTTTGACGAGGGCCATGTGCTGGGAGCCGTCGAGCAGATTCTCATACACGATCGCCGTGAACTCCCCAAGGGTGGTCGGCAGGCGAGTCTGGCCTTCTCGCCGGACGAACGGATCGCGGCGGAGCCGGTGGCGGATCAGGTCCCGAACGGTCAAAATTCTCAAGCCGTGCCGCTGCGCGAACACGCGCAACTCCGGCAACCGTGCCATCGTGCCGTCCTCACCCACGATCTCGCACACGACGCCCGCAGGCCGCAGCCCTGCCAGGCGAGCCAGGTCCACCACCGTCTCGGTGTGGCCCGCACGCCGCAACACCCCGCCGGGCGCAGCACGCAGGGGGAAGACGTGGCCGGGCCGGACCAGGTCGTCGGGGTCGGTGTCGGGATCAGCGAGGAGCCGGATCGTCAGCGCGCGATCATGGGCCGATGTCCCCGTACTGCCGCGGCGTGGATCGACCGACACCGTGAACGCGGTGCCGTGGTGAGACGTGTTCTCCGTCACCATCATCGAGAGGCGCAGCCGGTCGCACCGCTCAAGCGTGATCGGAACGCAGATGAGACCCCGCGCGTGCGTCATCATGAAGTTGATCGCCTCGGGGGTGGCGTGCTCAGCCGCCATGACCAGGTCGCCTTCATTCTCGCGGTCCTCGTCATCGACGACGATCAGCATCCGGCCGGCTCGAAACTCGTCGACCGCCTCGTCGATAGTGGCGAACTCGCGCACCGCGACCTCGCTTCGATCGTTCATCGCCCTCGGACTCCTTCCATGAGCCGTTCCACATACTTCGCCAGGATATCGACCTCGATGTTCACGCCATCGCCGGCGCGCCGCCGTCCGAGCGTGGTCACCTCCAGCGTGTGTGGGATCAGGGCCACCGCAAACCGGCCACCGGGGAGGATTCGCGCCACCGTGAGGCTGGCGCCATCGATCGCCATCGAACCCTTCTCAACGATATAGGGCAGCAATCCGGATGGAGGCTCGATCTCCATCCAAACCCCATCGCCTTCGGGCGTCGCGGCGGTGATCGTGCCGACGCCATCCACGTGCCCCTGGACGATGTGGCCGCCGAGGCGCTGATCAAGACGCAGGGGCCGTTCCAGGTTGATGGAGTCGCCGGGCCGCAGCCATCCCAACGTCGTTCGCCGGAGGGTTTCGGCGGCGAGATCTGTGATGAAGCCCTTATGATCGAGGTCCACGATCGTCAGGCAGACGCCATTGACCGCGATGCTGTCGCCCACTCTCGCGCCATCAAGCAGTGTGCTGGCCCGCACGCGCAGCCGCGCGCCGGCGCCGTGGTGGTCAACGCGGTCGACCTCGCCCAGTTCCTCGATGATGCCGGTGAACATCAGGCCACCGTGTACCCTTCGATGGCGACGTCGTTGCCGAGGGCGTGCACGCGCACGTCGCACAGTCGCAGGCCGCGGGCGGCGCCCTTCGCGCCATTCGCGGAAGCGATCACCCCGGAGCCGTCCACCGGAGTGGGGGCCTGTGCGCCTCCAATGAGCCGGGGAGCGATCAGAGCGATGACTTTGTCGACCAACCCCGCGGATAGCAATGAGGCGTTCACGGTGCCGCCGCCTTCCACGAGCACGCTGAGCACGCCCCTGCGCCCTAGTTCCTGCATCACTGCGCGGAGATCGACAGGACCCTCGCGCAGCTCCTGGATGAATACTTCGACCCCGGCCCCCCGCATCGCGTCGATCCGCTCTGGCAGCGCAGCCTCCGTGGTGACGATCAGGGTCGGGGCCTCCGCCACCCCCGTCGCCACATGCGCGGCGGGCGGCGTCCGCAGCCTGGAATCAACAACGACGCGGAGTGGGTTGCGGCCGGGCGTGCCGTCGATCTCGGCGAGCCGGCAGGTTAGTTGCGGGTCATCCGCGAGCACCGTGCCGGCGCCGACCAACACGGCGTCATAGAGGTTGCGGAGTCCATGCGCGTAGCGGCGCGCCTCTTCGTCGGTGATCGCAGTCGCGCTGCCGCGCCGCGTGGCGATCTTGCCGTCCAGGCTCATCGCCCACTTGAGCGTCACGAAGGGCAAACCCGTCGTGCGGTGTTTGATGAAGAACTCGTTGAGACGGCGGGCCCGGGCTTCGAGCACGCCGACTTCGACGTCGATCCCCGCGTTGCGGAGCCGGTCAATCCCCCGGCCGTTCACCTGCGTGTCGGGATCGACCATGGCGACGACCACGCGGCGAATGCCGGCGCCGATCACCGCCTCGGTACACGGCCCGCGGCGGCCGAGGTGGTTACAGGGCTCGAGGGTGACATAGAGGGTGCCAGCGCGCGCGCGCGCCCCAGCGTCGCGCAGGGCGAGGACCTCGGCGTGCGCCTCGCCGGCCTGTGCGTGGAAGCCACGCCCGACGATCTGGCCGTCCGCGACGATCACGGCGCCGACGAGCGGATTCGGGCTCGTCCGGCCGGCCGCGCGCCGAGCCAGCGCCAGAGCTTCCTCCATCAATATGATGTCATCCATCGCATCCATAAAAACACGCACGCCCGAGGCACAGACCTCGGGCGCAACGACGACGGGCCTCGGGTTCGGGCTGGGTAACGCCGCCAACGATATGGCAGCACCCCCGGCAACCAGAAACCCGGGCTCACGTGTGACCTTCTTCCATCCGGACTATACCGTCGGCCCCGGAATCTCACCGGATCAGCCCCGCTGCATGCAGCGGAGGTCGCGGGCTCTACCGCCGATCGGGAATTGCCGGCGCGTTCCTGTACCGGCTCACCCTGCCCCGAAGGTCTGATATGCGATTACAAACACCATCAGTGTAGCACAGACCTCGGCGCTCCACTAGCAACGGAACTCGCCCGGCAACGGGTCGCTCCTGGCAGGCGTCCGGCCCCTCCTATGCGAAGATTCGGTGCCGTGATCAACTGCCAGCGGCCGCCAAGGAACGCCTTCACATCCAAAGAACTCGCCGTTGTCGACACCCACCGAACTCCGTGGCGGGTGCAGCGCTTCCTCGATCATGGCCTGCGGTACAACCACCACCGCGTCGGCCCGACGCTGCGTTCCTTCCGGCAGACACTCCGCGAAGGCGAAGTCATGTGCATGGAGGCCGCGCTGGTGGCCGCCGTTATCCTCGAACAGCACGGCTACCCACCGCTCATCGTCAGCCTGGAATCCCAGGACAACCTCGACCACGTCCTGTTCGTGTTCCGGCATCGCGGCCGGTGGGGAGCGGTCGCGCGATCCCGTGACGCGGGCCTGCACGGACGGCGCCCGGTCTTCCGGTCGATCCGGGATCTTGCGTGGAGTTACTACGATCCCTACGTGGACTGGACCGGTCGATTGACCGGCTATGCGCTGGTGGATCTACGGGACATCGGGCACTATGACTGGCGGTTCAACGCGAGGAACCTGTGGTGGCTCGAGCGCTATCTGCTCAAGTATCCCCACAAGACGATGCGATCATCCGACGCACGCTACCGACGCCTGCTGCGACGGTATCAGCAGTTCCGGCGTCACTATCCCCGCGCGCCGGTCGTGTACTACCGCGGCCGGGATCGTTGGATGTCAACCGGGCCGGGTTAGCGCCCGCTAACTCTCCGGCGCCATGTGGGCCGGACGCCCGGAGCGCAGTTGTGCAAGTTCCTGGATGAGCCCCACCGCAAGTCGCGCAGCTTCCTCAAGATGGCGGGGGGTGACGTTTGACGGCAGATCGGTGGGTTGATGATAGTGTGGATCCACGCCCCGGTGGAAGAAGACCGCCGGGACGCCGGCCCGCTCGAAGCTCACATGATCACTGGAGCCGGACCGGAACCGGCTCACCGGGATGCCGAGTCGCTGTGCGACCCGCTCCGCGGCGTTCACAACCGTTTCGTCCCGGCCAGACGCGCCGATCAACAGGCGCTCGCCCCATCCGACCATGTCGAGGTTGATCATGGCGACGACGCCCTGACGGCGTTCGGCGGCGAATGCGGCGGAGCCGAAGAGCCCGAGTTCTTCCGCCGCGAACAGCACAAACTGGACCGTGCGCTGTGTCGGGGTTCCAGCGAGCACGCGTGCCGCCTCAAGGATGGTAGCAACGCCGGAGGCGTTATCGTTTGCGCCGGGACCGTTGGGCACTGAATCGTAGTGTCCGCCGATGACCACGATCTCGTCCGGCCGCGTCGTTCCACGCTTCGTCGCCACGACATTGACCGTCGGCCGTGTCTCGAACACGGTGTCCACCAGCAACCGCATGCGGAGCCGGCTTCCCTGCGCAGCTTCCACCACGCGGCGACCATCGTCCTGGGAGATCGTGACGGCCGGAATCTCTGATCGCTGCTGCAATGTCCCCGGGATGATGCCCGGCTGGCTGTTGTAGACGATCACCGCAACGGCGCCGCGCGCCGCTGCGTTGGCGGCTTTCTCGCGGAACGTGATCGTACCCCGCTCGACGATGACGATGGCGCCGGTCACCTGGCGACCCTCGTAGTCGGCCGGCCGCCCCAACCCGGCCACGACGACATCGGCCTCGATCCCGTTCGGCGGCGTGGACGTCGAGAAGAAGAGGGCCTGGGCCGTGATCGACCGTGGCGACGCGCTTAACTGCTGCACGTCAACACGGCGGGCTTCGAAGAACGGGAACTGGAACGTGTGGAACTCGACGGGATGCCCGTACTGTCGCAACTGTGCGGCCAGGTACTCAGCGGCCTGGCGCTCGGACGGGGTCCCTGCCACCCTGGGCCCGATCACGCCGGCGAGCTGTTGGACGTGCGCGAATGCGGCATCGGCGGACGGCGCACCCTGCGCCTCTGCACCGGCGGGCAAGAAGCCTGCGACACTCACCACGAGTAAGAACATCAGGGTGGGGAACGGCTTAGCCAGCATATTGCCACCTCCAGGATTCAAACCTGATAACGCCGTGCCGGGCGCCTTTGTTTCATCCGCCGCCCTATTGAGGCTGATGAGCCAGGTCTGCAGCCGTCCCGCCTGTGGCCCGCACCAGATCCACGGGGGTGATCGGAAAGATCGCTGTCGGCGTCCCTGCGGCCGCGAAGACGATGTCGTACTCCAGCAGGTCCTCGTCAATGAAGGTCGCCATCGCCGTCGCATGGCCGACCGGCGGGACGCCTCCGATGGCGAACCCGGTCGTTGCCCGCACGATGTCGGCGTTGGCCCGCTCAATGCTCCCGGCCCCGGCGGCGGACGCGAGTTTGACCTGGTCGACTCGATTCTTGCCTGAGGCGAGCACCAGCACCGGCCGGCCATCGGCCATGAACACCAGGGACTTCACGATCTGGCCCAGCGTGGTGCCAATGGCCAGCGCGGCGTCCGCGGCCGTGCGCGTCCCTTTGGGAAACTCTGAAACCCGCGTCGAGATCCCGAGGGCATCGAGGGCCTGCTGCACGCGTTCAGTGGCCGATGACATCTAGACACCCCTGATTGCTGCTTCTCCCATCAGAACCGCGTCCCCTTGTCGCGCGTGGGACCCCCCGCTATGCTGAGCCTGACGCTTTCGGCCATGATAATCAATCGTCCAGATCTTCGCTGGTATCTGCGCCTGAGTCTGGCGCTCGCCGCCGTCATCGTCGTCTTCTCCCCTACCGCTGCCGCCCATGGGATCCTGCTGGGCTCGACCCCGCCCGCCAACGCCGCGGTGGCGACCTCACCCGATCGTCTCGAACTGCGCTTCAACGAGCCGGTCAACCCCCAGCTCAGTCGCATCGTGCTCGTTCGCGGCGCCCGTCGTATCCCGTTGGGCCTGGTCGCGGCCGAGGGCCTGCGGCTCTCATATAACCTGCCTCCGCTTGAACCAGACGTCTACCTCGTCGACTGGTTTGTCATCTCGGCGGTGGATGGCCATCTCACGCGGGGGACCTTCGCGTTCGGGATCGGCGAGACTTCTGTGCCGGCCGGCATGCTCGCGGTGACCGGCCCGCCGTGGCCTGATGTTGCGGTCCGGTGGGTAGGGCTGGTCGGTCTATTCGTGCTGCTGGGCGGCGTTGTGACATTCCTTTGGCTGCCCGCACCAGAGGCGGCCTCCCAGCGATTGCGCGCGGGTCTCTACCACCTGGCCGTTGGCGCGACGGCGGCGGTCGCTGCATCAGGGGTGGCTCGGGTCCTCATCGATGCGGTGGCCATCGCGGATGAGGAATCAGGCCCGGGCCCGGTCGCGCTCACGATCCTTCGTGTGCTCGGGATCTCGCCGCTGGGGCACGATGTGCTCTTCCGCGTACCGGCCGCGGTGTTTCTCATGCTGCTGCTCCGGCGGGATCGGCCGCTCGATCGCGGCTCGGTCATCCCGGTCCTGGGCGTTCTGTTGATCGGTCCCACCCTCACCAGCCACGGGCTTTCGGTCGGGCTTGGCGGCGTGCTCATCGGCCTGGTGCACCTGATCGCCGCCAGCATCTGGGTGGGCGGCCTGGCGTTCTTCGGCGCCATCTACCTGCCGGTGGTGCGCACCGTCGCCCCCGACGCCGCCCGGCCCGCTGCGCTGCGGTTCTCGCGTCTGGCCCTCATCGCCGTCGGCGCGCTCATCCTCACGGGATTTGCACAGAGCTGGCTGTATGTGGGTGCGCCTTCGGCGCTGCCCCAATCAGCCTATGGCAGAACTCTCCTCGGGAAGCTCATTCTGCTGGCGCCGCTCTTGCTGATCGCAGCCGTCAACCGATGGCGCGTCCTACCCAGGCTGACCGCCAGTCGGGGCGCCGGGCGGACGCTCACCGCGCTGGTGCGTCTCGAGACTGCGCTGGGCCTGACCGTCGCGCTCCTTGCGGCGGCCGTCGCGATCACACAGCCGGCGAAGACCCCCGGGCTGGCGTCCGCGCAGAAGGCACAGACGCTGGTGTTAGGTGGCATTGTGGAGGCTCTGACTGTCCGGCTTTCCATCACCCCACCGCAGCAGGGCCGCAGCCGGATCGAAGTGACGGCGACACGCGCCGACGGACAGCCGCTCGCCGGCGAGGTCCGCTACCGGGTGCGATTGTTTTCGCTGAGCCGCGATCTGCCCGCTCGGGTCGTATCGCTTGAGTCAGCGCAGGGTCAGCCGGCCGGTGCATCTGCCGGGGCTGACGGGCTGTTCTTTGACGCTCCGGGCTGGTGGAGCATGGAGCTCAGGGTCCGGCGCAGCGGCCGCCGGGATGCGTTCCTGCTGCTCCCGCTGTTCATCGAGCCCGAGGGCGTCGCAGCGAGCAATCCCAACGCCATGGCTCTGCTTCAGCGCGCTGAATCGTTGGTGAAAAGCCTGCGCGCCTGGCAGGAGACGGAGATGTTCTCCGACGGAGAAGGCTCGAACGTGACGACGCACTACACGTTCGTGGCGCCAGACCGGATGGCCTACCGCACCAGCGCGGGATCCGAAGGCCGCGTCATCGGTCAGAAGTCGTTCTTCCGAGATCGCGGCGGCCCGTGGATGCAGACTCAGAAGACCAACACGTTGCGTGTCGCGTTCCGGTTTCCTCTGGCGGCGGAAATGGCCGGCGCGGCGCTGGGCGCCCGCATCGAGGACGACAACCGGACTCTACAGATCGTGACCTATCAGGAGTCGGGCGGGCTGATGCGATTCGCCGCCTGGATCGATCTGGCCACGGGACTCCCGCGGCGCATCATGATGCACGGCCCCGGTCACTATATGATCTCGGAGATCGGCGAGTACAACCGTCCGACGACCATCATCCCGCCATAGCCCGTGTCTATCGGACCGGAAACTTTCCTTCAAGGGCACCCTGGGCGATCGCCTTGACGTCCCGGTGAAAGTCCTTCCTGAGGATCCATCGGAGAAAGCCGAGGTCCTTCGACGCGACCTCACGCAGGCGCCTGCCGCGGATGCCCTTGGGCCCAAACGCGAACACGGCCTCGTCCGCGTCCCAGATGAAGCGCCCGTCGGGGTCGATCGCATCCGCCGGTCTGGGTCCGAAGTGACGATTGAGCTCGTGCGGGGTGCGAGGCAGGTCGAGGTACGCGGCAAGCTGCGCGTCAAGCACCTCGAGCGCGGCCTCAACGTCGGTGCGCGCGCTGTGAGGACCCTGCAGTTCCTTGCCGCAGTAGAGCCGATAGGCCGCCGACAGGTCGCGCGGGACCTTCCGATGGTAGATCACCTGGGCGTCGACGACCGCGCGGCCGTTCATCTCGAGCCGTGCACCGGCCAGTGCCAGCTCGTGGTGCAGCACCGGCAGGTCGAACCGCAGGATGTTGAACCCGGCGAGATCTGCGTCGCCGATGAAGGTCAGCACCTCAAGAGCGATGGCTGCAAACACCGGCGCGCCGGCGACGTCGGCGTCCGTGATGCCGTGGATGCGGCTCGACTCCGGTGGAATCGGCACGCCGGGGTTCACGCGGCGGGTCAGGGATTCCCTTCGCCCGTCCGAAAGGACCTTGACGATGGAGATCTCGACGATCCGATCGGCCGCCGGATTGACGCCGGTCGTCTCAAGATCGAGGAAGACGATCGCGCGGCGCAGGACGAGATGCTGCACGGCGGAAGAAGTTCGCGTCGGTGCGAGTCTGATCCTACTCTGACCGCGTGCGACCCTGCCGCAGGCGGCCCTACTGCAGTTTGTACACGCGCGTCTTCGGCTTGTACGAGGCCCACGAGAACCAGAAATGATTCCCATGGACCACAGGTGTCAAACGCTTACCCGCGAGGGGGCCTGACGCTGCGCTCCCAAGAATCGTCCACGTACTCTTCGTCTGATCGTCGACGAACGCCGTGTCGCGCAATGTGAACCTCAGGCGGCGGCCATCGAGCATCGGCGAGAAGACCGCGGCCGCGCCGATATCGCGGGATTCGCCGATGCTGCCCCGGTCGAGCGCCGACGCCGTCCCCTTCTGGAGAAACACCACGATCGGCGTCCCGCCCACCGTGTCGTGCACGACGCCGGCCTTCTCCAGCACACTAAACGGATACGCAACGTCCTCATTGCCGATTGACACGGTGACGACGCGCTCCATCGGCTTCAGGCGCGGATCGTTGGGGCCGGTGTAGAGGAACGGCGACGAGTTGATGTCGTCGTAGCCCACATAGGGATTCTGGCCGTAGGACCGGCTGTGTCCGGTGTCCCGCGAGAGGACCTTCCCACCGGGGTGCGCCTGCCGGAATGTCTCCCACGCGATGATCTGGGACGGTAGGACAGTCAGCCGCTTCCCGGTCAGGTCGCCCACGATCGCTTCACCCGAGACCTGCCACCACCACGACTCCGTCTGACGATCCCACATCACGAGCGCGCTGCGATAGAGCCGGCCGGTGGTCCCGAAGTCGTAGACCTTACCTTCGAGGCGCCGGTCGAAGGTAATGGACGTATTGCATAACGGGCAGAACGTTACCGTCGCCTGCACCCCGCCGACGGTGTCGTTGACGATTTCGTGCCAGATGAGAATCTGCAGGGGATAGGCGCGCGCGTCCCCTCCGCGCTCCAAGAAGACGACGGGTTCTTTTGGCTTGAGCCACTTGCCCGCCTCTGCGATCGTCTCGAATTTCGGCTTGTCGATGGGCGGGATCCCGTCTTTCGGGGGCCCACCTGAGCGGATCTGCTCCAACGGGACGCTGGACTTCTTGAAGTTGGTCTTCCATTCGGAGCCGTCGAAGGGGAGGCCCTGGGCGCTCGCCGGGCCCTGACCGCGGTGCAACACACCGATCGTGGCTGCAGCCGCCAGCAGCGCTCCCAGGAGTACGGTCGCTGCCACGTGTCGTCTCATGCGCTCACCTCCCCGCCAGGGGGTTCGCCGTCCGCGGTGGGCAGCCCCAGTGTCGCCCATCCCTCACGGTGACTTCTGTAATGCCCCTCACACTTCGCGCCCGGGGACGACAGTTCCTCGAACGGACTTTCGTGAGGAAGCTTACAGACCGGCGCCTATTTCCCCAGTAACCTTCTCCTGAATGTCCTCTGGGTCCAGAATGACCCGTGGGGTAGGAACAACGGAGGTGACGTTCGGTGATGGATCTCACGAGGCTTGGACGGAGAGAGTTTCTGCGACTGCTGGCCGCCACGGGCGTCACGCTGCCGATCGTCGGCGCGATGGAACACTACCTTCAAGTCGCTGCCGCCGCCCCGGCTTCTCGGCCGGTCAAGCACGTGGCTGATGTCCTCCGCTTCTCGACACGCCCCCAGGGATGGAAGGGACTGTTCGGGTTTGTCACGTTCCGCCTGCATCCCGTCTTCTTCAACGGCGAGCCGGCCTACCACATCCGGACCGATGCGTCGGATCCGACCTATGCCAAGCGCAACGGCCTGGTCATCGTGCCCAAGCTAGCGGCGGCGCTCAAGGGTGGCGACACGGCGGACTATTACCTGTTTACCAACGGCGCATCGGGCCAACGGCCCGTCGTGAGCACGGTGCCCGGCCGCCAGGACTACACGCCGGCCTTCAGGCTCTCCCGCGTCACCTTCACGGGCTCCGCGCGCGTGTTGAACTCGGTAGAGGCCATCCGGGACGCGCAGTCGAGCAGGAAGGTCAAGGTCGAGACGACCGGCATCGTCGTGAACTACTCGATGGTCAAGTGGCCCGGCGGGGAGCTGCCGCGCGACACGAAGCTGGAAGCGTACCTGGGCAGCGGGCACCTCATCGAACGTCCGAACCTCTCAAAGCGCGAGGTGACCTTCAAGCTGCACCAGTGCTTCCCGGGTGAGTGGTACATCGTCACCGACACCTCGGCGTCGCCGATGGCGCCGATGATGGGGATCGTGGGGTCGCCGAAGACTCAGGGTCTCACCAAGGCCGGGGCGACCGCGAAGATCCTGGTGTTCGGGAACGGGATCAAGGGATCGGGACCGATGGGGTTCCAGCCCTCGATCGTGGACAGCCTGCCGGGAAACCCCGTGTGGAGCCCCTTCTGGGATCACTATACCTTCACGTGGCTTGAGGGGAAGACGCCGCAGGTCGCGGAGAATCAGAAGGAACTGGACAGCCTGGAGCAGGCGGGGTCCGTGAAACGATGGCCCGGCACACCCGACACCAACGGTCAGCTCTTTGTCGTGAACTGTCCGGTACCCGTCACGGCGCCGATGACCTGGAAGGCCTGAGCACCCACGCCGGGCCGGCGCGACAGGTCGGTGGGCGGTCTCAGGGCTCTCGCGTCGCGAGCCGGTGGAGATCGCGGACGACGATATGATGCTCCTCGACGGCGATGAGTCCCTCGTCCCGGAAGCGGATGAGGACATTGGTCACCGTCTCGCGGGTCGCCCCGATCATGCTGGCCAGGTCCTGGTGCGTGAACCGCAGCATCAGGCGCCGGCCATCGGCGTGCGGTTCGCCGTAGGCTTCTGCCAGCCGCACCAGCAGGGCGGATAGCCGGCCCGGCGCGTCGTGGAAGGCCAGGTTCTCGATCACCTCTTCGGCCTGCCGCAGCCGCTCGGCCAGCACCTTCATCACGCGCAGCGCCAGTTCGGGTTTCGTCTGCATCAGGTCCTCGAAGTCCTGCCGGCGCAGGACACAGATCAGCGTGTCTTCAAACGCCTCGCAGTGCATGGCGGCTTGGGCGTCCAGCAAGGCGCGCTCGCCGAAGATGTCGCCCCGCTCCAGCAAAGCCAGGATGTGCTCACGGCCGCCCGCGGAGTAGCGGCAGAGCTTGACCCTGCCTTCCTTGATCAGGTAGATCGTCTCTGGAGGATCGTCCGGCCGGGCGATGACTTTGCCGCGGGCGTACCGGTGCATCGTGGTACGCTCGGCCAGCCGGCGCATATCGCTCGCGGTCATGTCAGCGAAGATATTAATACGCTGGAGATACCAGAGCTTCTCGTCGACGAGCTGCGCGGGGCGATCGTCGGCCCGACCGGCGGCCTTTTCTGCGGCTCCGCGTCGGCGGAGGAAAGGCTTGCGGAACCAGGACGCGGCCATCTCAGTAGGCCCTGGCGTAATAGACCGTGGCTGTGGCCGGCCGGCCGCAGACAAGACAGGAACCGCGTGGGTCGTCGTTCAACGGGATGACCCGCGGGGAGGCGCCGGTCCGGTCGCGGATCGCATCCTCGCACGCCTGATCCTCGCACCAGCCGGTTCGCACGAATCCCCGCCGCTCGCGGATTGCCTCTTCAAGCTGCTCCATCGTCGTCGCTGCGACGATGTGCGCATCGAGAAAGGCCTTCGCCTGCACAAAGTAAGCGTGCTGCACTTCATCGAGCGCCGCGGCGATCGTGCGCTCGATCCCATCGAGCCCGACGGTCTCCTTCTTTCCGCCGGTGCGCCTGACGAGCACCGCCTGGCCGGCCGCCACGTCGCGGGGGCCGATCTCCAACCGGACCGGCACGCCGCGCATCTCCCAGTCGTTGAACTTCCATCCCGGCGTGTACTCGTCGCGATCATCCAGGCGCACACGGGCCACGTTCCGCAGACGGTCGGTGAGCTGGCGGGTAGCGGTCCGCACCCCTTCCGGATCTTTGCCAAGGATCGGCACGATCACCACCTGGATCGGCGCGATACGGGGCGGCAGACCCAACCCGCGGTCGTCGCCGTGCGCCATGATGAGCGACCCGATCAGACGTGTGGTCACCGCCCACGAGGTCGTCCACGCGAACTTCTCGGCGTTGTCACGGTCGAGGAACTTGACCCCGAACGCCTTCGCAAAATTCTGTCCAAGGAAATGGCTGGTGCCGGCCTGGATCGCCTGGCGATCGGGCATGAGCGCCTCAAGGGTGTAGGTCCACTCGCCGCCGGCAAACTTCTCGGATGGTGGCTTGCGGCCGACCAGCACGGGGATTGCCAGGACGTCCTCCAGCATCTGGCGGTAGATCTCCAGGATCGTCCGGCACTCCTGATCGGCGTCCTCGCGGGTGACGTGCGCGGTATGACCTTCGTGCCAGAGAAACTCGGTGGTACGCAGGAACAGACGTGTCGACTTCTCCCAACGCACGACGCTGTTCCACTGCAGGATCAACAATGGAAGGTCGCGATACGATTGAATCCACTTCGCGTACATCGGCATGATGATGGCTTCGGACGTCGGCCGCACGGCCAGCCGCTCGGCCAGCTCCTCATCGCCGCCGTGCGTGACCCAGGCCACCTCCGGAGCGAACCCCTCGACATGCTCGGCTTCCTTTTTGAGGAGTCCTTCCGGCACGAACAGCGGGAAGTATGCCGTGACGTGGCCGGTCGCCTTGAAGCGCTCGTCGAGCCAGCGCTGCATGCCCTCCCAAAGCGCATAACCGTAGGGCCGGATGACCATGCACCCGCGCACCGGAGAGTAATCGGCCAGCTCGGTCTTGAGCGCGACGGCCGTGTACCAGTCCGAGAGCTGCTCGGCCTTGCTGGGGATTTCCTTGACGAAGGCCTGCGCGTCAGTCGACATCGACTTCTCCGAAGTCAAAAAGCCTCGCATCCTCAAGGGACGGGAGGCTCCCGCTGTACCACCCTTGCTCCGTTCTGGCACTCTGTGCGCGTCTCGGGCGCGTCCGGCGACCTTCGACAGGCCGCGGCTCAAGGGTGGGTGGCCCCGTCATCGCCGTATGTAGGGGGAGTCTAGCATGGGGACTGGAGATACGACAAGGGAGAATCTGATCAGTGCGGGGAATTCGGAAGCTCTCCAAGAAGGAACTCGGTCCAGGAGAGCGCAGAAACGCCCGCTTGCCTCGCGGTTTCCTGGCCGGCGGGGCCCGTGAGAACAA
>JBQTJG010000482.1:0-11004 GCA_052387355.1 Armatimonadota bacterium | reverse complement strand
CGGATGGCAGCAGGTGAAGATCAGCCGAAGCCGGTCGTCCTCGACGTCCTCGCCGTCCCGCCCGACGGCGTCACTGGTATCGGCGTCGAGTCGCTCCGCCAGCTCCACCAGCGATGCGTCGAAGCGGGCGCGCCGGCGCATTCCATCGATGGCCTTGAAGCGGCCGGTCGAAACGAGCCACGCCCGGGGATTGGCTGGCACGCCGTCCCGCCGCCAGCGCTCCAGCGCTACGGTGAAGGCATCGTGCAGCGCCTCCTCAGCGAGGTTGAAGTCGCCGAGCAGGCGGATCAGGGTGGCGAGGACCCGGCGGGACTCGGAGCGGTAGATGGCGTCTACCGCCTCGCGCACCCATTCGGCCGCATCCTCGCTCACCAGCGGCGCGCCCACGGCTACTGCTAGCTGAACTCCATGATCGGCCGTACCTCGACGCTCCCCAGGCGCGCCGACGGGATCTTCGAGGCCACCTGAATGGCGTCGTTCAGGTCCTTGGCGTTGATGAGGTAGAACCCGCCTAGCTGCTCCTTGGTCTCGGCGAAGGGACCATCGGTGGTGGATACCTTACCATTCCGGACCCGCACGGTCGTGGCTGTCTGAACGGGTTGGAGGGCCTCTCCGCCAAGGTAGTGGCCGCTCTTCCGGATTCCCTCGGTGAAGGCGCCGTACTCGCCCATGAAGGTGTCCGACTCACCCTTGGACATAGCGCTGACCTTCTTCTCCTCATCGTAGATCAGGCACAGGTACCTCATCGCTCTTCCTCCTTTGAATCGTGGTGGAACTGCTGTGTGCACCAGTTAGTCGTTCGGGAGGGCCCAAACTCGACAACAGAGCAATTGACACCAGGCGGATCTGATGGTCACAAGCCACCCAGCATCAGGGTCGATGCTTCCTCCGGCTAGAGGTGCTTCGCACGGTGAGGAGTTGTTGGCCTACCGGGCGAGACGAGACGGTCGCGATGAGCATGTCCCACTCGATGTGCCGGCCGGACGGCGCCGGGCGCGGCCCCGCGAAGCGCTCATCGAGGATCTGTAAGTCCGAGATCTTTGAGAGCGTCCCCCAGCGCCACCCGATAGGCCGCCCCGACCGGCTCTCGCCACGGATCTGGTAAAAGAAGAGCCGAGGGACGCCGTCGACGATGCCATAGTCGTGCGGCTCCGCGGTCCTCCGACATCCGTCCAGAGTAAACATGATGAGCCGTCTGCTGGCAATGGCCGCGCGCAGTAGTTGATCCACCGTCGGCATCCGTGGGGAGGAGCTGTTGTTCCTTGCCAGAAACGTATCACAGTGGCGCTTCGGTGGATACCTTGGCCGATCCCGCTGCCTTATCGTGATGCGGTATCTGTTGGACAACCCTCTGGTCGTGCTTCGGCTCCTCGGACAACACCTGTGGCTGACACTCATGGCCCTGACGCTGGCCGGGCTCATCGCGCTGCCACTTGGTGTGCTGGCCGCGCGCAACCCTCGCGTCCGCGGGCCGCTGTTCGGCGTCCTCGGATTCATTTACACGATTCCCAGTCTGGCGTTCTTCGTCTTGCTGATTCCCATCATGGGCTTGGGTTTGGTGCCTGCAATCACCGCGCTGGTCGCGTACGCGCAAGTGATTCTGGTGCGCAACATCACGGTGGGGCTGCTCGGGGTCGATCAGGCAATTCTCGAAGCCGCGAGGGGCATGGGGATGACCCCCCGGCAGCGCCTCTGGCGCGTGGAGCTGCCTCTGGCCCTCCCCATCATTCTCGCCGGGGTGCGCGTGGCTGTCCTGGCGATCATCGGGATCGGCATGATCGCGGCGTTTATCAATGCGGGCGGACTGGGCGTGCTGCTGTTTACAGGTGTGGCGCAGAGCCATCCGGACAAGATCATCGCCGGCTCGATCGCGGCGTCGGCGCTCGCGCTGACTGCGAATGCGCTCCTGCGCCTTGTGGAAGATCGCGCAGTGCGGACCGCACGAGGAGAGACAAGCTGAGTCTCCCAACCGGTACGATCACGTTCCTCTTCACAGACATCGAGGGATCAACGCTGCTGTTGCAGCAGCTCGGCGAGACCTATGGGCACGTGCTGGCCGATCATCACCGGTTGCTGCGCGCAGCGTTCGCGCGCGGGTACGAGTTCGGGACGCAGGGTGACGCCCTCTTGGTGGTCTTCAAGACCGCCGGAGACGCCGTGGCGAGCGCCGTGGCCGCTCAGCGAGCGCTCAAAGAGCATCCCTGGCCCGCCGGTCTCGTCATACGCGTGCGCATGGGATTGCATACCGGCGAACCCGAAATCTCTGGTGGCGACTACGTAGGGCTCGACGTGCACCGCGCCGCCCGCATCTGTTCGGCCGCGCACGGGGGTCAAATTCTGCTCTCCCGAACGACGCGCGACCTGACCCGGCTCGACCTGCGTGGTGGCGTCGCGTTGCGCGACCTTGGGCGGCACCGTCTCAAGGACCTCGAGCATTCCGAGCATCTCTACCAGCTTCTCCACCCGGACCTGCCGGCCGACTTTCCCCCAGTGCGGTCCCTCGACTCCCTCAATAATTTGCCCCGAAGACTGACCTCCTTTATCGGCAGGGAAGATGCGATTAAGGAGATCAAGCAGCTTCTCGGTGGGACGCAACTATTGAGCCTCGTGGGAACCGGCGGTGCGGGCAAGACACGACTGGCATTACAGGTGGCCGGCGATCTGCTTGGCGAGTACGAGCACGGCGTCTGGCTTGTAAAGCTGGCGCTCGTGACAGATCCGGCGCTGGTCCCTCAGGCGGTCGCCTCCGCGTTGGGCCAGACGGAGGAGCCCGGCCTCACGCTTACCGCCACGTTGTCCAGCTATCTCAGGGCCCGACACCTGCTGCTGGTGCTTGATAACTGCGAGCATCTCGTCGATGCGGTGGCGCAACTTGTCGAGTCGCTGCTCGCCTCATCGCCACGCCTCCAGATCCTCTGCACCAGCCGCGAGGCCCTGGGGATCTCCGGAGAGACCGCGTGGCGTGTGCCGTCCCTCTCGGTACCCGACCCGCGCCTGCGGCCTCCGCTGGAGGCGCTGAAGGAGTCGGAGGCCGTTCGGCTCTTCCTCGAGCGGGCCGCCGACGTCCTCCCTGGGTTTACCCTGACCACAGAGAATGCTGCTGCGATCATCCAGATCTGTCGCCGCCTAGACGGCGTTCCCCTCGCCATCGAACTGGCGGCTTCGCGAGTCAAAGTCCTCACGGTTGAACAAATCGCGGCGCGCCTCGATGATCGGTTCCAGCTCCTGACAGGCGGGAGCCGCACGGCGCTGCCCCGCCAGCAGGCGCTGCGGGCCGCCATGGACTGGAGCTACGATCTCCTCACCGCGCAGGAAGCCGCCGTGCTGCGCAGACTCTCGGTGTTCAACGGCGGCTGCACCCTCGAGGCGGCTGAGGACGTGTGCGCCGGCGAGTCCGTGGAACGGCGCGAGGTGCTCGATCTCCTCGCGCGCCTCGTGGACAAGTCCCTCGTGGTTGTCGAGGACGATGGTCGGGAGGCGCGGTACCGGCTTCTGGAAACCGTCCGCCAGTACGGCCTGGAGAAACTGGTGGCGTCTGCAGAAGCCTCCGCGGTGCGCGCACGCCATCTCGATTGGGTGCTGGCGATGGCAGAAGCCGCGGAGGCTCACCTGCACGGGCCGGAGCAGGCGATGTGGCTGAACCGGCTTGATCAGGAACATGATAACTGCCGGGCAGCGCTGGAATGGGCGATCGGACGCGCCGATAGCGAGGCCGCCCTGCGCCTGGCAGATGTTTTCTGGTGGTTCTGGACGGTGCGGGGCTACATCACCGAAGGTCGGGAGTGGATGGACAAGGCGCTCGCCAGCGCGTCCGAGCCGAATGCCTTGCGGGCAAGAGTTCTGACCCACGCCGGAGTGCTTACGTACTTTGCAGACGATCTCGCAGGCGCAGAGCGGCTGGCACAACAGGGCCTCGCCCTCTCGCGTCAGCTCGAAGACCTGCCAGGCGTCGGAATGGCCCTGGCTGCACTGACGCTGTGCGCGAATTTTCGCGGGGATCGCACACACGCGACCGCGCTTGCCCAAGAGGCGGTGGATATCTTCAGGGCTCACAGATGCCGTTGGGAGCTGGCGTCGTCATTATCCGTGATGGGGATGGTCGCCCTTCAGGAAGGAGACTTCGTCCAGGGCGGCGCGCATGTCGAGGAAAGTCTGAGCCTGTTCCGCGAGTTGGGTGACCTGTGGGGGATCGCCTTCGCCCAACGGTGGATGGGTCTGCTGGCCCGGACCCGTGGGGATTACGAGCAGGCGGCGGCCCTCCAGAAGGACAGCCTCGAGCTCAATCAGGCCCTGGGGCATCAATGGGGCGTTGCCGTGTCGCTTATGACCATGGCGCTTGTGCCGCTTCGCCAGGGTGAGTATGCCCGGGCCGCAGGCCTACTCGAGGAAGGCCTGACGCTGTTCCGGGAGACCCGCGATCGCTATGGAGTTGCCGAAGCCCTGTATTACCTGGGTCTTACAGCATACTACCAGGGGAATCATACGCGAGCGCAGGCTATGCTCGAAGAGAGCCTCAGTAAGTTCAGAGAGGTGGGCGCGCGAGACGGCGGCGCCCAGGCGCTGGCGTCTCTCGGTCGGGTCGCGCTGCAGCAGGATGATCCGGGTCGGGCGCTGAGCCTGGGCCAACAAAGTCTGGCCATGCTTGGCGCGTCAGGCAGACGGTGGCCGCGCGCGTACGCGTTGCGCCTGCTCGGTGGTGTCGCTCTGCGACAAGGGGATTTCTCCCGCGCTGAAGATCTCGCCAGAGAGAGCCTGGAGATCTTTCGCGCTCTTGGAGACCGGTGGGCTGTGGCGTGGGCACTGCAGGTGCTTGGCGAGATCGGGCTCGCAAAGAGTGAATACGACGAGGCCAAAGCGCGGTTCGCGGAAAGCCTGCAAGGACGGCAGCGTCAGGGCGACAAGATGGGCATGGCTGAGGCGCTCGAAGGTCTCGCTGCAGTCCTGGCGCGCCTGGCTCCGTCAGAAGATGCGGCGCGGCTGTTGGGCGCAGCCGAGGCACTGCGGGACGAGATCGCTGCGCCGCTGCCGCCCGTGGACGCCGATTGGTACAAGTCGGCCGTTGGAGCCCTGCGGGTCCGCCTGCCGGCAGAGGCTATCGAGATCGCGTGGGCGCAGGGACGGGACATGACGCCCAGAGACGCCGTCGCACTGGCGCTGGCGGAAGACGGCGCGGCCGCGGGGCCGTCCGACCGCCGATAACCCGGCTGCGAGTTCGGTGACGTCTCACTTGAAGGAGGATTGATCGTTGGGTCGAGTTGAGCTGTTCCAGCAGGAGCTTTCCCGCCGCGGTGAGGACGCGGCCATCATCACAGCCATGGAGAACATCCGCTACCTTACCGGGCACTACGTCTGGACCTCGTACAGTCCGACCACATTCGCGATCATCCCGGCCAAAGAGGAGCCTGTGCTGTGCGTGCCTGAGCCGGACGAGACGCTTGCCCGATCAGCGAGTCGGGTGAGGATTGAGCCCTACAACCCCGGTCCTCGTGGGTTCAGGGCAGCCGCCGAACTGAGCCGGCGGGTGCTGGGAGGAAACGGAACATCGCCGGGAACGCTCGGGCTGGAATTCCCTTCCCTGACGATCGACCGCTTTCGGATTCTCGAAGAGACCTTCCCGGAGTGGAGACTCAACGATGTGACCGCCGTGCTCACTGGCCTGCGCCTGGTCAAAGATCAGGAGGAACAACTGGCGTTCAGACACGCGGCAGAGATCGCGGGTCTTGCCATGCGCAAAACCATGCAGGCCTTATCCCCAGGGATATCCGAACTGGAGTTGAAGGGCACCCTTGATCTTGCCGCCTACACCGAGGCTGCTCGGCGGTGGCCTGAGGCGGTGGTCATTTCCCAGGCGAATGCGCTGAGTGGAGAGAAGCTCAATCGACTTCACGATGCCGCCCGCGGCCGAACGGTCAGCGCCGGGGAAGCGGTCTTCGTCCTGGCGCACATAAACTGGAATGGATACTGGGCCAACATCTCACGAACGTTGTTCGTCCCTGGAGGCCATCCGGATGCGGACGCCCGTCGCCTCTTGGATGCCGTCGTGGGCGCCCAGCGAAATGCCATCGAGCAGTTGCGGCCTGGGCAGGCCCTTGGGGCGGCGTCCAGCGCCTCCGACACGTTCCTGGCCACCCGGGGGCTGGCTGAGAAGAAGATCTACCCGATGTTTCGAGGTCTGGGACTTCGCTACGACGAGCCCCCCAGGGCGCTCGACCTGGACATGATCCTGAGGCCGGGTATGTGCCTTGCCGTTGCCGTCCACCTTCGTTCCCCCAGGTTCATCGTCGGGCAGGGGGACAGCGTCTTGATCACCGACACGGCGGCGGAGATCCTCAGCGACCGCACGCAACACGTAAATTAGAAGGTTTCAGACGCGTCAAGGAGAAGCCCGAGAAGGGTGGCTCCGTAATCAGTGGGAGGGGGTGGGCTCGTGGATCGCAACGGTCGCGACTCTGCTCAAGTTGGCGGAGTGACTCGACGAGACTTTCTTGCGCGTGCCGCGGGGCTCGGGGTGTTCGCCCTCGGCCAGATTGGTGGCCTCACGTTCGGTCTGATCAAGTCGGCCCAGGCCGGGCCTTCGGTCAAGCTCACCCTGTTTTCCTTCCCCGGCCTGAACCTGGCAACAGTGGCCCGCGAAGTCTCCAAGGCGTACGCGAGCACCCACCCGGGCGTGGTGATCGACGTGCTTGAGGGCACGGCCTTCGAAGTCTACCCCAAGATGCTCACCGCCCGGCGACTCACGCCCAACCAACCTATCGTCCACTTTGGGTACATGAACACGCAGTTTACGTACCAGGGCGACAAAGATGACATGTGGGAATCCCTCGATCCGGCGAACATCCCCAACATGAAGAACATCAGCGAGTCATTTCTCAGGCCGGGAAATCGGGGCGTTGGTTTCTCGACCGCTCCCGTGGGGCTCATGTACAGTCCCCGGCATGTGAGTCAACCGCCGACGTCATGGGCGGATATGTGGCACCCACGCTTCAAGGGAAAGGTGACCGCAATAGGGCGGTACAACTGGTATCTGAACGGTCTGGTCATGGCCGCGAGGCTGAATGGGGGCAACGAACGGAATATCGACGCCGGCTTCAAACTGTGGGCCGAGCGGGCCGATCAGTACGTCGCGTTCGCGAACAGCAACCCCGAGCAACTCGACATGCTCGTCAGGGGTGATGCGCACATCGCCGCGCAGTTCGGCGGGAACGTCCTGACCTGGAAGCGGGAAGGCGCCCCGATTGAGTTCGTCATTCCTAGGGAAGGATTGATCGCATTCCCCCTGTTCTTTGTCGTTCTCAAAGGCGTCACCCCCGAGCAGAAGAGAGTTGCCGAAGACGTCATTAACCTGATGCTGACCGAGCGCTGGCTGGCGCGTTGGGCCGTGGTGACACTGTTCGTGCCTGCCACAAAGAAGAGCATCGTCCCTCCAAGTCTGCGGTCGCTGCCGATGTACGACCCGAATGAGACGGCGCGGGCCATCCAGCTCGACTGGGCCACGATTTCGGCGAGTGATGCGGCATGGCGCGAGCGTTGGGATAAGGAGGTCGTGTCGAAGATCCCGCGGTGATCGCCACGGACGTTCAGCTCAACGACGTCAGCAAGCGCTTTGGAGACGTTGTCGCCGTGGACAACGTCTCCATCGCCATTCTACGCGGGGAGTTCTTCTCGTTGCTCGGGCCCTCGGGCTGCGGGAAGACCACCACGCTCCGAGTCATCGGGGGGTTTGAGTTCCCAACCGCCGGGAGGGTCTACCTGCGCGAACAGGACGTGACCCGCGTCCCCCCGAACCACCGCGCGACGAACATGGTCTTTCAACACCTTGCCCTCTTCCCACACCTGAATGTGTTCGAGAACATTGCCTTTGGCCTTCGTCTCGCGGGTCGACCGCGGAAAGAGCTCACGGCACGCGTCCAGGCGATGCTGAAGTTGGTCGAGCTGGCCGCCTATGAGGACCGGGAGATCCGCCAGCTCTCCGGGGGCCAAAAGCAGCGAGTGGCCATCGCCAGGGCGCTGGTCAACCAACCGGCCGTCTTGCTGCTCGACGAGCCTCTCGGGGCGCTCGACCTCAAGCTTCGACTACAGATGCAGGCTGAGTTGAAGGCCATTCAGCACCAGGTTGGCACGACATTCGTGTACGTGACACACGACCAGGGCGAGGCCTTGGCGATGTCTGACCGGATTGCGGTCATGCGCGATGGCCACATCGAGCAGATCGGCACCAGTGAGGAGATCTACTCACGTCCGCGGACCCGTTTCGTTGCCACCTTCATCGGCGAAGCCAACGTCATTGATGGCGTCGTGGAGGGTTACAACGGAGGCAGCTGTCGCGTGGCGGTGGGGCCGCTGAAGATGGTTGGCGAGCCTATGGATCCCCCGCCGCCGGGCACGCGCGTCAGTCTGGTCGTCCGCCCTGAGCACGTCAAAGTCGGCCGCCTGGCCGAGGGCCTCCCGAACCACTGGCAGGGGCGGATCCGCGAGATCACGTTCATGGGCCCGACTGTCCGCTACCGCATAGCCATCGGGGCGGTCGTGGTGACCGCGGAGGTCCACAACGATGAGATTGAGGGATCCGGCGTGGACGCCCAGACCGCCGTCGGGTGGCAGGCCGACCGGGCAATCCTGCTTGCCGGCTGATGGCAGATGCACGAGCGACCTGATACTGCTGCGCTGAGGCCACCCGCCTCCCGCGTTCTGGCCCCAGGCATTCTTCTGTCGCCGGCGTTAGGCCTGACGGCGCTCGTGTTCTGGGTCGCCATGTGCGCCCTGCTGGTCATGAGCCTCTACCCCTTCCTTTCCACGGGCACGGCCGGCGTGACCTTCACCGCCTGGAAGAGGTTTCTCGGCGACGGATACTACTGGAGCGTGGTGGCCTCCACATTGGAGTTGGGCCTCACGACGACGGTCTTGACCCTGCTTGTGGGGTACCCTGTGGCCTACGCCATGACGAAGATCCGGCACCCCGGTCGCCTGCTGCTGGCCACGATTCTGCTGTTCTCGCCGATTCTGGTGAGCGTCGTCGTCCGCACCTACGGGTGGCTGCTGCTGCTCGCGAGGAACGGCGCCGTCAACTACACCCTGACCGCGCTCGGTCTCACGCAACAGCCGGTGCCGCTGATCTTCAACAGGACGGGCGTCGTCATCGCGATGGTGCACATCCTCCTCCCATTCATGACGTTTCCTACCCTCAGCGTTCTGACGCAGATTTCCCCCCAGCTCGGAGAGGCCGCCATAGACCTGGGGGCAAGTCGCTGGCAGCGATTCCGGCGTGTCACCCTGCCGCTGAGCCTGCCCGGGATCATCAGTGGGTGCCAGATCGTTTTCACACTGACGGTGAGCGCGTTTGTCACGCCCTTTCTCATGAGCGGTGGGAAGGTGCAGACGTTGAGTGGAGTGATCTACCGCGACATGGAGGGGCTCGATTTCGCGTTCGTCTCCGTGACGGCGTTCGTCCTGCTGGGGGTGTCTCTGGTGATCCTCGTGCTCAGTAACCTGATCGGGAAGAGGGCCTACGCCCGCGCCGAGGTATCCCCATGAGCGAGTCGCCCGACCCCATTCGGATCGCCCTGCTGGCGTATCTCTGCCTCGTGATCGCGATCGTCTTACTGCCGATTCTGTTCGTATTCGTCTACGCGTTCAGCAGCGTTCCCTATGCTGCGTTTCCGCCGCCCGGCTTCTCGGTGCGGTGGTTTGTGAAGCTCTTCGAGCAGAGCGACCTGATCCGCGCCGCGGGGAACTCCCTGATCGTTGCCGGCGCCGCTACCGGGCTCAGCCTGGTATTCGGCACGATGGCGTCGGTCGCGCTCGTTCGCTACCGTTTCCGAGGACGCGAGCTGCTGCGGGCGGCATTTCTATCACCGCTGGTGGTGCCTCGCATTGCCTTCGGCGTCGGCATGCTCATCTACATTGTGCTGCTGCGGCGTTTCGGTGGGCTGGACAGTATCATCCTGGCGCACCTGATGCTCACGCTGCCGTTTTCCATCTCCATCATCTCCGCCAGTCTCGTAAACGTGGACCGGGCAATCGAAGAGGCGGCGATGGATCTAGGCGCCACGTCGGTCGGGGCCTTCTGGCGGGTCACCCTGCCACAGATACGCACGGGTCTCGCAGTCAGCGCCTTCTTCGCCTTCATCATCTCCTGGGATCAGGTAGAGACGACCATCTTCCTGGTGAAGCCCGAGAACGTGACACTGCCTGTCGCCATGTTTTTCTATCTCCTGCGCCAGTATGATCCGGTCATCGCAGCGATCTCGGCGCTTCAGGTATCTATCGCGTTTGTGGTGGGGGCCATTCTCGTACTCATGACGAGTCCGAGGGAGCTGCAGACCGCAGTCGGCGGCCAGTTCGCGAGGTAGTTGTGGCCCACCGGTTCGAGGAGGCAACACACTCCGTAGACCATGGCGGCCTAAACTTCCGGCAATCTGCCGTTGACGCCCGCCGGGCAGCCTGATATGCTCCAACATTAGAAGTACCGCGACGTACTTCGGGCGAGGCGCCCCTGGTGTGGGCGCCTTTCACATTTGTCCCCCAAACTTTCTGGGGAGTGGGAGGGAGCAGGTATGGCAATGGTAGGCGACCGCCCATCGGCAGATGTCGCGGTCAGTCCCGCAAGAGCCATCGAGATGGCCAAATCCCAGGGAGTGCAGATCGTCGATCTGCGTTTTACGGACCTCTTCGGCATGTGGCAGCACTTCTCGATCCCGGTCAAGGAGCTCTCGTCCGAGTTCTTCGAGGAAGGCATCGGGTTCGATGGGAGCAGCATCCGCGGCTTCCAGCACATCCACGAGAGCGATCTGCTCCTGATGGCTGACGCCGCATCGGCCATCGTCGATCCACTCAGCCGGATACCGACAATGCTGTTGACGTGCGACGTCTACGACCCCGTCACCCACGACCGGTACACGCGCGATCCGCGGTACGTCGCGCAGAAGGCCGAGCAGCACCTCAAGACGTCGGGGATCGCCACAACCGCATACTTCGGCCCCGAGGCCGAGTTCTTCGTCTTCGACG
>JBQTJG010000481.1:0-6695 GCA_052387355.1 Armatimonadota bacterium | reverse complement strand
AGATGATGCGCGCGGACCCGGCGACCCGCAACGCCCTCTCGGTGCGGCTGGAACTCCAGGCGGACTGTCTGGCCGGCGTGTGGGGAGGCTACGCGCGGCAGCGGAAGATCATTGATCCGACGGATGTCGAAGCGGCGCTACGGGCTGCGGCCGAAATCGGGGACGACCAGCTTCAAATGAAGCAACGGGGCTACGTGGTGCCAGAGGCGTTCACACATGGGAGCTCAGAGCAGCGGGCGCGCTGGTTTCGTACTGGCCTGGAGAGCGGCGACCCGCGGAAGTGCAACACCTTCTCAGGTTTGTAAGGCGTTACAACCCCTGTTGGGTCGGGTCAGGGAGAGCCTGGGCGAGGCCCTTGGCCATCCGCTGCGCCCACTGTTGGGCCGCTTCTATTGGCTTGGCACCGGTCCCGCTGACGTCCTCAGGAGTCACGACGAGGATCACGAGATCGTCGACCATGATGGCTGCCCCCTGACCAACCACGCGGACAGAGACGGGTACAGTGCGTCGTCCCCGGTATCTGGGGTTGTTCACCACCGCGTACATGTTGCGTTCAACCTGCTCGACGCGCTGCTCGAGTGTTAGACCGCCTGCGCCCTTCGTGAGGCGACACACCCAGACCCCGCCGATAGAGATGTCCCCGATCTCAGCGAGCGCTGGATGGGCGAGACCAAGGACGAGACTCACTGTGACAAGAAGTCTTAACAGTCCAGTTATCTGCACAGCGATCACCCCCAACCGACTGGCGAAGCAGATGCAAAAACGGCTGTGCCCGACGGGCAGGCGCGTGCTACCTGCGCTCACCAGCTTTCGTCCGTGTCTCCAGGTTTCCTGCAGCAAAGCTCGCGGTGCCTTACTCGGGCCGCACAACCCAGTAGACCTGCAGTTCCTCTTCGGAGACGATCTTCCAGCGTCCCTCATACTGACGCAGTCTGAGGCGTTGCCGCTCTTCGCCTGCAAACCTTCTATTGTCTGCCATCCGAAAGTCCCAGACTTTGTCAAAGGTGGCGACCGCGCGGTCCGTCGATTCCGGCGTGATGCGGAGGTTGTGGATCCGGTACTGGACCACGACGAGGCTCACTTCGAGTGGGCTCACCAGTATCGCGCGCGGCATAGAATCCCAGCAGGATCAGGACCGCACCAACCAAGATCGGGCCGATCCGGCGGATCTGCGCACTCGACGCGGTGGCGGCCCCGTGCACAGGTGACGCTTCTAGGACACCCTCCGGGGCATCGTCTGTCTGCTGGGCCCGCCGCTCGACTTGCTCGTGGAAGTCCTGATACAACATGGGTGACATCGTGCCGATTCCCAGGCAGGTCACGCACACGTTCACACCGCGCCGATCGCATCCCGCGCACCCGGGATCGCCCCGACCGCGGCAGATCAGGCATTGCGATCGACCCGATCCGTGACACCGTGGACACGGATGGCGTCTCGCCTCAGCGGACGCTTGCTCGCCAGACGGAGCCTTCGCCAGCGAGTTCGTTCGCCATGACCGGTACCAGACATCGTAGTCTTGGCGCTTGGCAGGGTTGCGCAGGACGTTGTACGCTTCTTCGACACGCCTCATCTCGACTGGCGCAACGGTCCAAGTGCCCGAATGACGCGCGCGGGTATGAGGGACCGCTGCCAGCGTTAAACCAACGCGCGTACGCGTCCTCAAATCTACGCAAACTGGGGCCGGCTGGTTCGGGAATCTGCAGGCCACCACGCGCCGTTCTGAACGTATCCAGCACCACCGCCAGGTAGAGCCAGCCCTTGAACGCTAGCGAGGAGGAACCTCGGGCGCACGTAAGGAGGCAGCCATGGTTTGACCCTCAGATGCGCTTGGCGGCTCGTGGCCTGACCACGTATGCGAGGTTATCCGGAGCTCGACCATGCCGTTCCGGACCCTGACATCAAACAGAGGCTGCGGGTATAGCGCAGGCCCGGTGAGGACGCGGCCGTCAGCGAGAGCGAACTGGGAACCGTGGCAGCGACATATGACGCTCTGCTCCTGGAGTTTGCCTTCGGCGAGCGAACACCCGAGGTGAGAGCAGGTATCGGCCAGGGCGTAGACTTGCCGGCCCTGGCGGACCAGGAGGATCGACACACCCTTGACGTCAACTTTCTTGAGCCCCCCCTCGGGGATCTGAGCTTCGTTGAGGAGTGGCTCGTAGTCCCCCGGCTTGGGCTGCTCCTCCAGCGACTCCATTGCCTGGTTCACACCGATACGCAGAGCATAGGCTAGATGGCCCCCCAGCAAGCCAGCCAGCGACACGATGGCGTAGCCGAGCCAGGACACCGCCCTGCCGGGGCCACGCATGCCTTCCAAGCGCAATACAAGCGCGATCGCGTAGAGGATGGTCGCGCTCAGGTTCAAAGCCCCGTGGGCAAAGCCTATGCGCAGCGCGCTCCTGCCCGTATGTTGAAGATCGGTCAGCCCGGTGACCGCCGCAGCGACAGCGCCGACCAGCCCGATGGCGATAGCGCCGTCCGCGGCCGCGCCGAACACGTCCGTGCCCCGAATCGCATCAATGATGTCGAAGATGACTGCCGAGGTCCACGCACCGATGGGGATGCTGACCAATGCGGAATGGAGAGGATGCCCGAGCCACGTGCCATGCAGGAAGTCTTTGACCTTCCTGCCTGGAACTCCACCGGCGGCGAACGTTGCCTTGATCCCCTTCTTCACCCGATCGGCTACGCGATCGAGCCCTTGCTGGCGATCGACGGCATCGACGATCTGATGAAACAACCGCATGGGAGTTCCTCCCTGTCGCAGAGTCTCTTAGAAGGTTTTCCCCGCACACATGCGTCGAAACCCGGCTCGCGGCAGCATGCGATCGAGAAGCGTGCAGGAGAACGGACAGGACGCTTGGTGCTGTCGACCGGAGATCCTCAGAGACCGGCGGGCAGCCCTCCTAACCTTCTGGACGAACGCACTCCATGCGTGGCTTGTCAGTAGAGGCTACAGTTTGGCTACGATGACTTCCGCCGATGTCGCTGGCGAATGTTGATGATCTCCCTATCCAAGCTCCTGGAGGGCGCCGCCGCTCAAGGGAGTTGCTGCCAGCTCACGACCTCCGCCAGACCTTTGCCCACCCTGCGCAGACCCACCGTCGCCAGTATCCTGGAATCATACCGCACCACGACCGTCCCGTCCCTGGTGAAGAAGTTCCGTGCGACGAGCGCGCCGGAAACGTCCAGCACGCCCGCGATCACTTCAACGTCTCCTTCGGCCAGCACGAGCCCGTCGGCGACAACCACGGCTCCTTCATCGACCAGAATCTTTCCTCCCTCTCCGGCCACCAGCCCTGGCAGCCGCGCCGCCCTGGCATTGGCCTCCCCGTCGCGGGCCGCCGCGTCGTGGCGCACCTCCAGCCTGCCGCCGACCGAGACGGCGATATCACCCATCGCTACCAACGAGCCGTCGGTGAGGGTTAGCCGGCTTCCCGTTCCCAGGAATACATCGCCCTCGACGAAAATCACTCCCTGCAGCGGGGACGCCGCGCGATCCTTCAGGTAGTCCAGGATCGCCTCGAACTCTTCCACAGTGTACCGGCTGTGGCCCTTTCGGCGCAGGCCGGGGCTGGCGCTGGCGTCTCCTGCAGCCGTGTTGAGGGCAGCATTAGCGGTATTGGCCTCTGCCCGGGCTCGATAGTGCGCCCAATCAATAGCCGGCGGCCGAAGCGCGGCGCGGAATCTCAGGCGGCGCACCCCGAGTTCTCTGACTTGCCGCCCCAGTTCTTCGAGTCCCACCGGCGCGTGTGAGATCCCGCTGATCAGCCGGGCTCCGTCCACCAGGACGAGGTCGATGAGACCGGCATCGGGGTCCGCAGCGGCCTGCGGGCCGAGAAGAGCAGAGTCATGGATCTCGCCCTCACGCAGCGTCAGACGCACACCGCGGAAGGCGTTCAGCGCGGCACGCGGGCTGTGGAATCGGACCTCAGTGCCTACCGCAAGGTCGCCGGTGCGCCGGCAGTCCTCCTGGCCGCTGTGGACCGGGACAAGGTAGGTTCGGCTCTGGCCGTCGAACTCCGCTGCCCCGTGCACGTAGAGTCCATACCCGAGCGCCTCAGGACCCACCCTGGCCATCGCCTTCACGCGGCTGCTGACTCCGCCGACCTCGCCGCGCGCCACAATTGAAACCAGCCCGCCCGGCAGGTGGTCGACCGACTCTATAGTGAAAGAGCCCTGGCCCAGCGGCTCTTCGCGCGCCGGTACCCAATCTGTAGCCACCGATCGATCCGTCGTGCCTTCTTCCAGGGCGAGGAGCGCTTTCCGCAGGCCGGCCTCGGCCAGGTAGAGGGCCGCCAGGGAGCGCGTGGATCCCCCAGCCAGACGCAGCTCGAAGTTCATCCTCCACAAGAACGCCGAGATCACGAGCTGCAGGACCAGCATCGCAACCACGACGATCACCACCGCCTGGCCGTCCTGACGCGGCACGATCACCCCTGCCCGGCCATCCTGTCGCCGCACAGCCGCCTCCTAGTTCCTGGGTCGCACAGCCGTCTCGAGGACCGCTTCGCCGGTCGGTTTTGCGACCATCAGGGTAATGGTGACGAGATCGCCCTCACGTGCGAGGCGAAGGCGCCGGATGTGTCGGGCGAGTACCGCCCCTCCCGAGGTGGGGGCCGGGAGACGCAGGGTGGCGCGCTCCCCGGTGAACCTTCTCAGTTCCCCGCGGGCATGGTCGTGGAGATAGTACACGGCACGTTGCCACCGCGGCGCACCGTTGTCATCGTTGTCGAATGGGCGGCCGGCGCGCTCGAGGCGCGCGGAGAAGAATCCAACGCCGTCCTGCGCGTCGCCGGCGTCGCGCGAGAAGATGACAATGGCGCCGGGCGTCGCATCGGCCTCGCGCAGTTCAGCGGACACGCGGGACATGGCCAGACGGGCCTGCTGAAGGGCTTCGACCCCGGTCCCGATGCGCTGTGAAAATAGGACGGTGAACCTGAAGGCCGCGAAGAGCGAGAGTGCGATCAGCGCCATCGGCGCAACCACCACCGCGACCTCCATCAGGGTGTACCCGTGCTCGGTAGGCCGCCGCCGGTCAGGCCTCATCGCGCATCCTGCCGCCGGGCCAGCGTCGTGAATCTGAGATGGCGCTCGTGGCCGCGGAAGGGCCACCACACCGTGACCGTCACCTCGCGGAGGGCCGGACCGACCTGCTCGACCGCGACCTCCCATTCGTATTTTGGAAATCGAAGGGGATCAACCGGCCTGCGGGTCATCGGCACGGGCTCCTGGCAGCCACAGGCAATCTCCTCGAGTTTCTGCGCCGCGAGACCCCCGGCCACGCTCCTCTCCTGCGCCATCTGGGCAGCGAGTGATCCCGTGGCCAGCAAGCTGAAGAGGCTGACGATGAAGAGGCTGAGCAGCGAAACGGCCAGGACGTGCTCGATGAGGATGCTGCCGCGGTTCCGCACGGCACGCCTCCTATCTGGAGAGATCCTTGATGCTCTTCAGGATTCCGCAGTGCGTCTCGCGAACGACCGCTGCCGGCACCTCCACGGCGAGCACCCGGCGCCGTGTGAGCAGGTAGGTGGTCCACGTCTGAGCAGCGTCGCCGAAGCACTGCTGTCCGGTTGAGGCCCCAAGCGCCATCAAGCGACAGCCCCGAGCGTCCGGGCGGGACGCGCGCTGCTGCAGCCAGGCTGTGGGCGCCAGGCCGTCCGTGTCCACCTCCCAAAGGCGGAGCATCGGCCGGCCGTTCTGCAGCAACTCCAGCCGGTGGTCAGCGACCTCGCGCGGAGACCAGTCCTGCGGGAACGACAGGCGGACCCCGAGCCCCGCGGTGTAACCGGTCCAATCCCGCCTCGGACCATCGGTGAGCATGCAGATGCCCTGCATACGAGGGACGGGCGGCAGGTCAGGGCCCTGAGCGCGTCCTGATGTGGTCACCAGACCCAGCACAACCAGGATGGCCGCGCAGGCGAACCAGCAGCGGCACATCGCGCTCACCGACAGAAATGGAAGCATGGCTGCACCCAATCAGACCGCGGTGCAGAAGAGAAGGTTCCGGGAGGGGGAGCGTTCCCCTCCCGGACTGGCCGGTCGCGCCTGATGCTCAGCGGACCGTGGAATAGAACACCGTGGGAACGTGGTCGACTCGACCGCCGTTCCGACCGTCGGCCCAAACCACATGACTCTTGCGGCCGTAGCTCCGGATGTCGATGTAGTCACCGAAGTTTGGGATGATGCTGTTGAGAGGCGTGGCCGCGCACCAGTTGGTGGTCTGCGTCGTCACCTTCACGGGCGCGGACCACGTTGTCCCGCCGTTCGTCGACCGGACGCGGAAGACATCCACCAGCGAGCTCACTCTGCTCTCCTTGAAGATCGGGTCACTCAGCGGTCCGCCGATCCGCACCCGGCACTCGATGTCTGTAGGATCGGGAGTCAGGTTGACCTCACGGTCTTCGTAGTAGACGACGTTCACCGCTCCGGTCGCCTCCACGCTGACTACCGGCCAGAACTGCAGCTTCCCGTCCGCTGTGGGATGCAGAGCGATGGGCGCGCTCCACGTCAGACCACGATCATCCGAATACACGAGGTAGGCATCGGTGTCCTGGCTAAAGGGCGCTGCGCCGTTCGCCGCACTGCAGTCCTGGTACGTCACGTAGATCCTGCCCTTGAACCTGCCGTGGTGGGCCACCGCGATCCGCGGGAAGTCGTTGTTGGAGTCCCGGTTGTATCCCGCCGGCTCGTCCAG
>JBQTJG010000480.1:0-2253 GCA_052387355.1 Armatimonadota bacterium | reverse complement strand
GCATAAGACCCTAAAAGCAGGCGCCTGGATTGGAATCATGATGGCGATTTTGGCGGGCTGTAGAACCGCGCCGCTCTATAACGTGACGAACTCAACGGTGCCACCGGTGACCTCCGGCAAGACCCTTCCGCTGGATAATGTGACCAAGGCCATCGTTGATGCCGGCATGGGCCTAGGCTGGGAAATGCAGGTCGTGAGGCCCGGCCAGATCGCCGGCACGCTGCACCTCCGTAACCACACGGCGATTGTAGACATCCCTTACACCACCGCTTCCTATAGCATCGTTTATAACAGCAGCCAGGACCTCAACTATGACCCGGCGAAACGGACCATCCATAAGAACTACAATGGGTGGATCCAAAACCTGGATCGAGCGATCCGGGGACGTCTGAGCGCTTTCGGTTACTAAAACCGCGGCCTCGGGTCCGGCCGGGCTGCGGCGAGCCGTGCGTCAGGGATATGTGCTGAGGCGGTCGGCCCTCTCACCCCAAGATCCTGCACCTCGCCATGCTGTGCCTGAGCCTCTCCTTGCCTGCGCGCGAGATGTTCGTTTGCCGAAGGCCAAGATACTCGAGCCGCGCAAGGCTTTCCAGTGACGACAGGGCCCCATCGCTGATTAGGGTGCCTTGAAGGTCAAGTTTGCACAGTCTTGGGAATGCCTGGAGGTTTGATAGGCCGGCGTCGTCCACACGGGTGCCACGTAGCAGCAACTCGCAAAGGCCGCTCAACTCCCGAAGGTATGTCAGGCCGGTACCGCTAACCGCGGTGTGCGAGAGGTCGAGGTGCTTCAGATGCTTCAGCGCCCCGAGGTGGTGGAGAGCCGCGTCCGAGACGGCGCAATTTTTCGAAAGGTCTAAATACTCAAGCTCAACGAGTTGGGCGATTCGGGCAAGACCGGTGTCGCCGATACCGTTGCCTGAGAGGAACAGGGACTTAAGGGCCGTGGAGCTTGCGAGCGGCTGGAGGCCCGCATCACCGGTTTGGGAATAGGAGAGATCGAGCTCATGGAGGGCGGACCAATCCCACGGCGTCAGGGTCTCGTCCGGTCGCTTGCCCAGTGCCTTGCGGGCAGCCTCTTCGACGATCCCGAGCGGGTCTCGGTGCAGTGGCGGTCTTTCTTTGACGGGCGCAACCATGGCCGCCTTTATGCTCTCAGCCAACTTCACGAACAGCCTTTTGCGCCGCGCTTCGTCCATGTCCTCGAGCGTCTCCTCGGGCGAATTCACGGCCTGGAACCGATAGATCTCCGGGTGCGCTACAATGGTACAGGGGCTTACGATGAGGGGCAGAATGACAGTGCCCTCTTCCCGAGCAGCAGCGAGCAAGGATGGCAACTCGTTGTCGATGATAAAATCCGAGGCCAAGAAGGGCTGGCTCACGAGCAGCACCGCGACCTTGGCTTCCCGCAGCGCCCGCTCGATCTCGGACGGCCAATCGGATCCGGGCTGAATGCGGCTGTCGTCCCAGATCGCGAGCCCGTGCCCGCGCTCAAGGTCTTTAAGGTAAGGACGGAGCTTTTGCAGCCATGGCCTATCTTCGTGGCTGTAGCTGATGAATACCCTATTGCGGATCTGAGGGGAAACGTCCACGAGACGATGTGTTGCGGTTGCCAATAACCCCTGCATACGAAGCTCGCGAACCACCCTATCGCTCGAGCGATGAGAGGTGTTCCAGGATGCTGAACTTCCTGATCACCTCATCGATGCTCTCGTCCAAATAGCCGATCAGCGCCTTCTTGTGCGTCTCCATGTCAGCGACGATCCTCTCGGCCAGGGAGGCGCGCAAGGTTGCTTCCGCATCGTCGAGTTTTGCCAACAAATCCTTTTCGGAAACGACCTGGTGTAAAACCCAAAGCCAGTTCCCGGTGAATGGCCAGGTCTTGAGCCTTTCCTTAATCGTCTCATGAAGGCCAAACACGGCACCGCCCGCGAGCACGGCACCGATGAGCCAACCGATGGGGCCGCTTGCTATGAGCGCCGCGCCACCGCCGCCGGCCAGCGCCCCGCCGATGACCGCCACCACCCCGGCCAGCATCTCCGTGAAGCTGCTGGCCACGCCCTCGCCCATCGCATCGGATATGTCCCATTCCTGGGGGGATTTGCTCGTGGCGCTGCCCGACAAGACCAGGCTCAGCGTCTCGCTACGGGGGTTGACCCCGTGCTCCTTGAGCCAGCCGCTGACAAAGTCGAGCGTGAACTGCCGCACCTCATCGGTCAAGCGCGCGGACTGCCCGGCAACGATGCGATCGGCGTT
>JBQTJG010000479.1:0-5078 GCA_052387355.1 Armatimonadota bacterium | reverse complement strand
TGGCCGCCAGCCTCACAGGGGCAGCGCCCGAGGTGGTGCACTTCCTGCCGGATGAGGGCGTCATGATCACGCGGTTCGTTGCCGGACGTTCTCTGCGCCCCGGAGAGGCGGCCCCACCTGAGGTCATGGAACGCGTGGTCCGGTCCATCCGCTGCTATCATGAGGGTCTGGCCTTTGAAGGCTCGTTCTCGCCGTTCTGGACGATCGAGGACTACCTCGGCGTGGCCCGCCGGTTCGATGCGCCGCTGCCCGAAGACATCGACGCGATGCACGCCAGGCTGCGCGAGATCGAAGCGGCACTGCAGCGTGGTCGGACGATCGTGCGACCCTGCCATAATGACCTTTGGGGCGCCAACCTTATCGATGACGGCAGTCGAGTGTGCGTTGTGGACTGGGAGTATGCCGGGATGGGGGACGTCTGCTTCGACCTGGCCAACTTCGCTATCTACCATTCCGCTTCAGATTCCCAAGATGAGGCACTGCTGCGGGCGTACTTTGGAGAGGTGTCGTCTGCCACGCTCGCCCGCGTGAAGCTGCTGAAGATCGTCGCTGAACTCCGAGAGGCCCTATGGTATCTGGCGGCGATCACCGTCTCGAGCGACGCCTCCGGTTTTGTGCGCCTCGCGCAGACCCACTTCGATCGATACCGGAAGACGCAAGACGACGCACGTCTGGCGGCGTGGCTGGACCAGGTGGCGCGCGGGGATACGTCATGAGGTCCGCACAATGGTTCAAAGGCAATACGCACACCCACACCGACCACTCCGACGGCGACGCCCCGCTTGACGAAGTGGCGGGCTGGTACCAGTCGCACGGCTACGACTTCGTGGTGATCACCGATCACAACTCCATTACGGACGTGGAGCGATGGGACAGGACTGAAGGCTCCTTGCTTCTCCTGCCGGGCTGCGAGGTCAGCCTTTCCAGCGAGGGCAAGCCGGTCCACGTCAACTCCCTGGGCAGCGCCGCGCTTCCCGACCTTCCGCGAGCGGGTACGATTACGGCGACGCTGCAGCAGGGCGTGGATGCGGTACGCGCTGTGGGCGGCGTCCCACAGATCAACCACCCGAACTACAAGTGGACGTTTACTGACGAACAGTTGCACGCCGTCGTCAACTATCGGCTGCTGGAGATCCTCAATGGCAGCACCGACTGCAACAACTTCGGCGGCGGCGGACGGCCCGGGGTTGAGGAGATCTGGGATCGGCTTCTTACGGGGGGCCACCGGATTTGGGCTGTGGCCGCCGATGATTCGCATGACTTCCGCCGCGAGTTCTGGGGACCATGCTCCCCGCCGGGGCGAGCATGGGTCGTCGTGCGTGCGAAGGAGAAGTCGGCGAGCGCGATTCTGAGCGCGATGGAGCACGGCGACTTCTACGCATCAACCGAGGTGGTCATTGAGCGAATAGAAGCGGGGCGCGACATGATCATCCTGCGCATCGCCGGAGAGGGCGACTACGAATACACGACGCACTTTATCGGCGCAGGGGGCACGAGGCTCGCCACGGTTCACGGCCGCGAACCGGCTTATCGTTTCCGGGGCGACGAGAGGTACGTCCGCGCGAAGATCTTTTCCTCTAACGGCGGGGTCGCGTGGACGCAGCCGGCGTTTCTCTAACGTGAGGAGGACGAGCATGCTGCAGGTCCGCATGAGGATTGGTGGTGAGGAGATCGCCGCGGCCAGCGGTGAGACCTTCGAGATCACGAACCCCGCCACCGGCCAGGTCGTCGCCGAGGTGCCCAAGGGCGGCCCCGAGGATGTGGACCGGGCGGCCCGCGCGGCGCACGCCGCGTTCGAGGATGGGCGCTGGTCGGAGATGAGCGCCACAGATCGGGGGCGGGTGCTGCTGCGCCTCGCAAGCCTCATCCGCGACCATGCCGAGGACCTGGCGGTCCTTGAAGTCCGGCAGGGCGGCAAGACCATCACCGACGCGCGCGGTGAAGTGGCGGCGGCGGCAGGATGCTTCGAGTACTATGCCGGCGCCGCAAACAAGCATTTCGGCGAGACGATTCCGGTCGCCGACCGCGGGATCGACTTCACCCTGCGCGAGCCGATCGGGGTCGTCGGCCTGATCGTGCCCTGGAACTTCCCGTTTCTGATTGCTTCGTGGAAGGTCGCCCCGGCGCTGGCGACCGGCAACACCGTCATCCTCAAGCCCGCCTCGTACACGCCGCTCACCGCGCTGCGGCTCGGTGCCCTGGCCCTGGACGCAGGCGTGCCCCCTGGTGTCTTCAACGTGGTGACCGGACCCGGCGCCTCAGTCGGGGCCTCGATTGTGACCCATCCCCACGTGGGAAAGGTCGCGCTGACCGGTGAGACGACCACCGGCATCCAGATCATGAAGCTTGCGGCGGATTCGATGACCCGGGTCTCGCTGGAGCTCGGAGGCAAGTCACCGAGCATCGTTTTCGCCGATGCTGATCTCGAGCGCGCGGCGCAGGCGGGGGCAACCGCCGTCTACGGCAACGCCGGGCAAGACTGTTGCGCGCGCAGTCGCGTCTTCATCGAGCAGTCGGTCTACGAGCGCGTTGCCACCCTCTTCGCCGACGCGGCGAGTCGCATGCGCGTGGGCGATCCCATGGACCCGACGACCGAGATGGGACCCGTGATCTCTATCGGTCAGCGCGAGCACATCGTGCGGTACGTGACCATTGGGCGCGGCGAGGGCGCGGACGTGGCTTTCGGCGGCGGGCCACCGACCGATCCCCGATTGGCCGGCGGCGCGTTCCTGCTGCCCACCGTACTGACAGACGTCCAGAACGAGATGCGGGTCGCGCAGGAAGAGATCTTCGGCCCTGTCGCCTGCCTCATCCCCTTCGATGATGAGGCGGACGCGATCCGCATGGCCAACGACTCCCCGTACGGACTCTCGGGCTCAGTCTGGACCCGCGACGTCGCGAGGGCGCTGCGGGTGGCGCGGGCGGTCCGCACCGGCGTCATCAGCGTCAACACGAACCACAGCGTGCATCAGGAGGCGCCGTTCGGTGGGTTCAAGATGAGCGGATTCGGCCGAGAGCTGGGGATGAACGCGCTCGAGCTCTACACCGAGGTGAAGAATGTCTTCATTGCGACGTGAGGCGAGGGATCATCGCTCATCGTGTGCGCGGCGTCATCGTTCGCCGGGCAGACGGATGCCGTGCGCGGCTGCGGTCTCCTTTGCGATCTCGTATCCCGCGTCCGCATGCCGGACGACTCCGATGCCGGGATCGGTCAGCAGCACCCGTGCGAGCTTCTCCGCGGCCAGCGGCGTCCCGTCGGCGACGCTGACCTGACCGGCGTGGATCGAGTACCCGATGCCAACCCCACCGCCGTGATGCACCGAGACCCAGGTGGCGCCCGCGGACGTGTTGAGAAGCGCGTTGAGGATCGGCCAGTCCGCGATCGCGTCCGAGCCGTCTTTCATCCCTTCGGTCTCGCGGTTCGGAGAGGCCACCGAGCCAGAGTCCATGTGGTCACGACCGATGACGATTGGCGCCGCGAGATCGCCCCGCGCGACCATCTCGTTGAACGCCAGACCCGCGACGTCGCGCTCCCCGTAGCCGAGCCAACAGATGCGCGCGGGCAGTCCCTGAAAAGGCACACGCTGCTCCGCCAGGTGGATCCAGCGGCGTAGCGACTCGTTTTCGGGGAAGAGCTCGAGAACGCGCGTATCGGTCTTGAGGATGTCCTGCGGGTCGCCCGAGAGCGCGGCCCACCGGAACGGTCCTTTGCCTTGCGCGAAGAGCGGCCTGACGTAGGCCTGCACGAAGCCCGGGTAGGCGAACGCGTCCGCGAGCCCGCCGCGTGACGCCTCGGCCCGCAGGTTGTTGCCGTAATCGAAGACGACGGCGCCCGTGCGCTGAAACGCTCCCATGGCCGCGCAGTGCTGCGCCATCGACGCACGCGCCCGTTCGACATAGCCGTGCGGATCTCGGGCCCGCAGCGCCGGGGCCTCCTCGGCATTGACCCCGATCGGGATGTACCCGTCCAGCGGGTCGTGCGCCGACGTCTGGTCGGTGACCGCATCGATCTGCACGCCGCGCCGCAAGAGCTCGGGGAAGACCTCGGCGGCATTGCCGAGCACGCCGATGGACTTCGCTTCGCCCTTTCGGACGCACTCCTCGGCGAGGCGCACCGCGCCATCAAGATCGTCCATCGCAACGTCGAGCCAGCCCGTCGAGCGCCGGCGGTGCATGCGCGCGGGATCGACCTCGACCACGAGCGCGACGCCGTCATTCATCGTGATCGCCAGCGGTTGCGCGCCGCCCATGCCTCCGAGCCCGGCGCTGAGCACGAGCCGGCCCCGCAGGCTGCCGCCGAAATGCCGCCGCGCCACTTCCGCGAAGGTTTCGTAGGTGCCCTGCACGATGCCCTGGGTGCCGATGTAAATCCACGACCCGGCCGTCATCTGGCCGTACATGGTGAGCCCCAGCGCCTCGAGCTTCCAGAATTCCTCCCAGGTCGCCCACTTCGGCACCAGCATCGCGTTGGAGATCACCACGCGCGGCGCCCACTCGTGCGTGCGGAAGACTCCGACCGGCTTGCCGGACTGCACCAGCAGTGTCTCGTCGCCTTCCAGTTCGTGTAGCGTGCGGACGAGCGCATCGAATGCTGGCCAGGAGCGCGCAGCCTTCCCCTTGCCGCCGTAAACCACGAGGTCCTGCGGCCGCTCCGCGACCTCGGGATCCAGGTTGTTCATCAGCATCCGCATCGCCGCTTCCTGCGGCCATCCCTTGCAGGACAGCTCCCGGCCGCGCGGGGCGCGAATCACCCGGCGCGTGTCATGAACTCCACTTTCTGCCGTCCCCGCCATCTGCTATCCTCCTGTTCCAGATGAGGACGGTGAAACGTTCCCTGGAGCCGGCCACGATTTCCTCCTGGAGAGCAGGATGGTGGGCGTACGTGCGCTGTCTGGCAGTCATTGCTCTCGTCTCGGGTGTGGCGTTTGGTGCGCAGGCTGCGCCGGCGGTCGTCGCGTACTGGGTCGACGGCGATTCGGTCCACATCCGCGCCGACGGCCGCACGCGGTCCGTCCGGTTGATCGGCATTGACGCGCCCGAGGTGTCCCCGGGATCACACGCCGATCGTCACGCCCGAC
>JBQTJG010000478.1:0-2641 GCA_052387355.1 Armatimonadota bacterium | reverse complement strand
GCAGTTCCAACGCCTCGCGCTCGCCGACCGACGCACCCGACGGCGCCGCCGCGCGGCCGACCGACCCGTCGCTCAGCGTCACGTCAGCCTCGACGGTAGGATTGCCCCGCGAGTCGAGAATCTCCCGTGCGGTCACGTATGCGATCTTCGCCACTACCACACGACCTCAAGCCCGTGGATTCTCCAGAGCGCTGGGTCCCGCGACAGCAGTCTTGAGTTGGTGGCTTTGGCGGTGGCCGCGATGATCCTGTCTGGCATGTCGGGGATGCTCCTGACCGGGATGGCCCGGAGGTGGTGTACGACATCCAGATCGAGTGGAACCACACGGTAGTTCTCCGGGGACCCGGCAAGACCCGCCAGCAGCCGGTCGATCAGCGCTGCCGGGATGATCCCCCGTTCGCTCAGGTAGATGAGTTCTACCAGCACGATGCTCGGGATTGCAATGATCTCCCGGCCCTCATCGGCAAGCAAGAATATGCGTCTGGCCCGTGGACTCAGGCGGCCCGCGCGCCGCATCGATCGATCCCCCGACGCTTCTTGAAGATGCCAGAGGAGGCCGTGAGTGTCAGTCGTATGCATCTTGCTTGGGGGCTAACGACCGGCCAGCGTTCTCCAGACCTGAGCGCGGAGCGCCCGCAGCTCTTTGCCCGACACGCTCGGCGTGCCCTGCCAGAGCCCACCGAGCCGGACGACGTTGCGAGGACTACTGCCGGTGAGGCGCAAGAAGTCGTCATGCCCCAGGAGCACCGCCTTCGGGCGGCCTCGTGAGGTCAGGATAATCGGCTCATGACCGTACGCGGCCCTGTTGACGACCCGGGAGAGGTCTCGCTTCGCCTCGACGATGCTCACACTGTCCAATCGGCAGAGCCTTTCTGTGGTGATTATAGCCATTATGAATACTATGATCTCTATTCCTAGAATAGAGTGAACCTCGAGATTTCGTCAACCTGGATAAGCGCGGCAAAGCGGCGCCTCACCAAGTCTCGACAGTCCGCTGATCTTCCACGACCGCAAAGACCGGCTCCGCTGACGGTCGACCGACCGGTAGGCGCAGCACCTTCACGACGAGCCGGTGGGCGCCGAAGCTCAGACCGACAACATCGCCAACCTTGACCTCGGCAGCCGGCTTGGCCTGGCCGCCGTTGAGCGTCACGCGCCCGGCGTCGCAAAGACGGTTGGCGAGGGTCCGCCGCTTGACCAGGCGGCTGGCCTGAAGGTATTTGTCGAGGCGCATCCGAGTTCCCCACGAAATGCTCCCCGATCCGGCTGGACGCGTCAAGAGCCGAGCGGCAGGGCGGAATCATATCCGGCTGGAATGGCCGGGTGACCCTCCAGGTCATGCGCGATCCAGGGAACCCCAACGTTCTGAAGGTCGTTAAAGGAGGTGCGGTACCGGTTCAGTCGCCTTTCACCCGGACGGCCGCTGGGTCGTCGTGGCGAACAGTGACCGTGATCGATCTGTCAGCGGCAGGACCTGGCAAGGCCGGCGACGTACACCTGAGTCCTGACGCTTGGGGCGGTAACGGTCTGGTGGTGATCAAGCCACGGCCGCCACACTAAGGGACATCGTTTCAACAAGGAGAGGGGAAGATCGGGATGATGCATACGCGACTTGTCATGAGCGCTCTGGTGATCACCATGGCTTTGACCGGATTCACGGTAGCGTCTGGATACGCGGCGCCGGCATCTCCGGCCGCACCCGCCGGACGTGTGACACCGGCGTCTCCGGCTGCACCCGGGGGGGCGATCGCCGTCAGCGCGCGCGAGTTTCTCTATGCTCCCAAGCAGTTTGCCGTCAAGGCCGGCGATGTGACCTTCGCGGTGAAGAATACCGGAGCCGTCGACCACGACTTCGTCATCGAGAATGCCGCCAAGAAGAAGATTGCAGAGGCAACGCCCTTCCCGCCGGGCAAAACCGTGCAGGTCAAGGCCAAGCTGACTGCAGGGACCTACACCATCTTCTGCAGTATCCCGGGACATCGTGAAGCCGGGATGCACGCGCCACTGAAGGTCAATCCATGAGATGAGCGGTTCCCGGCTGTGGGCCGCCCGCGTGATCGCGCTGGCAGGTTTGGTCGTCGCACGCAGGCGGCTCCGCCGTCGTTTCATGAACTGAAGAGCGCCATGCGCCCTCTCGCGTCCCCCGAGAGGCATACCTTAGGATTGTCGCGCTGGGAGCGAGCGGTCGGAGCGACGTCTCGGAGCGCCACGATCGGTATCTCGGAGACACTGTCCGCTAGGACCATGCTCGCTGACAACGGCGCGTCGTACGCTCTGGCGGACACGTCAGACCGCCATCATGGAGCGGCTGGGGATCACCGACGCGTTTGCCTTCGACGCGCACTTCCTCGTGTACCGCTTCGGCGGCGATCGCCAGCGGTCGTTCCGACGGTTTCCTCCGTAGGCGTCGTTCGAGCAGACGTCGTCTGAACGAACTCGTCGCAGGCGGCGCGCAGGGCCGACTCGGCGTCTACTTCGGCCGCAGCGGCCAGCGCCACCACGGCCAGCAGCAGTTCTCCCAGGCCGCGGCCCTCGACGGGTGAATCTGTCGCGCGCTTGCCGCGGGCCGGTGCAGCGCTGCGAGATGAGGCCGCGCCGCGAGCCGGCGCGGGGGTCATGCTCCGTACCCGTTCACGGAGGG
>JBQTJG010000477.1:0-5871 GCA_052387355.1 Armatimonadota bacterium | reverse complement strand
CGATCTGCCTCGCACAAACCTGCGCGTGGAAGGCTACACGCCGCCGCAGGACATCATCAACGACGTGCTTCGCATCGCGCGGGCGGCGCACATCGACGTCGGCGGCATCGAGTACCTTATCAGCGATCGAGACGGCCGGCGCTACTTCTACGACGTCAACGTGCTCTCGAACTTCGTCAGCGATGCGCTTCGAGTCGTAGGATTTGACCCGGTGCCAGTGTTCGTTGATTACCTGGAAAGGAAAGCGGAGGTGGGCGCAGCAGTCGCACGCTCCTCATGATGTGCGTGCGTCTCGTGATGGCACGCACCTTGTGACGAGGATCGGGAAGAACGCGCAGGGGCATGCAAAGAAGGAAAGTGGACAGAGGCTGTAGTAGTGCGGGGTCGGAACCGCGCAGTCCTCGGGGGAGTGCTGATGGCGACAGCGGATGAACTCAGACGGCTCGTCGGCCAGCGGGCGACGTTGCAACTGTCGCCGCAAGCCCCGGGCGCGCCCGCTGTCACCGGACGCATCCTCGGTGTCCTGGACGCCCTGGACGGCCTTGTCGTGACAGTCGAACCGGACGGGGCGCCGCCGGGAACGCGTCATACGGTTCATCACCACTACATCCTGGCGGTCACGCCAACATCACACGGGGGTGAGAAGACAGATGGGGTACGCGAATCCTGACGTGCTTGTGGACACGGCGTGGGTGGCCGAGCATCTGAACGACCCGAAGCTCCGGATCATCGAAGTCGACGTGGACACCGCGTCGTACGACCAGGGGCACGTCCCGGGCGCGATCGGCTTCAACTGGAAGACGGACATTCAAGATCCCCTGCGCCGGGATTTCGCCAACAAGGCGGCGTTCGAAAGTCTGCTGAGCCGGGTGGGTATTGGCAACGATCACACCGTGATCCTATACGGCGACAACAACAACTGGTTCGCCACGTGGGCCTTCTGGGTCTTCCAGTACTACGGTCACAAGGCGGCCAAGGTCATGAACGGCGGACGGAAAAAGTGGATCGATGAAGGACGCCCGGTGTCGCGCGACGCGTCCGCGCATCCTGCAACCCGCTACTCAGCCAAGGATCCGGACCCGAGCATCCGTGCGTTCAAGGATCAGGTGCAAGACGGTCTGGGGCAGCCGAAGCGCGGGATGGTGGACGTTCGCGCGCCGAAGGAGTTCTCCGGGGAGCTGCTGGCGCCGGAGAATCTGCCTCAGGAAGGCGCGCAGCGCGGTGGGCACATTCCGGGAGCGGCGAACATCCCCTGGGCGACGGCCGTCCGCGAGGATGGGACGTTCAAGTCACCTGAGGAGCTCAAGGCGATCTATGAGCAAAAGGGAATCACGTCCGACAAAGAGATCATCACCTACTGCCGGATCGGCGAGCGCTCGTCGCACACCTGGTTCGTCCTGACCAAGCTCCTGGGCTATCCCAAAGTGCGCAACTACGATGGCTCATGGACTGAATGGGGCAGCCTGGTGAACGTGCCGATCGAGCGCTAACGCTGTAAGAACTCAGGCTCCAATGGATGGCGCCGGCCGGGGGGAAGAGCGCCCCCAACGGCCCAGCCCGTATACACCTATCCGCACGCCCGGCTTGAATGGCGCGACCATGGGCATTCAATAGTATGCGCGCTCGGGCGCAGATCGTCCTTGTGATGTATGAACGCTGCGGGGCAGACTGTCCCCTGAGAGGTGCGAGATGCGGGTTCTGGTCACACTGGCATTGATTGTCATCGTATCCCTGGCGTGTGGGACGGCTTCCGGCGCCCCCAACCCCGCCGCTCCCAAACCCTCTCCGACAGCGACTCCAAATCCAACGGTGGCCGCGCTCTCACGCGCGAGTGGTGCGCAGTTCGATGTCGCGTTCATGCGGGAACTCATCCCGGTGCATGAAGAGGCGATTGAGGTCGCATACGCAGCGACGTTGAACGCCGATCATCCTGAACTGCTGCAATGGAACCAACGCATGATCGATCGCAAGAGCGGCCAGGTCAAGCAGATGCTCACCTTCCTTCAAGAAGCGGGGGCGGCGCCCGGGCGGCGGAACGCGAGCGTGGTCACCGATGGGGTCAAGAAGATGCGAAGCCTGCGGGGCCCTGCGTTGGAGCGCGCGTACCTGCCGATGATCATCGCCCACCTCGAACAGAGTACCACGCTCGCCAGGCTGGCCGTGACGAAGGCGACCAAGAAGGAACTCCGGGACCTCGCCCAAGTCGTCGTCAGGGTCGAATCTCAGGAGACGGCAATGCTTCGTGGCTGGCTCAAAGCCTGGTACGGGCGCTAGAGTCAATACCTCACGCGCTCCCGTCTAGGGTACGAGATGAAACCTGCGGGCGCGAAACAGGCTGATGTCGCGGCTCGTGCCTCCTTCCAGCGCCAGGTCGGCCAGGATCTCTCCGATCACGGTGCTGAATTTGTAGCCGTGCCCAGAACAGCACGACGCCAGGCAGACCTGGGGAAACTCGGGATGCCGGTCGAGGATGAAATGCTCGTCCGGCGTGTTGGTGAACAGGCACGTCTTGAGCGTCATCGTCGGGCCGTCGGCGTCGGGGAAGTAGCGGCGAATCGCCTCGCGTAGGACCGCCTCATCTTCGGGGTACGTGTCCCGGTCGTAGCTGTCGGGTTCCGCCTGCTCCCGCCGGTGGTGGTACTTGCCCAACTTGAATCCCGGAATGCCGTAGACCGGGAATCCATAGAAACGTCCCTCGGGCGCCTCGAGATTGAAGACGGGGAACGCGTCGAGGCGAAAGTACTCGGGCCGCAGAGGTTGCGCCCACATCAGCACCTGCCGCTCGGGGATGGCCGTCTTCCGGAGCAAGGGTAGAAGTTTTCCCGCCCACGGCCCCGCGGTGAAGACCAGAGTGCCTGCGCGGTAACTCCCGCGGTTGGTGCGAACCCAAACGTGATCGCCCGACGCCTCCCACTCTGAGACTTGCTCCCGGGTGTGCACCTCCGCTCCCAGGCCCTGCGCCACGGTCACGTGTGCGACGATCGCCCGTTCTGAAAGCACGAACCCGCCGTCAGGCTGATAGACGGCGACCATCTGGTCTGGGAGGCGGTAGCCAGCGAAGCGCGTGTGCAGGGTGCGCGCGTCGAGGACCTCGTGGCTCAGGTGATGAAGCCGGCAGGAGAGGAGTGCGCCCTTGATCGTCTCGCTATCTGCGGCGCCGGCATCGACACCGCCCGTGATGATCAGCAACCGTTCGTCGGCCAGATTCTCGATCTCCCGCCATAGCTCATAGGCCCGCCGCAGCAGTGGTACGTACGATGGGTGCTCCATGTAGGCCAGCCGGATAATGCGGTTGACGCCGTGAGACGAACCCCGGTCGTGTGGGATGTCGAACTGCTCGAGGCCCAGGACTTTCGCGCCCCGCCGAGCCAGATGATAGACTGCGGCGCTGCCCATGCCGCCGACGCCGACTACGATGACATCGTAGTGCTGCATGCAGCCTCACTTCAGGCGATCAACCGTCCGCCTGCGGGAAGGATGTGACGGCTCGCTCCAGTGGCTTCGCCACGCCGCGACCGCGCCCTCGCGAGGATTCTCCCTTTGGGGAAGGGAATGGCGTACTCGCGGCTTGAAGCGGGGTAGGAAACGTCCCTTGGGACCTAAAAGTACCCTGCGAGGGTTGCGATCCACAAAGGAGGAGATGCAGATGCCTGACACGGTTCGCGTTGTCGAGTACTTCTATATCGAGACCGGCGACAAGCCGGGGGAGGCCGCGCGGATCCTGAACCACCTCAAGGACGCCGGCGTGAATCTGGTCGCCTTTCACGGCTTCCCCAAGGGGAGGCGCTCGCAGCTTGACTTTGTCCCGAGCGATCCCGCGGCGTTCAAGAACGCCGCGAAAAGCGCAAAATGGAAAGTGGTGGGGCCGAAGAAGGCCTTCTTCATCGAAGGGGACGATCGGGTGGGCGCCCTCGTCGACTACGTCACCAGCCTCGGGGAGGCGGGGATCAATATCACGGCGACAGACGCTGTGAGCACGGGCACCGGCCAGTTTGGAACGATTCTGTGGGTCAAGGCCCGCGATGTGAAGCGCGCGGCCAAGGTCCTCGGAGTGCGTTAGGACTCGGGTGACACAGCGGGCCATTCAGGATGAGCTCGTCGGCAACTATTGCTGGGGCTGTGGCAGCCTGAACCCACTCGGCCTGCAGATCAAGAGCCACTGGTCGGGAGACGAATCGGTGTGCACCTGGCAGCCGCGAGCCGAGCACATGGCCGGTCCGCAGGGGATCCTCAACGGCGGGATCATCGCCACGATCATCGACTGCCATGGCGTGAGCACGGCTGTGGCCGACGCCTATCGCCGCGAGGGCCGGGCGATGGACTCCGCGCCGCTCATCTGGTACGTCACAGGATCGTTGCACGTGTCCTACCTGCGACCCGCACCGATTTCCGCGCCTGTCACGATTCGGGCGCGGATCAAGGAGACGACGGACCGAAAGACCATCGTCACGTGCTCGGTGTGGGCCAGGGGACAGGAATGCGCACAGGGAGAGGTCGTGGCGGTGCGCGTGCCGCCGGCCTGGCGGGAAGCTCGCTGAAACCAGACACGCAGGAAGGACCGTGGATGGCACAGATGGTTGACCCGGGCGCAGGTGCCACAGTCCTGGGGCGCGTCCTCTCAGTGAACGTCGGAGCTGTTCGCGCGATCACCTGGCTCGGGAAGACCATCACGACCGGTATCTGGAAATCGCCGGTTGAAGGGCGGGTCGCGGTCGTGGGGGTGAATGTCGCCGGCGACGATCAGGCGAATCGCCAGATACACGGCGGGCCGGATAAGGCCGTGTATGCCTATGCGCGCGAGGACGCAGACTGGTGGGAGAAGGCACTGGGCCGGCCGGTCGAGCCCGGGGGATTTGGCGAGAACCTGACTCTCTCGGGGGTGGATGTGACGCGAGCGGTCATCGGAGAGCGCTGGGAGATCGGCACCACCGTCCTGGAAGTTGCGCAGCCGCGGTTTCCGTGCGTCAAGCTCGGCGCGCGTATGAAGGATCCTGGATTTCCAAGACGCTTTGCCGCCGCCGGCCGGCTTGGCGCCTACCTTCGCATCATCCGCGAGGGCGACGTCGGTGCCGGAGACGAAGTCCGGATCGCGCACCGCCCCGCGCACGGCGTCACCATCAACGATGTCGGCGTCGCCTACCTTCGAGACAACGCTCGCGCGGAGCGCCTCCTCGATGCACCGGAACTGGCCGGGGGGTGGCGCCAGTGGGCCGTCGAAACGCTCGCATCCCAGAAGGCAGGCACAGGGAGCGCCATGCCTGCAGTGGAGGTGTGATGTGCTCCTTCAAGGCAAGCGGGCCCTCATCATGGGCGTGGCCAATAATCGCAGCATCGCGTGGGGCATCGCGCGCGCGTTTCACCGCGAAGGCGCGACCCTGGGGTTCACCTATCAGAACGACCGGCTCAAAGAAAACCTGGTTGGGCTGCTCGCCGAGATCGGTGGCGAAGCCGCGTTTCCGCTCTTCAAGTGCGACGTGGCTTCGGACGACGAGGTGACGGCGACCTTCGCAGGACTGAAAGAACGCTGGGGCGCGCTTGAGGTTCTCGTCCACTGCCTGGCATTTGCCGACCGGGACGATCTCAGCCGGCCGTTTTCCGAGATCTCGCGAAAAGGGTACGCGCTGGCCCTCGACGTGAGCGCCTACTCGCTGATCCACTGCGCGGGCGCAGCCAGGGCTCTGTTCGCCGCCGCCGGTGGCGGCGCGATCATGACGCTCACGTACAACGCGGTCGATCGGGTCGTGCCATCCTACAACGTCATGGCGATCGCCAAGGCGGCCCTTGAATGTGAAGTGCGCTACCTGGCGGCCGACCTGGGACCGGCCGGGGTCCGGGTCAACGCGATCTCCGCCGGTCCGCTGCGGACACTGG
>JBQTJG010000476.1:0-1927 GCA_052387355.1 Armatimonadota bacterium | reverse complement strand
AGGCCTCCGTTCCCCCCATTGGAAGGAAGGAGCGTCTTCACCAACAAAGTCTCGCATCAAGGCCGGAGCTGATCCGTGAGATCATTCTCGGGGTCACGGAGGTGATGTTCCTTGAAAAGTCCTCTTCCCGAAGTCACCTCTCCCATGACAACGTCTAGCGACACTAATGCCGAGCTATGGTGGATATTTGCAACAGTGCTTTTTTGCATCTTCCTGGTCAAAGCAAGTCGTTTCCTCGTCGGCTATTACTTCACTTTTGGCGAGTTCATTTACGGCATACCAAAGCGCGCGAGCCTTGCTTCCGCACTGATACGCTACGCGATTCCATTCTTAGCGACGTTCTTTATCTTCAGGCGTGAACCTCTCTCGGACCAGCATGCCCGTCTCAGCGGATACCTAGCATCATTCCTTTTGCTATGGCCCGTCATAATGTACCCTCAAGCGCACTTCCCCTTCTACTATCGAGTTCCCCCTTTAGGGCTTGGGTTTGCATACGTCGGTTCCTTCGTTCTGTTCGGGATATCGGCCGCCGCTGGCTCTCGTGCCCGACGAGCGGTGAACGTATTTCTTGCGGGTGGCAGAATCAAGGCCTTCTGGAACACTTACGTCTGGCACCCGGAGACCCTGAGGGAGCTGGTGGCATCGGCTATCTGGGACTTGATCAGGCTCTTGATCAGTCTGGTGGTCTTTAGTGGCGTCGTTTACCTTATATGGCGATACGTTGCGGGGCTCAAGCCATGAAGAGCCGGAGCGGTGGCCTCTTAGTCGCGGCAATGATGCTGCTCCTCATCATCGCGGTCTCATTTCGGGAAGACGCAGCTGTGGTGCGGGAAAACATCGATGAGTCGGCACCTCGGCACGCAGAGGTTATCTGGGATCGTGGTCTGGCCGATGATTTCATACGCTGGGCCATCGCCGCAGATAATGGCGAGGAAGTTCAGTTGCGGCCCGAGACCATACTGGTAGTCTTGATGATCGAAAGGAGTAAGAGAGGCTGGCTTCGCAGAAGTGCCGAGCTGAGGCTCGCCCGAGCTTATCTACGGATTCTTGGCTCGATTCCGTGGACATGGAGCTTGGGGGAGGCACAAATCTCGGTTATTGACGCTGGCCAAGTCTGCGCTGGAGGCACGCCGGAGATGAAGCAGGACTACGCCAAGATCCTAGGGATTCTCTCTGATCCAAAGGCGAGCGTGGATTGTGCGGCCAAAGTTATGAAACACGATAAGGCGGAGGTGATTCCCGAGTTCTATAGCGTACCGCCGGATGAAATGTTCGAAGCCGTTGTGTCGCTTTACGCTGGTTGGGGTTATCCTCCGCGGGGTGACGACTTGGATCACATTTTCCACTTGAGGGTAGCTCAGGAATTGAAGAAGCGATGGCTCAAGGCCTTTACGAGGTGCCCACCAGAGGAAGCCACTCAAGGGACATGCCCAAGGGGATGGCCCTTTCGCTCAGATTGAAGGGCCTAGTGTCATGAGTCATAAATCACTTGAATAATTATTACGACTGGGATACCTTCCTCCGGAGAGCGAACACTCTTCTCCCCAGGAGGCCTCCCATGCCCGCAGGACGTCCGATTCCTCCGTTGACCCTGACGTCCGACGAACGTGAAACATTGGAGCGCTGGGCGCGTCGCCCGAAAACTGCACAGGCCGTGGCCCAGCGAGCGCGGATTGTGCTCGCCTGCGCCGCCGGGAAATCGAATACGATGGTCGCGGCCGAACACCGGGTGAGTAAGCCGACTGTGGGCAAGTGGCGGGTCCGCTTTCTCGCCCGGCGCCTGGAGGGGTTGCTGGATGAGCCGCGGCCGGGCGCGCCGCGGCGGCTCAGCGACGCGGATGTGGAACGCGTGCTCACCCTGACGCTCGAGTCGCAGCCCCGTGACGCGACTCACTGGAGCACGCGGTCGATGGCCACGGCCTGCGGG
>JBQTJG010000475.1:0-2000 GCA_052387355.1 Armatimonadota bacterium | reverse complement strand
GTGTGAGGCGGCAAGCTAGCGTCAAGATACTGTCGTACCCCAAGTCGCGCAGCACCTGCTGGCAGTACACCGAGGCGCGGCACTCCTCGTCAGTACAGGTGCCCCTGGGACCGATGGACCTTGCCAGGTGCTCGATGTGCTTGAGCGCCAACACGCTCATGGGTGGCCGCTAGCCCGCGGGTTGGGAGCTCCGCCACCAGGACAAGACCTCCTTCACGACCACCACAGCGGGCACCGCGAAGAACATCCCCAGCAGTCCGAAGAGCTGTCCGAGCACAAGCAGGGAGGCGATGATCGCCAGCGGATGAGTGCGGGTCATGCGACCCAGTACGAGCGGCACTAGGATATTCGAGAGCAGTTTCACCACGGTGACGACCACCATCGCCCAGGCCCACACCGATCCGCCCTTCGGGGCCGCAGCGAGCAGTGCCACCCCGTAGGTGGCAAAGCCGCCAACGTAGGGAATGGCTTCGGCGACTCCACCGAAGACGCCGATGGCGAACGCCCCAGGAACCCCGACGAGCCAGAGACCGATGGCAGTCAATGCCCCGACAATCGAACTTACGACCACCTGCGCCCACAGGCCCCAACGCAGCGTCGTCGTCAGTTTGTCGAGCAAATCGGCGAGGCGCGTGCGCATCGGCTCCGAGATCAGCGCCAGGCCGCTTTCACGCGCCGTTCGATAATCCAGCAGGACAAAGTAGACGATGAACGGCACGAGCAGCACCAGGTAGATCTGCCCAAAGAGTCTGACGGCGAAATTCACCGTGCCTGCGAGCGCTGAGTTCGCCGCCGCCACGGCGGATTCTCCGGCACGCTCCCACGCCGTCCGCAGCAACTGGGGAAATGTCGGCTCATTGACGCGCGCCTGCCAGCGCGTGAAGAAATCGGCGACCGCTGCGATGCCGCTCGGGCCGAGATCCAGGAGCACCTGCGTCTGGCCCATGATCCAGGGGATAACGAGAAGGAGGCCGACCACGACAGCGACCAACAACCCCAGCATGGTCAGTGCGGCCGCGGCGCCGCGTGGGAGATGCCAGCGTTGCTCGAGCCAGTCGACGACAGGATAGATCGGGAAGGTGAAGAGCAAGACGGCCACGGCTATGGCGATCAGGGTGCTGAACCGCCCCAGCACCCAGATGGCGACAACGATGCCGGCAGCCCACAGCGCGAGGCGAAGCCAGTTGCGCTCCATGGCTATCAGTTCAGCATGAGGTAAGCTTTTCTCCGTGCTGTGGGGTCGAACGGATCTTGACAGGTGTGTGACACTGTATTACGATCGAACGCAGGGGGAAACCGGTGCCGGTTCTCAATGTTCGGATCGATGAGAAGGTCAAGCGGACGCTCCAGGTGCGGGCCCGAGGCCAGCATCGGAGTCCCAGTGAGCAGGCGCGGCGGTACCTGGAACTGGCCATGATCGCTGAAGACAACCCGGACCTGCCGTTCGCGTTCATCGAGGGTATCCTCGAGGCGAGGGCTGAGCGGGACGCGGGCATGCTGGAGCCGGTGGACTGGAGCGTCGAAGCTTAGTGGACGCGGCGCGCCCATGGACCGGGCTCGCCGCTCCACGATACAATAAGCGCCGCAAGCGGCTCTCACCAGGCGTCTTGCAAGCCCTGAACCCCGTACAGGCGCACGTCCTCCAAGACCCGCACCGGGGCGACCGCAAGCGCGGGGCGTTGCGCGATGTATGGCTAGAGAAGTTCCAGGCCGAGAATGACCAGTATCTGCTTGCCTACAGTATCAACGCAAAGAGGCGTACTGTGATCTTTCTAGACATTGGCCAGCATGAAAACTTCTATCGAGACCTGGGCAAGTACCTAAAGAGTAGCGAGCGCGACTAGAGCAACCGCACAGTACCGTACAGCACACGGCATTTGAGGACGCCCGGGCGCTATGGTATCATCCGAAACAGTAATGGACGTTCGCACTCCTCGCACTAGACATTTACCCGCAGCACCACGTCCGCGGAACTGCATCTGTCCCCGGGCGAAGGCCGC
>JBQTJG010000474.1:0-7621 GCA_052387355.1 Armatimonadota bacterium | reverse complement strand
TGTATGGTGCGCTGGTCGTCGGCGCCGGCATCATCCACTTTGGATTGCGTCCGGGCGGATTCTTTCGGCGCACGTTCGCGCGCGAGTTGACCTGGGGCGAGGCGCGTACCCTCGCCCTGATCTCGCTAACGCAGGCCGCTTTGATCGCGCGCGCGTGGATGACCGGGGTCGCGACGACGGTGTGACCGCGGGCGATGGAGCATGACTGACCTCTCGGGCGCGGCGGGGTTCACGTCGCGGCCGGCCGGGCGGTGGCCCGGGCGTCCTCTCCTTGTCTCGCGGCTGCGCGAGATCTTGCGGCGGGAGTTCGACGCCACCGATGCCTGGGTGGTCCACACACCCGGCCGCTGCCGTCTCGAGGCGCGTAACGGATGGCGCGTCATCGTCCTGCTCGACGGCGACGAGGAGACGTTCTGGGCGCCCTTCTATACGACCGCAGTCCGGAACGCGTACGCACGAGGCTACCTGGTCGGAGAGCTTGCGCCCACACAGCGCCGGCGGAAAGATCTCATCGGAGTCCTGCAACTGCTATGGGCCAGGGCCACGGTGCGGGAACCCGCCACGGCGACGACCACGGAATCCTGAGGTCCGCGCCATGCTTCAATATTCAGCCATCGCCATCGCGGGGATCTTCGCGCTAGTGGGACTTCTGCCGCTCGCCTGGCAACGTCTCCGCAGGCCGCTGGTGTGGCTGTGCCTGCTCGCGGGCGCGCTCACCGTTCCGATCGCCCGCGAGGGTATGCAGCTTGGCTGGGACTGGCTGGGACCCATGGGCGGGCTGGCCAACGGTTCGGCGGGTCCGACGGCCTATCTGCTGATCGCCGCGGCGGTTGGGGAGCTGGTCAAGGTCACGGCGCCGCTCGCGGCGGTCACGTTCACCTCAGCCGATGCCGCCACTGGTCTTGCCTACGGCGCCGCTGCTGGAGCCGGCTTTGGCTTCATGGCCACGGAGCAGGTCCTCGAACTGGCATTGGGACTGGTTGGATCTCCGTTTATTACGCCGCTGTCGACCGCGGTTGCGGTCTTCGGCTGGTTCTTCCCGGTGCTCGCCCATATTGCGACGACGGCGTTTTTGACACGGGCGGCCGTGCGCGGAGGTTTCGGGGTGAGTTTTCTCGTGGTGTGGGTTGTGCAGAGCGTGCTGGGTCTGTCACAGCGACTACCCATGGTGCGCGGGTTCCCGACCGGCCTGCTGGTGACGATAGTCATAACACTCTGGATGTTCGGGTATTTGTGGCGCGTGAGGTCTCGCGACCAGGGCCCGGCGATAGTGAGCCCGTGAGCGCCGCGGTCACCGCATGATCGCCATGGCGCAGGAAATGGATCTGCTTGATACCGGGTGGACCGCGTTGCGCGCGTTCTTCACCGAAGGCGCGCCCGCACTCGACCGCGCGATCGACGCGTTGGAGCGGGCCCAAGCCGGGGTCCGCGGGCTGGGCGATCCATCGGCGCTGACACTCTGGCTGCTGGGCGTCAGCATCGCGTTTCAGTACACTCGCAGGCCCGAACCCATGGAGACGGGTCTGGAGCGCGCGCGTGAACTGGTCAACCTGACCGCCAGGACGCAGGATGAGGCGATCACCATTCCCCATCGCGCACTCGTCGAGGCCATCTATCGAGATCTGGCGGACGTCGTGCCTGCCGGGGCCTCCGTGTATCTGGCGACCGGTCTCGACTACTCCGATCGCACACTGCGCCTGGCGCGCAAGGCAGCGCGCGCGGAGTGGCTGGCTGCGGCCGCGGCCAGCCGGGCCGACCTGCTTGTCCGGCAGGCGGGCGGCGATCGTCGGGCCATTCGCCGGGCGGTCGCGCTTCATGAGGATGCCAGGAGCCGCTGGTCGGTTCGCGATCCTTCGGGTCGTGCGCAGGCCGGTCTAGGATACGTCGACGCGCTGCTCGCGGTTGGGGAAGCCGGCAAAGCCGAAGTCGTCTCGCGTGAGGCGCTCGCCGTGTTCGCCGCGCACGGCGACCGCTTTCACGAGGCTGCCGGACACCTGCATCTGGCGCGTGCGCTGTTTGCGCTGGATCGGGACGAAGCGTTGGATGCACAGGCCGCGTCGATCTCCCTCTACCGGATGCTCGGATGTCGATGGGAACTCGCCCAGGCTGAACGGGCGCTCGATTGATGAGGTGTACGGCGGTGAGGCGTGCGGCGGTGAGACGGGTTCTCGTTGTCAGTGCCACTTTGGCCGGGGTGCTCGTGTTCGGGCTCGCGTGCGCGGCGTCTGCTGCGCCGACGCTCGATGACCAGGTCTACGCTATTGCGAAGGAGCTCATGTGTCCGGTCTGCGCCGGACAGACCGTGGCGGAGTCGAGCAGCCGGCTCGCCGAGCAGATGCGCGGTACGATCCGCGAGCGGCTGAGGGCCGGGCAGACGCGAGAGGAGATCATCGCCTACTTCGTGTCGCAGTTCGGCGAGGGCGTGCTCGCTGCGCCGCCCGCACGCGGCAGCGGCCTGCTGCTCTGGCTCATCCCGCCGCTGGCGCTTGGCGTGGGTGCCATCATTCTCCAGCGGTTCATCCGGCGGAACCTGTCCGCCTCTCGCTGATGCGCATCGGCGTGATCTCGGACATCCACGCGAATCTCGAGGCGCTGGATGCCGTCCTGGCGCATCTCGACCGCGCACACCCGGAACAGCTCGTCTGCCTCGGGGACTTCGTGGGCTACGGTCCTGATCCGAACGCATGCATCGAACGGCTGCGGCCCAGGCTGCACGCCGCAGTGCTCGGCAATCACGACCAGGCGGCCCTGGGCCTCCGGCCGATCGACGACTTCAACTTGTTTGCTCAGGAAGCCATCGTCTGGACGCAGCAAACGCTGGATCCGCCATCTCGCGCTTTTCTCAGTGATCTGGTCCCGCGTGTCGAATTCGAAAGCGTCCTGCTCGCGCACGGGAGCCCTCGTCAGCCGGTGGACGAGTACATCCTCGACACGCGTATCGCCCGCGCCAGTTTCGTGGCCGACTCGTTCCGCATCGCGCTCGTCGGGCACACGCATCAGCCGGCCGTCTTCGTGCAGTCGAGCCAGCGGGTGAACACCCAGGGGCTTCTGCCTGAGGTGCCGCTGGCGCTGCGGCCCACACACCGCTATATCATCAATGTTGGCAGCGTCGGCCAGCCGCGGGACGGCGACGCGCGCGCGGCGTGTCTGATCCTTGACGCTGACGCCCAGACCGTCACCCTGTTCAGGGTGCCGTATCCTGTCGAGCACACCCAACGAAAGATGGAGGCCGCCGGACTTCCCATCCCGCTCATCGAGCGGCTGGCGTTGGGGCGCTAGAAGAGGCCGAGGACGCCTGTCCCGAGGCCGGATGAGCACATCTCGTGTTGTTAGAGGAACCTTCTTCGCCCGACCCGAACAGACACGCGTCACCCGGTGGTGGAGGTTTCGATGAGTGCGCAGGGGATCACTGTGGAAGACCTGCTGTCTTTCCGCTGGATCGGCGACGCGACCCTATCGCCGGACGGACGCACCGTCGCCTACGTCCAGGAGGTGATTGAGGAGAATCCCGCCGGCGAAGGTGGATCCTCGCACCTCTATTGCTCGACGTTGTGGCTCGTGGACAGCGCCGGAGGTGCCCCGAGGCAGTTCACCAGCGGCGAATCCCGCGACCGGCGTCCCGTCTGGTCGCCCGATGGCGCCCGCATCCTCTTTGTGTCCGACCGCGACGCCGCGGCTGCGTCAAAGAGCGCCCGACCGAAACACCTCTGGGTCATTCCCACAGGCGGTGGTGAAGCCCGGCGTGTGACCCAGGCCGACCACAGCCCATCCGAGGCCGCCTGGTCGCCCAACGGGACGCGGATCGCCTTCACCGGTAAGGCGGCGGCCGGCGAGAAGCCGAAGAGCGATGTCACGGTCATTACACGTCTGAAGCACAAGTCCGATGGCGAGGGGTTCTGGGACAACCGGTACAAACACCTCTTTGTCGTGCCGTCGGACGGCGGGGAGGCGCAACAGGTCACGACCGGCGACTTCGACCACCGCGATCCTGCGTGGAGCCCCGATGGCACGCGCCTCGCCTTCATCGCGAACCGGTCAGAGGACGCCGACTCCACGAACGTCGCGGATATCTGGGCGCTCACTCTTTCAACCCGTGAGATGCGGCGGCTCACCGCAGGCGTGGGTCCGCTGTCCTGCCCGGCGTGGTCGCCCGATGGATCAACCATCGCGTATCTGGGGCACGAGAACGCCTGTATGGCGGCGTCCAACACGATGCTCTGGATCGTGCCGGCCGATGGGTCCGGGAGCCCGCGCTGCCTGACGCGCCACTTCGATCGATCGCTCATTCACCACGTCATCTCGGACATGCGGGCGCATCCGCCCGCGGGGCGTCCGGTCTGGTCGCCTGATGGTCGCTGCATCTTTGTCATGGTGGCTGAGGCAGGGACGACACAACTCGCCGCGGTCGACGTGGCGACGGGCGCAGTCCGTCTGATGACCACCGGGCGACGCGAGATCTACGGAGAATCGTATGATGCCGCCTGCCGGCGCGTCGTGCTGGCGATCTCCGATCCGGCCGTGCCCGGGGACCTCTGGGTGGCGAGCGTCGAAGGCCTGTCCCGGGGACACCCGACCATCCCCGCCTCCAGCGAGCGGCGACTCACCGACGCCAACCACACCCTACTCGAAGGGCGCACGCTGAGCGCGCCGCAACGTTTCGCCTATACCGGGGCCGACGGCTGGACGCTTGAAGGATGGGTGATGCCGCCGGTCGCGTGCGATCACGGCCGCCGGTACCCGACGATTCTTACGATCCACGGCGGGCCGCACTTCGCCTACGGGGAAGCCTTCTTCCACGAGTTTCAGGTGCTGGCCGCGCTCGGCTACGCCGTGGTCCTCACCAACCCTCGCGGCAGCCAGGGCTATGGGCAGACCTTCACCGCGGCCACGCGCCACGATTGGGGCGGGAAGGATTACTCTGACATCATGGATGGGCTCGAGGCGGCGTTGGCGCGCTTTCCATTCCTCGATCGCGAGCGCCTCGGGGTCGAGGGCGGCTCCTACGGCGGATTCATGACCAACTGGATCGTCGGGCACACGCAGCGGTTCAAGGCGGCGGTGACGATGCGCTCGATCGCCAACTGTCTGAGTCAGTGGGGCACCAGTGATCTGGCGTACTTCAAAGGCTACTGGGAGTTCCCCGGGGATCCGTGGGACAGCCCGCAGTTCTACTGGGAGAAATCGCCGCTCGCCTACGTGAAGAACATCACCACGCCGCTGCTGATCCTGCATAGCGAGAACGATCTGCGCTGCCCGATCAGCGAAGGCGAGCAGCTCTTTACCGCGCTGAAGAAGCAGGGGAAGGAAGCGGTCTTCGCACGCTTCCCCCATGAGAGCCATGACCTGTCGCGCAACGGACAGCCGCAGCACCGGCTCGAGCGGCTGCGGCTGATCGTCGACTGGTTTGCGACACATATTCCGCCGGTGGCGGCGCCGACCCGCCCCGAGGGGTCCCTGGCCGGAGTCCCGGGTGCCGAGGGCGCCGGGGACGCGTAGGTCGGGCCTGCACGCCACCGATGCCGAAAATCTACACGAAGACTGGTGACAGCGGCGAGACCGGTCTGTTCGGGGGCGGCCGTGTTCCCAAGGATGATCCGCGTGTCGAAGCGTATGGCACGGTGGACGAAGTCAACAGTGTGCTCGGGGTCGTCGCCGCTCATCTCGACGTCGAGCTGTCCGATCGGGTGCATGCTATCCAGCGGACGCTCTTCGACATCGGGGCGGACTTGGCCACGCCGGAGCCCGGACGTGTCCCCGCAGTAGGCGCCGAGGCGGTCACCTCGCTCGAACGGCTCATCGATCACTGGGAAACGGAACTGGAGCCGCTCCGGTCGTTCATCTTGCCCGGCGGCGCCGCTGCGGCGGCGCTCTGCCATCTGGCGCGGTCCTTGGTGCGCCGCGCCGAGCGCCGCACTGTAACGCTTGCCCGGTCCAGCCAGGTCAACCCTGAGATCCTTCGCTATCTCAACCGGCTGTCCGATTGCCTCTTCGTGTTGGCTCGTGTGCTGAACCACCGTGCCGGGGTCGCGGACGTGCCCTGGGAGGGCCGGCACAGGAAGTAGCGGTCGCTAGCGCACCGTTCCCCGCGCGGCTACCGGCCACACCCCTTCCACCCGTCCCTTGCGCACGCCGACGAGCCGGTCGTGGAGGTTCGTCACCACGCAGGTGTGGTTGGGGATGACCGAGACGATCTCGCCCACATCAGGCTGCATCGGGCAGGCGGTCAGATCAACGATGCCGTGCTCCTCATTCAGCCGCGTAATGACGGCGTCGGGATACTCCACGACACGGCCGTGCCCCACCTGTCCCAGCAAGTCTGAGGACAAGGTCTTTGAGCCCGAGTCGATGATGGCGCGCGTCGCCGTCGGCCGGCTGACCACGGTCGTGCGGATGCGCATCGCGCAATCGTCCCAGGTCGCTGCGCCCACCGCGACGGTGGCGCGGTCGTTGAAGACATACGTGCCGGCGCGATGCTCCGTCACGCCAGGTACTTCATGCGCGCGTCGGTAGGACGGCGTTCCGCCCGTTGACACGATGCGGGCAGGCAGTCCCGCGCGATCGAGCTTCGCCAGTGTCGCCTCGAAGAACCGTCCGGTCTCGTCCATGATGGGATAGGTCATCAGGCCCGCAAACTGGAGGCCCGGCAGGCGTGCGACCGCCTGCGCCAACTCCAGCGTTTCGGCCGGCGTCTGCGTCCCCGTGCGCCCAGTGCCGGTGTCGCATTCGACGACCACCTGCAGCGGATTCGCCGTATCGGCAAACGCCTGGGATAGGTGACGGGCGACCGTGGCGTTGTCGCACGCCACGGTCAGGCGCGTATCCGCCCGTGCCGCCAGATGTCGCAGACGCCGCAGCTTCGCCTCGCCGATGATGTTGTAGGTCACGAGGATGTCACTGATGCCCGCGTCGAGCATGACGGCAACCTCGCCGAGCTTCTGGCAGGTGACGCCGATGGCGCCGGCCGCGAGCTGCTGACGCGCGATTTGGGGGATCTTGTGCGTCTTGATGTGCGGCCGGTTGGCGATGCCGTGGGCGACGCAATAACGCTGGAGGCGGCGGATGTTGGCTTCCATGATGTCCAGGTCGATCGTCACCACGGGGGTGTCGGTCAGGTCGACAGCGGGCAGTGTTGCAGTGGCTGGCATCCGGTTACACCTCGCGATGTCTGAAGCAGTCGATCGTATGGTCATTCACCATGCCCGCCGCCTGCATGTAGGCGTAGCAGATGGTCGAGCCGACGAACGTGAATCCGCGGCGGCGCAGATCTGCGCTCATCGCGTCGGATTCCTTCGTGCGCGCAGGGATCTGCGAGAGGCGCCTGTAGCTGTGCCTGATCGGCTGGCCGCCGACGAACTGCCAGATATAGCGGTCAAAGGCCCCGAACTCCCTCTGCGTGTCGAGGAAGGTCCTGGCATTCGCGACGACCGCCGCGAGCTTGAGACGGTTGCGTACGATGCCCGGATCGGCCAGCAGGCGCCGGGTGTCGCGGGCGGTGTACCGGGCGATCTTTCCCGGGTCGAAGTTGTGCAGCGCCCGGCGAAAATTCTCCCGCTTCTTGAGGATGATCTCCCAGCTCAGGCCTGCCTGAAATCCATCCAGGACCAGGAACTCGAAGTGCTTC
>JBQTJG010000473.1:0-3329 GCA_052387355.1 Armatimonadota bacterium | reverse complement strand
AACGAAGTCGGCGACGGCCGGTAGTCGGGCAGTACGCGTCCGACCGCGAATCTGTACGTCGCGGAATCCAACCTGGATCATGAGCTGGCGGAGCGCGTCCGGATCCTCACGTGGCCGACTCTTTCGCAAAGTGATCGCGGCATCTGTTCCGACATGCCGCTCGACGGCATCCCACATCGCGGTGGTATACGGAGTCGGGCCCTCCCACACGCTGATGAGCACCCGACCGTCCGGGATCAACACGCGGCTCATTTCACGCAGCGCCGTCATCCTGTCAGGAAAGAACTGAACGCCTTGCTGACAGAGCACTACATCAAACGACGAAACGACGCGTCAGGCAAGCGCATGCTCAGCGCAATGCCTTCGACCCACGCGACGGTTGCCGCTTCTGGAGCGGTCGGGAGCGTGCGCGCGACCTCCAGCATGCCTCGGTTGAAATCCACCCCCGTGACGTGTCCCGCCAATCCGACTTGTTGGGCGGCGAGGCGGGCGACCACGCCCGTTCCACAGGTTACGTCCAGCACGTGTTCCCCGTGTCGAAGCTCCGCCAATGCGACAAGATCAGCCGCCCAGGGCGCGAAGATCGCGGGAACCAACACGCGCTCGTATCGCTCCGCCGCGTTTCCCGACAAGTGCCATTGGTTCTCGGCTGTCATCTCCTCGATGTCCTCGCGCGGATGTAGTGACGTCTAACGATCATGGTGAGCGGCCGGCCGCTCTGGGCCGGCCCGCTCCACCATGTTGTTAGACAGCCGCCCGCAGTTATCGCTCATGACGCCGTCTCCTCAAGGGTCTCGTCGGCGTCCCACTCCTGAGGCCCCTCGTCGTAGGCCTCGGCTACGACCCCGGCGCGGAACAGCTCCGGCTCGCGTGGGATGGTCTTGCCCGTCGCGGCCTCGATGCGCCGGAGCAGAATTTCGGCCCGGGTCCCGTAGAATTCCCAGAAGCGGTCGGCGCGCAGTTCCCCGGGCGCGATGCAGTGCGAGCGCAGGATCTCGTCCAAGCGCTCCGCCCCGACGCCGGCGGCCTTCTCGATGGCCGGCAGGTACTTCGACGGCGCGCGGCCTCCGATCTGGCGGTTTGTCCGCGCCGCGAGCGCCGTCTTGTTGATCACGCTGTTGTACGTGCCGGTCTCGATGCCGGCCGCCTTGCACCACTTCTCCGGGAAGATGTGGTGGATGTCGACCTTGTCGTCGAAGAAGGTCTGGGCTTCGATCGGCTCGCCGGTGCGGAAGTCCCGACCGCCGTCGCGCATCAGGAGCGCGTAGAGCCCCTTGTAGGCCGAGCTGTTGCGGGTGCGCAGGGTGAGCAGTCGGTTGGCCTGGAAGCTCGACTCCTGGATCGTGATGGGCTCGGTCGCCTCGCCGCGCGCCATCGCTACGACCTCCGGCAGGTCGCGCGCGAAGCGGCTCTCGATGGCGCCGCCGTAAAGCTCGCCCAGCACGCCGGACCAGTACCAGCGGGCAATCTTCTGGCGCGCGCCCTCGGTCTCGCCATCCCTTCCGAGGTCTACGAAGATCGCGGCGAGCGGCACAAGCTGGGTGCGGTAGGGTAGGTCGCGTGCGTTGAAGACCTTCTGCCCGTAGAGGAAGCGCGCGGCGCGCACGAAGCCGGCCTCGACGCGCCCGCTCCAGATCTGCCAGTCGGCCACCTCGAGCTTCAGAATGTCCTTGCGCTTGCAGCTGATGCCCGGCGCCTTGTCGGCGCCGACGCCGGCGGTGAGCGCATCGCGCCGGCGCGTCTGCGTCACGAGCAGCGAGATGGCCTGGAGGTAGTCGTCGCTCTGGAGGTTGCGCAGGACAGGGTGCTGGCTCTTCAGGCGTTGCTCGCGGGCGTTCCAGTCATCTCGGAGCTGGAAGTCGTCGGCGGCGAACGAGGCCGTCAGAAGCTCGAACACGTTGAGCGCCACGCCGCCCGTGTTCACGCGCTCGAAGACGAGGCAGACGGCCTCCTTGGGCGTCTCCTTCTTCAGCTCGATCACCGGCACCTGGTATTGCTCGAAACGCTTGATGACCTCGCGCTCGAACCGGTCGTAGAGCTGGATCTTCTCCGGCGCGTAGTTCCAGTGCTTGTTGTAGGCCTGCCGCCACTCGGCGCTCTTGAAGATGCGGTTCACCGGGAAGAGGTCGGCGGCGTACTCCCGCTCTGGTGTGGTCACGTCCAAGGTAATCTCGCCGCCGAAGGCCTTAGTTTGCTTGTCCTCGGGAACGGACAGCACCGCGTCCTCGCGGTCGTCCTCGACCGCGACGGCCTGCTTCATGTCGAGGTAGTACCACCGCCGGATCGGCTTGCCCTTGGCGTCCTTCGTCTCGACGACGGCCTCGCTCATGAGCGCCAGGTAGAGCGAGGTCAGCCGCTGCTGCCCGTCGAGGATCAGCGTCTCCGGCGCGATCTCGCGCAGGCGCTCGTGCGTTCCGGCGAGCGGCCGCGGCTTGAAGCGGACGTGTTGGCCGCCGGTCTCGAGCAGCATCACCGCTCCGATCGGGAACGAGACCGACACGCTCGCGAGAAGGCTCCGGATGCGGTCATCGTCCCAGACCCAGCCGCGCTGGAAGTCGGGAAGCTGGAGCTTGCCACCATCGGCCCGCGCGAGCAGCTCCTGAAGCGGGGTCTTCGTGCTGTCGAAACTGGCGCTGATCATGCGCGGGTCTCCTCGTCGTTCACCGAGGCCAGTCGTGATAACTCCGCGGTCACTGTGGCTGTCTAACGCCGCCAGTGAGCGGCGGCGAGCGAGCGAATGCGAGCCGCCGTCCGCTCCACTGGCATGTTCGACGTTCTAAGGAATCGCAGTGATTCTCCTCGCATTCTCTTCGACTGACTGGATGAGGTTCTGGATGGCGTCGACCTCTCGCTCTTCGAAATACGGCTCGCCGCACTGCTGACAGACCCAGGCGGGCACCGCGTCGAGAACAACGTGGCATCCACCACGATGGACATGTACAGGCGCAGTCCGTCGCGTCATGTCGCCTCGACAGTGCACGCACTTCACGAGGATCTCCGCTGTCTGAATCCCTCCGCCCATTCCTGGGAATCCGGAAGATACGCAGTAATGATCGCCAAATACTCCTCCTTTGGTGCACAGACCACATGGACTGCGCGTCCGTCCTCGCCGAAGCCAAGCATCAGGCAGCTGTGCCCGCGAGGATCGTCGGGATAATCCTCGACCAGTTCACCATGTTCAATCACGGACCGAACTTCGCCAGTCGTAATCATCCGATCAGGGCGTGCCATCTGTCGCAACGCATGCGGCAGGTAGAGCCTCCTCTTGACTGAGGTCGCTCGAACACGCTCCACGATATCAGGCTGTGAGGGCATGCACTCATTCGCTC
>JBQTJG010000472.1:0-1668 GCA_052387355.1 Armatimonadota bacterium | reverse complement strand
CCTCCTCGACGCTCCACGAGTCCCAACTGGCGTTTCGCGGGGCCTCCGGAGGTTTCGCCGCCACCCTTGACAGCCTGACCGCGCCCTGCCCGTCCGGTGAGGGGCCATGGCTGGATGCGGCCACTCTCGGACGCCTCGCCGAGGCGGGGTACCAGCTCGTCCTTCGCGCCCGCGAGGGTGCCCGGGTGCATGGCTCGGACTGTTACGGGCGACCGTTGGTGGACGACTATTACGTCGGTGTGCAACCCGCAGGCGGCCGCGTGATCCCCCAGCGCGCCTACGGCTCGTCGGCCAATGGGCGCGTCTTTGTCTTTGTCGACGGCATCGCGCCGACCGAGCGCGACATGGCCCCCGGGGGGCTGGCCACGCCACTCGAGGACATGGTGACGTTCCGCATTCCCTAAACCGTCTTGCTGGCCAACCCCATGGGGGCTGTCTTCGGCTTCCAGACGTCGTTGTAAGCCGGCCCGCCCTGTGGACGGGGCCCCGACCGCGTGCTTGCTAGCCGGTTGGTGGGGAGCAGGGCAGACCAGCGCGGCCACCCTGCGAGGCGGAGCCCGCAAGGCCCGGTGGACAGCGGGGGAGCCTTGCTGGGAGTAAAATCCGCATAATGGCTTCGCCGCACGCTTCGACACCGAAGGCCGACGCCGCGCCGCCGGTCCGGTGGATGGTAGTGGCCGCGATCGTGGGCCTCGGATTTTCGGCCGCCTCCACGTGGGTCCACTACCAAATCCTCAACGACCCGCTGTATTCCAGCGTGTGCGACGTCAGCGCCACGTTCAGTTGCACCAACGCGTATACGAGCGGGTTCGGATCGGTGGCCGGCATTCCCGTGGCGCTGATTGGCGTCGTTTACTTCGCGGCTGTTATCGGGTTGATTGGCCTGTGTCAGCAGTCCCGTACGGCGCGGACCAACCTGGCCGGCTATGTCTTTGCGTTGTCGACGCTGGGCCTGGCGGGCGTGCTCTACCTCGGCTACGCATCGTGGTTCGTGCTGAAGACGATCTGTCTCTTGTGCGTGGGCACGTATGCGGCCATCGTCGCCCTGTTCGTCCTTTCCGGATCCCAGGCTCGTTACCCCATGACTACGCTTCCCAGCCGCGCCTCGCGCGACATGCGCACGCTTCTTCGCACGCCGGCCGCTCTCGGCTCAGCTCTCGCGTTCGCCGCCGCCGCCGTCGTCTCGATGGCAGTGTTTCCCGCTGAACCGATGTCGGCCACGGCGGCGCCCGCCGCGACCGACACGGCGCCTGCGGTTCAGGCGGCCAGCCAGCCTGCGGCCCCGCTTCCACCCGGCGCCATTCAGCAGCTCGAGCAGTTTCTCGAGGCGCAGCCGCGCGTCCCCATCGTCACCGGCGGCGGGGGAGCTGCGGTGGTGATCGTCAAGTTCAATGACTACCAGTGCCCGCCGTGCGGCCAGACGTTCCGCGAGTACAAGCCGGTGCTCGCCCGACTGCAGCAGAAGCACCCTGGGAAGATCGCCTTCCTCACCAAGGATTTTCCGCTCGATCCCGAGTGCAACACGATGGGCGGGAGCCATCAGGCGGCGTGCGAGGCGGCGGTGGCTGTCCGCCTGGCCCGCGAGAAGGGGAGGGCCGACGCGCTCGAGGACTGGCTGTTCCAGAACCAGGCGGCGATGACCCCTGACAAGGTGCGCGAGGGCGTCTC
>JBQTJG010000471.1:0-1526 GCA_052387355.1 Armatimonadota bacterium | reverse complement strand
TATCTTTGGCGCCGCCACCTGCTCGCGCGGGCCGACGGCGAGAAGGTGCGCTACTTCTTCGGCCTGACGCGCAACCCGCTTTTTCTGTCGCGTCGCCAACCGCTCATCGGCGCAATCAACTGGCCGCGTGCCCTGGTCTCGCCGAGCTATGCGCGCAGCGTGGCTGCTTGGCTCGAGTACCGGGTCGAGCTCTTTGACGGTTTGCAGGGTTGACTCGCCCGCCGCGCGGTGGGTAGCTAGCTGTTCGGAGTCTCTATATGTCGAGAACTTATCAGCAGATCCTTGAAGAGGCGCGCAAGCTCGTCCCCGAGCTGTCGATCGACCAGGTGCGCGCCGCAGTATCGGGACGCAACGCTCCCGTGCTCGTCGACGTGCGTGAGAAGGAAGAGTACCGCGAAGGCCATCTGCCGGGCGCGCTCAGCGTGCCGCGCGGCTTTCTCGAGATGCAGATCGAGGGCAAGGTCGAGAAGGACCAGCCCATCATCACCTACTGCCAAAGCGGGGTGCGCTCGCTGCTCGCCGGCAGAATTCTGAAAGAGATGGGCTACCGCGACGTGCGCTCGATGACGGGCGGCTACGGCGCGTGGAAAGGCGCCGGCTACAGCTGGGACAAGCCGTTCAAGTTCAAGCCCGAGCAGCTCGAGCGCTATAGCCGCCACTTCCTGCTCCCCGAGGTCGGTGAAGCCGGGCAGGCGAAGCTGCTCCAAGCCAGGGTGCTGTGCCTCGGCGCTGGCGGTCTCGGCTCGCCGGTCGCGTTCTACCTCGCGGCGGCGGGCGTGGGCACGATAGGCCTGGTCGACAACGACACCGTCGACATGTCCAATCTACAAAGACAGATCCTCCACACCAACGACCGCGTCGGCATGCCCAAGACGCAGTCGGCGCGGCTCACGCTCGAAGCGCTCAACCCCGACCTCAAGGTCGTCGAGCACCGTGTGCGCCTCGACTCTTCCAACGTGATGGAGCTGTTCAAGGACTACGACGTCATCGTCGACGGCTGCGACAACTTCCCGACCCGCTACCTGGTCAACGACGCGTGCGTGATGCTCGGCAAGACCAACGTGCACGGCAGCATCTTTCAGTTCGAAGGCCAAGCCACCGTGTTCAAGCCCAAAGAAGGCCCGTGCTATCGCTGCCTCTTCCCCGAGCCGCCGCCTCCGGGCATGGCACCGAGCTGCCAGGAAGCGGGTGTGCTCGGTGTGCTGCCCGGCCTCGTCGGCTGCATCCAGGCGCTCGAGACCATCAAGCTCATTCTGGGTGCCGGCTCTCCGCTCATCGGCAGGCTCGCGCACGTCGAGACGCTCGGCATGAACGTGCGCATCCTCAAGCTCCGTCGCGACCCGAAGTGCCCGGTGTGCGGCGACGCGCCGACCATCAAGGCGCTCATCGACTACGAGGAGTTCTGCGGGCTCAGAAACCCACACGCGGAGCCCGCGGCGGATGTCGCCTGAGACGGAGGCGTCGAGCCTCCTCATCATTCGCCACGGCGAGACCGCGTGGAACCGCGAGCGCCGCGTGATGGGCAG
>JBQTJG010000470.1:0-1739 GCA_052387355.1 Armatimonadota bacterium | reverse complement strand
CTGCCTGTCGATGACCAACTATGCTCGCCTGGTCGACGCCGTCGGGCCCGCCCGCGCCAGGGAATTGCTGCTCACCGCGCGCCTGCTGTCTGCCGAGGAGGCGCACGGCCTGGGACTCGTCAACGCGATGGTCCCTCCCGATCGCCTTGAGAGTCATGTGGAAGAGGTCGCCGCCTCCATCGGCCAGCATGCCCCCCTGACGATCCAGGTGTCTAAGGAAGCCATCCGCCGCATCCAGGAGCGTCGCCGGATGACCGATGGCGACGATCTGATCCTTCGGTGCTACATGAGCGAGGACTTTCGCGAGGGGGTGCGCGCCTTTCTGGAAAAACGGACGCCCGCGTGGAGAGGGCGTTAGCGCACGGCAAGCCGTGCCGTGTAGGCCGGCGTCAGGAGGAGACCGCTGGAGTCCCGAGGAATCCCGGGGCAGTCGGTGCCGGGCTGCAGTGAGACGCCGACAATCGAAGGGAGGAGATCCTATGCAAGGATCGCGGTTCCTCACCCGTTCCGCAGCGGCCCTGATCCTGGCCGCGGCGCTCACTCTCCTGGCCATTCCCCCTGCAGGTGGCCAACAGAGAGTCGTCATTCGATTCGGCCATGTCGGGTTCCCGGGCTCGCTGTTCGATCTGACCGCCAACGAGTATGCGAGACGCGTCAATCAGGAACTGGCGGGCCGGGTGGAGATGCGCGTCTTCCACTCCAGCCAGGTCGGGACCGATGAGGACATGATCCGAGGGGTGCGCGTCGGCGCCCTGGAGATGTTCCTCCCATCGACGATCATGAGCTCAGTGGATGACGCGTTCGGCGCGTTCGAGATGCCCTATATCATCGTCAGCCACCGGCACATGAAGGCCGTGGCGGACAGTGCTGAGGTCAAGAAGGCGCTATTCGATCCGCAGCCTGTGCGGGGGCTCCGCCTGTTGGCCTTCTGGGAGAACGGGTTCCGCCACGTCACCAACAACGTCCGCGCGATCACCAAGCCGGACGATCTGCGGGGCATCAAGCTGCGCATCCCGCGGGGCGTGTGGCGGCAGAAGATGTTCCAGGCGTATGGGGCCAACCCGACGCCGATGGCCTTCGCGGAAGTCTTCTCCGCCCTGCAGACCGGCGTGATGGACGGCCAGGAGAACCCTCTGGCGCAGATCTGGGGCGCGAAGTTCCACGAGGTCCAGCGCTTCCTCTCCCTCACCGGTCACGTCTACTCCCCGGCCTATCCCACGGCGGGCGAGCGCTGGTGGCAGGGCGTGCCCGCGGATACCAGGATCACCTTGCGAAGGATCGCCGAGGAGGTCGGGGACTTTGCCCGCAGCGAGGGCGCGCGGTTGGATGGCTCGCTGGTGCAGGAGATGCAAAGAGCCAACGCGCGGCTTCAGGTGAATGAAGTCGACAAGCGGATCTTCATCGCGGCGTCCGAAAAGATCTACGACGAGTTTGCCAAGTCTGTGCCCAATGGGCCCCAGCTCATCAGGTTGATTCAGGCGCTTCGCTGAGTGATGGCGACGGATCAGGTCAGCCGGGGCCACGAGGTTCCCACGCCCCGGCCGTCTGGTCTCGCCCGCGCGGCGGACGTCGTCGTGTCCGCGCTTGAGGTGTTCTGCACGATCCTGATGGTTGGGATGGCCGTCATCGTCCTGACCGGGGTGTGGTATCGGTACGTCGTCCAGCGGGCGCTGCCCTGGTACGACGAGTTTGCGGAGTTCCTGCTCGTCTGGCTGACGTTCTATGGATCGGCCCTTGCG